>DATMHG010000093.1:0-17745 GCA_035555035.1 Sphingomicrobium sp.
ACGTTGCAGGCCTGGTATTCGATCGTCGCCGGCGACGACACGAGCAAGTGGGGCCTGTCCAGCGATGCGATGTTCCCAGGGCACCCGGCTGGGTATACCCTCCATGCGGACTGGTTCGGAGCATGGGACGACACGATAATGGCCATGTGGACGGACAATTGCATCAACAAGAATCTGAGCTGCTCGGGCGGCAACCTCGGTAACGGCAAAATGATGAAAATGTTCTCCGGGTTCAGCTGGACTGCAAACCCCCGGCTCGTCCCGATACCGCAATGAGGTTCACCTATGCCGCAGGCACAGCGTTTCGGCTGCTGTGCCTGCCCTTTGCGGCGTTGGTTCTGATCTCATGCGGGCGCCAACCGCATCAGATCAACGCTTATCAAAAAGAGGCTCAAGAGCTTCATGGCGATATCGATGCGGTGAAGAACAGCCCGTCGCTCGATCCCGCGTCAAACCAAGCCGGGCCGCCGATCCACGTCGATCCATATCCCCATTCGGCTGGCGCGTCGCACCATGCGGCGACGCTCCATACTCGGCCACACCATTAGAGACTCACGAACGGTGACGGCTGCATACATGCCTTCGAAGCTCCTGCGGCGGCTCCGACGTCTCCTCCCCGACCAGCGCGGCAACGTGGCGATGGTCGTCGCGGCGGTGTTTCCGCTTCTCATCGCCGCTGCCGGCCTTGCGATCGATGGCGTCGAGTGGATGCTTCAGAAGCGTGAGATCCAGGCCGCCGCCGATGGAGCTGCCATGGCGGGCGTATACAGCCTCATCTCGAGCCAGGACCTCGAGAACGCGGTGAGCCGGACTGCGATGCAGACCGGCAACGTTCCCGAGAACGCGAGCATCCAAGCCGCCCAAGGACCACCCGGGCACGAAAACGATCCATTCGCGGTCGCGGTCACGATCGCCGCGCCGGCGCAGATGACCTTCAGCTCGATGTTCATGAAGCATCCGCCCGTGATCAGCGCGGTGGCGACTGCAACGGTGGTCAAGAACGGCCGCTATTGTGCCTTCGCTTTGGGCGACATGGACGATGAATCCGGTGTCGTCCTTCGCCCGAATTCCGAGGTGCAGGCGGACTGCGGAGTTTCGACCAATGCCTCGGGTAAACGCGCGCTCGAAGCCGACGGTGAGTCCACAATTCAGGCAAAGGCGCTGCGGTCGTACGGCAGTATCGGTGATCAGCAAGCGGCCCTCAAATCCGGCATGCGCGAGCATGCGCTGATGCAGGACGATCCGCTCGCCGACACCGATCCGCCACTGGTTCCGAACACCGGCTGCCCGAACATCACGATTAATCCCGACGCCAAGGAAACGGCACTCGACCCCGGCTGCTATGCGAACATGATCCTCAACGGCCCCGTGCGGCTGCAGGACGGCGAATATATCCTCAACAAGGGCAATTTCATCGTCGGACCCCATGGACATGTCTCATGCGACGCATGCACGATCTTCCTGACGAGCGAGACTGCTGCGACCGACGCCGGCTCGATCGGTAAGGTCGACATTTCGTCGGATGCCACGGTGCAGATGAGCGCGACGCGCGAGGGGCCGAATGCCGGGATCCTTTTCTATCAGGACCGCCACGCCGCTACCGATCTTCCCGGCGGTGAGAACCGGCTCGGAGGAAGCAGCTTCTCCAAGCTCAACGGCTTGATCTATTTCCCTTCGCAGACCGTCTACGTCGATGGGAACATGCACCCGGACATCCAATGCACGCGCTTCATTGCGCGCCGGCTGGTCTTCGCCGGTCAGGTGTACATTGGGGAGAGCTGCGATGGTCTCGACAAAGTGACCTTCGCCGTCACCGAGGTGCGGTTGGTCGAATAGTCCGCGGCTAGCCGCTGGTCGCGAGACGGGAGACCGCTCGTTCTACCTGGAACATGATCTGATGGATCTGCGCGTTGATCGCGTGGAGCTCGGCGATGAGGTCCTTCGCCCTCAGCTGGCGAGAAACGGGCGCAGGCTGTGTCGCGTCCTGCGTAACAGGTGCCCCGCGGATCAGCGCTTCGGATTGCCGCACGTAGAAGTGAGGATCGCCGGAGGCCTCGACGGTGGTCCCCACGGTGCCCTGCACCGGCGTCCGCAGCAGTTCGGCATCGGCGAGCACCAGCGCGGCATATCCGAAGAGCGCGCAGGCATTCAGGCCCTGGCCCGCCGATGGTGTTTCGTTGTCCGGATTGGAGTTGGCGAACATCCGAAATGACGGCTCCGAGCGAAAAGTGCGTCACGAACGCTCACCAAGGCGCTCGCCGCGGCGACTCGGCCTTGTTAAACTAGCGTTTACTCCCGGTGTGTGAGTAGCTGTCAAGCGCGCCCGTGTGCGCGAGTGTGCAACCTGCTTGGAACCGTCGCGCCGTGGACGACTTCATCTTCGATGACCAGCTACCGCCCCGATCCCAGGATCCTCAGCCTTGGCGGCGAGTTCTACGATGCGGTAGAGCCTGCGCACTTCCCGCAGTGCACCGCGCGTTTCCTCAACCAGCGTTGGGCTGAGCGCGTGGGTCTCGAGCTAAACCAAGAGCAATGGCCGGCGCATTTCTGCCGGTTCGAGCCCTTGCCCGACAATCTCGTCGAGCCTCTGGCACTGCGCTATCACGGTCATCAGTTCCGGGTGTACAATCCCGAGATCGGGGACGGGCGCGGCTTCCTTTTTGCGCAGCTCCGGGACGATCGGGGCCGGCTGCTCGACCTCGGCACCAAAGGCTCAGGTCAGACCCCCTACAGCCGCCACGCTGACGGTCGGCTGACGCTCAAGGGCGGTGTACGCGAGGTGCTCGCGACCGAAATGCTCGAAGCGCTGGGAGTGAACACGTCGAAGAGTTTCGCCCTGTTCGAAACTGGCGAGGCGCTCGAGCGCGGCGACGAGCCCTCCCCCACGCGTTCCTCAGTCCTGACGCGCCTCAGCCACGGCCACATTCGGATCGGCACCTTCCAGCGGCTCGCCTTCTTCGGCGAGACGGAGAACATCAACAAGCTGGTGCGCTACTGCCTCGAGAATCTCTATTCGGAAGCGCCCGCAGCGGATGACAGCGAAAATGCGCTGCGCCTGTTCGACCTGGTCAGCCGGGCGACCGCCACGCTCGCTGCATCGTATCTCGCCGCGGGTTTCGTGCACGGCGTACTCAACAGCGACAATATCAACGTCACCGGCGAGAGCTTCGATTACGGCCCCTGGCGTCTCGCGCCGGAATGGGAGTCCGGCTTCACCGCCGCTTATTTCGATCATTACGGGCTCTACGCATTCGGACGGCAACCCGAAGCCATTCACTGGGATCTTGCTCAATTCGCAGGTTGCCTGTTGCTCGTAGCCGAAGCATCCCCGCTTTCGGACATACTGGGGACGTGGAGCAGTCGCTTCGAGGATGCGCTGGTCGATGCGATCCTTCGTCGGCTCGGCCTCGCGAAAGGCGAGTACGACCGCGATGTCGCCGCAGCGCTGGTAACGGCGCTCGCCACCCGCGAAGCGACTGTCGACCGCATCTTCTTCGACTGGCGCGGCGGCCGCGATCCAGGCGCCGAGCTTTATCCATCGAAGCCGTTCCGTGCGCTCGCGAAGGCGCTCGAAGGTCGCGAACGCCAACAATCGCACCCATATTGGTCCGGTCGAGGCCCATGCTCGATGCACATCGACGAGGTCGAGGCGATCTGGTCTGCCATCGCTGAACGCGACGACTGGCAGCTCTTCAATGACAAGGTTACAGCGATCCGGCAAATGGGCGAGGCAATGGAGCAAGATGCACCGGCAGCTTGACGAAAAGATCGAGGTCGTCGAGCGCGCAGCGGTGCCCAACACGCTGACGTCGACCAATCCCGCGACCGGCGAACAGATCTGGTCCGGAAGGATCGGCGACGCCGCGGCAGAAGTCGCAGCCGCGCGCGCTGCGCAGCCGGCCTGGGCGGCCCATTCTCTCTCCTATCGTGTCGAGGCAGTGCGCCGCTTCGCCAATGTCGTCCGCAAGAAAGAAGCCGAATTCGCCGAGCTGATCTCCAAGGAGACAGGCAAACCGTTTTGGGAAGCGCGCACCGAAGTCGGCGCGGTCGTCAACAAGGTCGACATCTCGGTCGACGCTTATGCGGAGCGGACGCCGCAGCGAAAGCTCGAAGCCGCGCTCGGCAACAAGGTCGCGGTGCGCCACAAGCCGCACGGTGTGCTTGCGGTGCTCGGCCCGTACAATTTCCCCGCGCACCTCCCCAACGGCCACATCGTACCGGCGCTGATCGCCGGGAATGCCGTCATATTCAAACCGTCCGAGAAGACGCCCGCGGCCGGCGAGTTCCTCGTCAACTGCTTCCACGAGGCGAAGATTCCGGAAGGCCTCGTCCGGCTGCTGATCGGCGGGCCGGAGCAGGGCAAAATGCTTGCCGCGGAGCCCGACATCGACGGCCTGCTCTTCACCGGCTCGGCGCGGGCGGGCCAGTCGCTCCATCGGCAGTTCGCGGAGTTCCCGCACAAGATCCTCGCCCTCGAGCTCGGCGGGAACAATCCGCTCGTCGTGTGGCACGCGAAGGATATCGAGGCGGCCGCGATCATGGTCGTCCAGTCCGCCTATCTGACGGCGGGCCAACGGTGCACGGCCGCGCGGCGATTGATCCTCGAGGACGGGAAGGAAGGCGAGCTACTTGCCGAAATCGAAAAGCTCCTCGACCGCATGATCGTCGACGAGCCATTCGCGGACCCGCAGCCGTTCATGGGACCGGTGATCGACAATGCCGCCGCCGATCATGTGCAGGAGCAATGGCTCAACCTCATGATGAAGGGCGGCAAGCCGCTTCGGCGGCTGGATCGTCCGGATTCGGAGCGTCCGTTTCTAACCCCCGCAATCATCGACGTCACCGACGTTCGCGACCGCCCCGACGAGGAGATCTTCGGACCAGTCCTGCAGGTCATCCGCGTCCGCGACTTCGACGCCGCAATCCATGAGGCCAACAACACGCGCTTCGGACTCGCCGCGAGCCTGATCGGGGGCGGACCGGATCTGTTCGACAAGTTCTGGTCGAACGTCCGTGCGGGCGTCATCAATCGCAACAAGCCGACCAACGGGGCACCCTCGAACGCCCCGTTTGGGGGCGTCGGCCTCTCGGGCAACCATCGGCCGAGCGCCTTCTACGCCGCCGATTATTGCGCATACCCGGTGACCAGCAGCGAAGCCGACCGCCCACACGGATCGATCGGCGCCGGACTGCGCGATCCGAACCTGCAGGAAGACTAGCTCCTCCCTAGCCGAAGGCTGGGGAGGGGGACCGCTGCCGCAGGCAGTGGTGGAGGGGTCAGCGCTAACCCCTCCACCATCGAATCTTCGTTCGATGGTCCCCCTCCCCATCGCTGCGCGATAGGGCGGATCCGAACAACATTGGATCGCTTTTCGCTCGCAAGGCGTTGAGAGCCCTGTGAAAATGCGTAGCCGGGCCGGCAAGGCCCTCATCCTTGCCCTGTTGAGCGTTTCCATCTCCGCATGCGGCAGCGGCCTTCCCTTCGGAGGCAAGCATGCCGATGCAGGTTCCCTCCAATCGAGCGTCACCGATCCGCAGGTTCGCGCCTTTTATGAGGCGCGGCAGTGGCAGGCCGCCTGGGACGGCAAGGCGCAGAAGCAGCTTCTCGCAGTCATTGCCGGAGCGCCGGCGAATGGCCTCAAGCCGGATCTGTTCCTCAAGGAGCCGCTGCCGAAGGATGCGAATGAGCGGGAGGAGACGCTGACAAAAGCGGCTCTGCGCTACGCCGCGGCGCTCGCGCACGGCTATTCCGATCCCAGGAAGATCAGCGCCGTCTACACGATCCCTCGCCCGAACGCCGATGTCGCAAAGGCCCTCTCTGACGCGCTCGCGAAAGGCGATCTCGACGGCTGGTTCGCTTCTCTCCCGCCGCAGACCGAGGAATATCGTGCGCTCAGTCAGGCGCACCTGCGCTATCTGCAGCAGGCTGCGAAGGTGCACCTCGACCCAATCGCCGCTGGCAAGCCGCTCAAGCCCGGGCACCGGGACCCGCGAGTACCGGCGATCGCCGCCTCCTTGGCCGCCATCGGCTATCTTGCTCCGCAAGCTCCTCCTCCGCAGCGGTACGACCATGCGCTCGCCGCGGCCGTGAAGAAGCTGCAGGCGGATTGGAGCATCAAGGCGGATGGCGTGATCGGCGACACGACGCTTGATGCCCTCAACCTTGGACCGGCAGGGCTCGCGCGCCAGATCGCGATCAACATGGAACGGCTGCGCTGGCTCGAGCGCAACCCGCCCGCAACGCGCATCGACGTCAACACGGCGGCGACCTTCCTCGATTATTGGCGCGACGGCCAGCACATCGACCGCCGAGAGGTGGTCGCCGGCGAACCGGACAAACAGACGCCGGAGATCCAGGCCAGCTTCTCGCAGCTCGTCGCCAATCCCAAGTGGCGTGTCCCTGACAAGATCGCGGCGAAGGAGCTCGCAACGAAGGATTCGGGCTGGCTCGCCGCGAACGATTTCGTGATCGAGAACGGCCATTATGTTCAGCAGTCGGGTGACAAGAGTTCGCTCGGACTCGTCAAATTCGACATGAATGATGCTCAGCAAATCTACATGCACGATACGCCCGCGAAGGCTCTGTTCGGGCTCCCCGAACGCCACCGCAGCCACGGCTGCGTCCGCGTCCAGAATGCGCTGCAGTTCGCAAGCCTGCTCACGACCGAAGACAGCGTGTTCGACAAGTTCCAGCAAGCGCTCGCGAGCGGTCAGGAGCAGTGGGTCAAACTCAAGACCACAATTCCGGTGCGCCTGTTCTATCACACCGCTTTTTTCGATGACGGACGCGTGCAATTCCGTCCCGACGTCTACGGCTGGGACGATGATGTCGCGATGGCGCTCGGTCTCGTACGCGGAGCTCCACGCAAGGCGTTCCAGCAGCAGGGCGAGGACATCGGCCCGTGAGCCACCGATAAAGTGAGGGCGCCGGACCGAGCGCCGGCGCCCTCATCCCCTCCCCAGGATCGCGCCCTCCCACGAGCGCGACCTCCCAAATCAGCTGCCGCGTATTTCCGGCAGATAGCCTTCATCAACGGCGTCGCTGAACTTGGTGATCCGGCTGTCGAACTTGACCCGGACCTTGCCGGTCGAGCCGTGGCGCTGCTTAGCGACGATAATTTCGGCGCGGCCGTAGTTGCGTGCCATCTCCTCCTGCCAGGCGGCGAAATCCGGATGGTCGTCCGCCGGCTGCTTGGCCGCGAGATAATAATCCTCGCGATAAATGAAGATGACGATATCGGCGTCCTGCTCGATCGAGCCCGACTCACGAAGGTCCGAAAGCTGCGGCCTCTTGTCCTCGCGTTGCTCGACGGCGCGGCTGAGCTGCGACAGGCCGATCACCGGCAGATCGAGTTCCTTGGCGAGCTGCTTTAGCCCGCGGCTGATCTCGGAGATCTCCTGGACTCGGTTGTCGCCCGAGCTTCCCTTACCGGTGCCCTGCAGCAGCTGGAGATAGTCAACGATCACCATGCCGATGCCCTTCTGCCGCCTTAGGCGGCGGGCACGGGTGCGCAGGGCGGCAATCGTCAGGCCCGGCGTATCGTCGATGTACAGCGGCAAGCTCTGAAGCTCGGCCGCTGCCCGTGCGAGCTGCCGGAACTCCTGCTGGCTGATTCGGCCCATGCGCAGATTCTCGGAGCTGATTCCCGACTGCTCGGCAAGAATGCGAGTCGCGAGCTGGTCGGCAGACATTTCGAGACTGAACAGGGCCACCGGCGTTCCGGCAGACTTCACGGGCTCAATACCGTCCTCGCGGTCGCGCAAAAGGCGCTGAGCACAGGCAAATCCGATGTTTGTGGCGAGCGAGCTCTTGCCCATGCCCGGGCGGCCCGCGACGATGATCAGGTCCGACTTGTGAAGACCGCCGATCTTGGAGTTGAGGCTCTCCAATCCTGTCGTGAATCCAGACAGATGGCCGCCGCTGTTGAGCGCGCGCTCGGCCATTTCGAGAGCGTCTTTGGTGGCCTCGGAGAAGCTCTTCGCCCGCCCCTCGGCGCCCCCCTCCTCGGCCACCTTGTACAACTCGGTCTCGGCGCGCTCGATTTGAGCGAGGGGGGCAACGTCCTCACTCGTGTCGAGCGCGCCTTCGACCAGGTCACGGCCCACGCCGACCAGAGCCCGGAGCAGCGCGAGATCGTAGATCTGCTGCGCAAAGTCCCGGGCGCCGATCACGGCCGCGCCCGATCCGGTCAATTGCGCCAAATACGCCGGGCCGCCAACTTCTTTTATCGACTCGTCCGATTCGAACAGCGGACGGAGAGTCACCGGATTCGCAATCCGGTTGCCGTCCGTCATCCGCAGAATCGCTTCGTAGATACGCCCATGTAACGGTTCGTAGAAGTGGTGCGGCTGCAATCTCAGCTGGACGTCCTCGACCAGCCGATTGTCGATCATCAACGCCCCGAGGAGAGCCGCTTCCGCCTCGACGTTCTGCGGGAGCGATTGGGCGCCGGTTTCCGCCGGCTCGGCGATACGCACGACTTCAGCCATGACGTGCCTCTACGCTTGGTGCGGCCCCACACCCAAACGGAACATATGTAGCACAATTGTGGATAGCTTGTGCACGAATCGGAGGTGCGTCCGCAGGAAGTGCGAGAAACGCGAACGAGGCTCCATCCACAGAAATAATCCGGGCCAAATTGATGCGTCCGGACCGGCCGGTTACGCACTCGGAATGGCGATTTTGTCCGACCGCTGGATTCGTGAGCAGGCGCAATCAAACGGCATGATCGAGCCGTTCGTCGAGGCGCAGCGGCGCGAGGGTTGCATCAGCTACGGCCTCTCGTCTTATGGCTATGACGCGCGCGTCGCCGACGAGTTCAAGATCTTCACCAATGTCGACAATGCGCTCGTCGATCCAAAGGATTTCGCGCACAACAGCTTCGTCGACCGCCGGACCGCCGTCTGCATAATTCCGCCCAACAGCTTCGCGCTTGCGCGGACCGTCGAATATTTCCGGGTGCCGCGCGACGTGCTGGTGATCTGCCTCGGCAAATCCACCTACGCCCGCTGCGGGATCATCGTGAACGTGACGCCGCTGGAGCCCGGCTGGGAGGGCCACGTGACGCTCGAATTCTCAAACACTACGCCGCTCCCCGCCAAGGTCTACGCCAACGAAGGCGCGTGCCAGTTCCTGTTCCTCCAGGGCAACGAACCCTGCGAAGTGACCTACGCCGACCGCGCCGGAAAATATATGGGGCAGAAGGGCGTGACCCTGCCGAAGCTGTGACGCGACGGTGCTTGACTCAAATTACTGGAAAACCGGGACCGGCCTACCGGCCGGCTTCGATCCGGAATCAACTGCCGGTCTGGGCATGAAGGTGGTCAGAATGGTCGCTCGCCAACTCGGCGGGACGCTGAGCTTCGGACGGTCGGACGTCCTTGGCGGAGCCGCAATCGTTATTCGTTTCCCACATTCGCAGATTGGCTAGTCTTGCAGAAGCTCGGCCGCTCGACGCCGCCGATCCGCTCGCCTTTGCGAGGAAGCGGGAATCCACCTTTTCTTCTACGACGCTAAGAAGGCGGATCCCGGATCAAGTCGGGGGTGACGAATTGGAGAATTGTGATCCTCGAACAGGCCCGACAACTCGACGCTGCTGACCCGCTCGCATTCGCGCGCGAGCGGTTTCGTTTGCCCGACCGCGTCGTCTACCTCGACGGCAACTCGCTCGGCCCACTCCCTGTGGCCACACCGCTCGCGCTCAAGCGGACGATGGAGCAGCAATGGGGGAAGGACGTCATCGCCAGCTGGAACAAGCATGGCTGGATCGACTGGCCGAAAAATGTAGCCGCGAAGCTTGCGCCCATCGTCGGAGCCGAGCCTGACGAACTGCTGATCGCCGATTCAACCAGCGTCTGCTTGTTCAAGCTCCTGGCCGCAGCCGCCTGTGCCCGGCCCGAACGTCGTACCATCGTCACTCAACAAGCCAATTTCCCGACCGATCTGTACGTCGCCGAGGGTGTCGCGACGATGCTCGGCCTCGAGCTGAAGGCCGTTGCGCCGGGCAAGATCCTCAAGGCGATCAACCGCGATACGGCGGTGCTGACGCTGACCCACGTCGATTACCGCTCCGGCAAGATCCACGACATGCGCGCGATCAACGAAGCAGCGCATCGCGCGGGGGCACTCACCGTCTGGGATCTCTCGCACACCGCCGGCGCCCTCGAGCTCGATCTCAACGCGGCCCGCTGCGATCTCGCCGTTGGCTGCGGGTACAAATATCTGAACGGCGGTCCGGGCTCGCCCGCATTCATCTTCGTCGCGTCACGCCTCCAGGAGACGCTCCGCTCGCCGCTCCAGGGCTGGATGGGCCACGCCGAACCGTTCGCCTTCGATGACGCTTATCAGCCGGCGCACGGCATCGAACGGTTCCTTACGGGAACTCCGTCGATCCTCGCGCTCGCGGCCTTGTACGTCGGCCTTTCGACGTTTGACGACGTCTCGATGCGGCAGGTGCAGGACAAGTCGCGCAAGCTGTCGCAGCTCTTCATCGAAGAGGTCGAGGCACGCTGCGCGAATCACGTCCGTCTCGCCTCTCCACGCGATCCGACACAGCGCGGCAGCCACGTCGTCTTCGCACACCCTCGGGGCTACGCCGTCATGCAGGCGCTGATCGCGCGCGGCGTGATCGGCGACTTCCGCGCGCCCGACCTGATGCGCTTCGGCTTCGCGCCGCTCTACAACAACTTCGGAGAGATGGTCCGCGCCGCCGAGATCCTCGCCGAAATCCTCGCGACGCAGGAATGGGACCAGCCTCGCTTTCACGAGCGTACGAAGGTAACCTAAGCCTGCTCGGTCGGCCCCGCCGACTAGGGGAAGAGGATGGTCGCTCTCGTCGAGCCTGTATCGCCGCTTGCGGACAAGCGGACGCGCGGACCCTCGCCGGGCATCGGCATCTGCCTTTCGGGAGGTGGATATCGCGCGATGCTCTTCCATCTCGGCGCGTTCCTGCGTCTCTATGAGCTCGGACTCCTCCAGAAGGCGACACGGATTTCGAGCGTCTCGGGCGGCTCAATCACGTCGGCGAAAGTCGCGCTCGAATGGAACAAGCTCAAGACACGCGACGATTTCTTCAGCCACGTCGTCGAGCCCATCCGGCGCGTCGCTGGCACAACCATCGATATTCCGGCGATCATCGCCGGTGTCGTGCTTCCCGGACGCGTCGCCGACTACGTGGCCTTCGCTTACCGCACGCTGCTGTTCGGCCGCGCAACCCTGCAGGACCTTCCCGGCAAGCCCGAATTCGTCATCAATGCCACCAACGTCGAGACGGGCACGTTATGGCGCTTCTCCCGCGCTGTTATGGCGGATTACCAGGTCGGTCAGATCGACCGGCCGACGCTGTCGCTGGCCAGCGCCGTCGCCGCCTCCTCGGCCTTCCCGCCCTTCCTCTCCCCTTACCTGCTCCGTGTGAACCGCTCCGAATTCTCGAAGGTCACCGCGAAAATCGACGCATTGCTCGAGAACATCAGCCTAACGGACGGTGGGGTGTACGATAATCTGGGTCTTGAAACCGTCTGGAAGGCTTACCGCAACGTGCTTGTGTCGGATGCAGGTGCGGCGCTCGATCCGGATCCTTCGCCGTCGGCGGCCTGGGCGCGGCAAGCGAAGCGCGACATCGACATCATCTATGGTCAGGTCTCATCGCTCCGGAAGCGGCAACTGATCGCCTCCTTCAAGGCCAAGGAAGGCGAGCGCGGCTGGCGGCGCGGTACCTATTGGGGAATCGCCTCCAACGTCGACCATTACGACTTGGCAGGTGCGCTAAAAGCGCCGCAAGAGCAGACCCTCAAGCTCGCCCGAACCAAGACTCGACTCAAGCGCCTGTCGCCGCAGCTGCAGGAGCAGCTGATCAACTGGGGCTATGCCATTTGCGATACGGCTGTTCGCAAGCATTTCGGGCAGCCGAACAATCCGCCGGCCGATTTCCCGTATCCGGGCGGCGTCTAGATCTAGCGAATGGACGCGTTCCTCATCCGGGCCGCATCCACGCTCCACGCGCCCGGCCCCGCCGCTGCGAGATACAGGAAAACGAAGCAGAAGAGGATGGCCGTCTCGCCCATGTTGATGCCCGGCCAGAAGCTCTTGGGGAAATGGCCGATGAAATAAGCGAACGCCAATTCTCCGGACGCGATGAACGCTGCCAGCCGCGTGAACAGCCCGACGGTCACCAGCACGCCGGTGACGAGCTCAATGGCCCCGGCCGCGACCAGCAGCGGCGGCAAGGGCCCAGGCATAAGCGGCGCCGGGAAATGGAAGAACTTCATCGTTCCATGCTCGACCAGCAGCAATCCCGTGACGATCCTCAGAATAGCGAGCAACTGCGGCTGCCAGCGCGAAAGCCACGCAAATTCCATCTCAATCCTTCCAGCACGTGGTCGTTACGTCTGTTTACCGAATGCGCAATAGAATCGCCAAGTATCAGGCGTGTTCCCGCTCGGGCTGCTTTTTCTGCGCCGTGTGGGCTGCATCCTCGGCGAGCAGCTGGCGCGAACGCTGGATCATGTCGACCCAGTCGTGGAATGCATGCGCGAGGGCCGTGACCAGGGTCTTGAGCGGTCCCTCCTTCAGGCATCCGCTCTCGTCGAAACTGTCATCGCTGACATGACCGAGATAGGCCTCGGGCTGCTGCATCACAGGCATGTTGAGGAACACGCAAGCCTGCCGGATCTGATGGTTGCTTCCAAATCCCCCGATCGCCCCCGGCGATGCGGTCACGATCGCTGCAGGCTTCTTGTCGAACACGCTTTGACCGTAGGGACGCGAGCCGACGTCGATCGCATTCTTGAGCACACCGGGGATTCCGCGGTTGTACTCGGGGCTGACGAACAGCACTCCGTCGGCCGCGGCGACTTCCTTACGGAACCGCACCCATTGCTCCGGCGGCTTGCTGTCGAGGTCCTGGTTGTAGAGCGGCAAGTCGCCGATCTTGATCATCGAGCAGTCCAGATTGTCGCCGCGGATTGCGCAGATCGAGCGCGCGACCTTGCGATTGAGACTCCCCTCGCGAAGGCTGCCGACGATAATCGCGATCTTGTAGGCCATGGGGCGCTCCTTTCCGGTGCAGCCCCAATACTCCTCGGCGGCAAAGGTTTCGATTGCCGTTCAGCGCTGCCGGCGTGATTGATGACGGATGTTCGGCGGTCGGCCCCGGCGGCCGCCGCGCGTCCGGTCCCGCCGTACTGTCACTGAGGACCCGCCATAGCTGCCCTCCGGTAGTTCATAGCGTAGCGATCCGCTGACTGGGTTAGCCTCCGCGAGTCGAAGGGTCAGCCTTTGGCCGACACGGTAGGTTTCACCCGTCTCGTCGCCCACGAGCGCGCGCGCGGCCTCGTCGTACCGGAAATATTCTGTGCCGAGATCCTTCGCGAGCACCAGGCCGTCGCCGCCCAAATCCTCCACTGTCGCGAAAAAACCGAACGGCTGCACGCCGGTGATGCGGCATTCGACCAGCTGGCCGACCTGGTCCGAGAGATAGGCCGCGACGTAACGGTCGATCGTCTCACGCTCGGCCTCCATCGCCCGGCGCTCGAGCATGGAAATCTGCTCGCCGATCTGCTCGAATCGCCGCTCATCTCCTGGGGGCAGACCACCTTCGCCGAGCTTGTACGCCTTCACCAACGCGCGATGGACGAGCAGGTCGGCATAGCGGCGGATGGGCGATGTGAAGTGCGCATAAGTCGCGAGCGCGAGCCCGAAATGACCGAGCCGTTCTGGGCCGTAGCGCGCCTGCATTTGCGTGCGCAGCAGCTGCTCCATGATCTCCTCGCGGCCATCCGTATCGCCGAGCCGCTCGATGATCCGGTTGAACGTGCCCGGCTTGATCACCTGCCCAAGCGCGAACTCGATCCCGAAGGTTTTGAGATAGTCCTTGAGCGCTACCAGCTTCTCGCGGTTCGGCGGCTCGTGCACGCGGTACATGACCGGCGTCTTCTTGGCTTCGAGAGCGCGGGCGGCGGCCACGTTCGCGGCAATCATGAAGTCTTCGACCAGTCTGTGAGCATCCAGCCGATCCCGCGGCGCGATGGAGGTGATGCGGCCCTTCTCGTCGAGCATCACCCGGCGCTCAGGCAAATCGAGCTCGAGCGGGTCGCGCTTCTGCCGCGACGCGAACAAGGCGCGCCAGCAGCCCCACAGCGGCTTCAGCGCCTTTTCGACCAGATCCTGCGGCACCGGACCTTCGATTTCGGGCATGAAGCAGACCGGCGAGCTGACCTCGACCGCCTCCTCCTCCTCAGCGGCATCGATCGCGGCCTGCGCGTCTTCGTAAGCGATATTGGCGGCGATCCGCACCTTCGCTCGCGAGAAGCGCCAGCTCTTCAGCGTGCCGTCCCTCGCGATTTTGAGGTGGCACGCCATCGCCGCGCGGTCTTCGCCTTCCTTGAGCGAGCAGATGTCCGCCGACACCTCCTCCGGCAGCATCGGCACCACGCGGTCGGGGAAGTAGACGCTGTTGCCTCTCGCCCGAGCTTCGCGGTCGAGCTCGGACTCGGGCCGGACGTAAAAGCTGACGTCGGCGATTGCGACGATCGCATCCCAGCCGCCCTCGCCGTCGGGCTCGGCCCAGATCGCATCATCGTGGTCGCGCGCATCCTCCGGGTCGATCGCCACGATCGGCAGATGCGTCAGGTCCTCGCGCAATCCTCCCCGGAACGGGGAGGAATTGAGCGGCAGCTGCGACACGCGACGAGCTTCATCGATCGCCTCCTGGCTGAACTCGGCGCGAAGCCCATGCTTGTGGATGGCGATCAGCGAGAAACTGCGGGGCGCAAACGGGTCGCCAAGAACCGCATCCACCCGAGCGCTGGCCCGCGGCGGCCTTCCTGTGACCTCGCACAGCACGAGGTCGCCTGGCTCGGCATCCTTCAAGTCGCTGATAAACAGCTCGCGCCGCTCGCGCTTGTCGACGGGTGACAGCCAAAACCTTTCTCCCTCCTGCTTGACCACTCCGAGCACCAATTCGGCGGATCGGGCGAGCTTTTTCAGCGGATGGGCGATGAACCCCTGCCCCCTCTCCTCCGTCCGGGCGAGCACGCGATCACCGATGCCGAGCGCGCCACGCCGACCCCGCTCGACGACGCGCAGACGCGGCGGAGGCCCTTCCGCATGCCATTGCTCCGGCACAGCCCACACAGTCCCTCCATCGTCGACGGCAGCGACCCGCAGCACCGTCACTTTCGGCACGCCGCCGGCCTGGTGGAATGCGCGGCCCGGCGAGCTGTCGATCAGCCCCTCGTCGGCCATGTCCTTGAGCAGGCGCTTGAGATCGATCTTGTCCTGTCCCGATAGGCCGAACGCCCGCGCGATCTCGCGCTTTCCGGCCGGCTGATCGGAAGAAGCGATAAAGTCCAGGATCTGCTTGCGGCTGGGCAGTCCTGCGGAGCGCTTGCGGGGCATGACGAGCCCCTAAACGCAACACATGCGCGAAGCGACCCTAACGCAGGCCGCTGCCGCCGAGCACAGAGTCGATCTGCCGCACGCGCGCCTTGAAGCGCGGATCGTCAACCCCGCCATACTTGCGGACGAACTCGGCATTGGTGAGACCATCTTCGCTCTCGATGAGCTCGTGGGGAAGGAGCTGTTGCGGGCCGGCCTTTGCCAGTTCGGCGGCTACCCGCTCGGCGGCATCCGGCTGAACTGCGGCTTTTGCCGCTTGGAAGCCGGCGCGATCCGCGGCTAGGTCGGCCATCGAAAACCCGCTCGGATCGCCCACGGCAAATTGGGATTGCCGCGCCAGGCTGTCAGCCAGCTCCTTCCATTCGCCGGCGGCTTCGCTCAGCTGCACCCCGGCGCCGACAGCGATTGCCGAGGACAAAGTCCAATGCTTCGGCCAATCGGAACGCTTGTAGATCGATGTCGCGACGGTGGGGATGCGGCAGTGTCCGAGGTCCGTCGGGGAAAGTTGGGCAAAGTCCGCAACCCGTTCGTCCACCAGCAGGATACCAAGAGCAACGAAGGCAGCGCGATTGAAATCGGCACGGTTCGCGCTTTCAGGGTCGATTGAGAAAGTCCGGTGCACCTGCTCCGCAAAATCGTTGCTCGGCGCGTGCCGCTGGCGGTTCGCCAAGGCGCAATAAATGCGCACGACTTGATCGCCGTCGATGGGTTCCGAAACAGCACTCGCCATCTCGTCGACCAGGCCAGACTTGCCCGGCAGGCTGACCAGAGCGCGGACGGTTCCGCCCTCAACCGAAAAATTCCGGATCATCCGATCCAGCGGTGGAACCGGTATGCGCTGCTCGAGCACCCAACGCCCGACCTCGAGCGCCCACCGGCTGAGCAGCGGCGGCAGGCTCCATAGGCCAATCTTCAGATGCGTCCGCGGGAACTCGGTGCTCGGGCTTTCCGCGCGGACGGTCACGTTCAGCCATCGGCCGAGCGGCAAATGGCGGCTCGCCTGCACCACGAACACGGATCCCTCTGTCGAGAGATTCAGCCGGTCCGGTCGAAAGCCATGACTCGCCACCGCGCCAAGGCCTGCAAGCTGCGCCGGGCCCAGCAAGACGGCCCTGCCGCCATTATTGCCACGGCCCGCCCGCAGCTGGCGGTAAGCGTCTCGTCCTGCTCCGACTTCTTCCGCGGTCGGCGCTGCACGCATGGGAATCAGTGGATTCGAGCTCGTCAACGTGAACCAGAGCAGCAGCGCAACGCCGGCGAGGCCAGGCGCAATGAATGCGAGCCTCCGGCCCCGGCTGCGATGCGCCCCCCGAGCTTGCTTCACCGGAGCTGGCTATCCTTGCTGCCGCGGCGGTTTATCGTCGAATGCACCACTGTTTTGTCGCGTTCGGCCTGGCAGGCGAGGCAGGTGCGCACGCCCGGCAGGGCCTCGCGCCGCTTCTTTGGGATCGGCTCGCCGCAATCGTCGCATTCCTCGGCGCTCTCGCCTTTGGGCGTCAGCGCGCGGGCGCGAAGCACCGCGTCCTTCACCGTGTCGTCGATCTGGTCCTGAACCGCGCCGTCACGCGTCCAACCACCGGCCATGTTCGGCTCCTTCGCGAACCAAAAGCTTTTCAGGAAGAAAATTGTTCACACGAAGGCACGAAGTAGAAACGAAGCCACGAAGATCAGGTGCAGCCTCTTCGTGCCTTATTACTCTTCCTTCGTGCCTTCGTGTGAGATTCTATTTCTTCGCTGGCGCGACGTAGGGCCGGAACGCGCCGCCCGGTACTGCCGAGGCGACCGGGCTCTCGAACCCGTCCTTGCTCACCGACGAGACGCCGAACACCCAATCATCGACACGGATGTGCGGGAGATGGACCTGCGCGAAACCGTTGGTGCACGAATTGTCCGCTGTCGAGGACTCTTGCCATTGGTTGGCATCAGTTCGGCGCCAGCGAACCATATAACCTGCCGCTGACGGGACGCATGGCCAAGTCACCGTCGTATCCGTGCTCACTCCGCCTTCGACTTTCGGTTTGGGTGGAGGCGGCGCGCTGGCGATTGCGGCGAGCGCGGCGACGTTCAGCTTGGTCATTTTCGCCAGGTACGGAAAGTCGACATGGTCGATCGTGTCGCCGTAATGCACACCGCTTTCGACCCGCACGTCCTGGTGTTGCCAGTTGTAATTCTCGATCGCGACCGTGATCCGGGCCGCCGGATAGCCGAGCTGCAGGAACGGAATATGGTCCCCGCCCCGCTGAAAGCGGTCGGTGCGCCAGATCTGGCGGACGTCAAGGCCAATCTTCAAGCGGTCGGCGAGGCTGTCGAGATAGCGCGAGATGTTGCGCGACGGAGCGTCATTTTCA
>DATMHG010000094.1:0-35238 GCA_035555035.1 Sphingomicrobium sp.
GTTGCGGTCGCCGAAGATGTACGGCTTCATCTTGGGGTTCCAGCGATGGGTTTGGTGGCCGAAATGCGCTCCGGCCTCGAGCAATTGCTGCATGGTGACGACCGTGGGCGCCATAGTTCTTCTCCTTCCGGTTCTGCCTCAGCGGAGCCGAATGATCCCGGATCAAGTCAGGGACACCGGTATGTAAGCTCCGCCTGTGGGATGCGCGGTCACCTAGCGAAAGCCGCTCACGCTTTCAAGGTTCTGGCAAATTTCCCAAGACCCGCCTTGACAGGCGAGAACATATAGAGAACACTGCGTCGCCTTGAAGGAGGCTGAACGTGATGATTGCAGCGTTGATGGCACCCTTGAGCACGCTGTCCTTTCTCGCCACTTTGTGGCTTCTGGTCGTCCTGGGTGCTTCGGTTCTTGAGGAAAGCGGCGCCGAGATCGCCGCTGCCCTCAAGGGCAGGCCCTGCGATCCAAAACACTTGCGCCAAACGCGGCTCAGAACGCGGCTTCGGACGCGGCAGCCTATGCGGGCGGCGCCGCGGCTGCGCGCCGCCGCTTGACGCGGGCATAGCTCGCCAGCCCCACCGGGATCATCACCAGGTACAAGCCGCCGACGATCAGCAGCGTCAACCACGGCGCAACGACGAGGGCCGAACCCAAAAGCGCGATTCCGGCGAGGGCGAACAGCCGCCAGTCACGACGGACACGAATGCTCGACCAGCTGTAGGTCGGCAGGCTCGAGATCATCAAAGCGGCAATAAACAGGGTCCACGCCATGACGAGCCGCCAATCGCGAAAGCCGACGTTGTCCGTCAACAGCCACAGGTAGATCGGAATGAAGGCGAGTCCCGCTCCCGCAGGCGCCGGAACGCCGGTGTTGAATCCGGCGGACTTGTGCGGCTGCTCGGCAGCATCGATCCGCGCATTGAACCGCGCGAGCCGAAGCGCGCAGCACACGGCGAGCGCAAGCGCGGCAATCCATCCGAAGCGTGGCGCCGTCTGCAGCGACCAGAGAAACAGGATGAGCGCAGGCGCGGTTCCGAAGGCGATATTGTCGCTCAGGGAATCCAGCTCCGCTCCGAAGCGGCTCTGAGCCCGCAGGAGCCGTGCAATGCGTCCGTCGAGCCCATCGAGCACACCGGCGAGAATGACGGCGCCGAGCGCTCTCTCCCACTCGCCTCGGACGGCCAAGCTAACGCCCGTAAGCCCAAAACACAGAGCCAGGGTGGTAATCGCATTGGGGATCATCGCGCGGAACGAAATTCCGCGTGGCCCCTCTTCCTCGTTCACTGGCTGATCCCGCTGACCGGAATGTCGAGCCCCACAATACCGAGGATGGTCTCGCCGGCAATGGCCCTCTGACCCACCAGCACGCGCGGCGCGGCGTTTGTCGGCAGATAGACATCGACCCGGCTACCAAAACGGATCAAGCCGACCCGCTGCCCCGCCTCGACGACGTCCCCCTCGCGCACGAACGACAGGATTCGCCGTGCCACCAGCCCAGCGATTTGCGTGAAACCAATCCTCAAGTCGTCGGCGCCCTCGACCAGCAGGTGCTGCCGCTCATTATCCTCGCTCGCCTTGTCGAGGTCGGCGTTGATGAACTTGCCGGGCACGTAGGCGATGCGCTTGATCCGCCCCGAGATCGGCGAACGGTTAATGTGGACGTCGAACACGCTCATGAAGATCGAGACGCGGGTATATTCACCATCGGCAAGGGCTTCGGCACCGCGAAGCTCCGGCGGCGGCGGGACCTTCACGACCATCGTGATCAGGCCGTCCGCAGGCGCGATGATCAGCTTGTCGCCGCGCGGCGTCGTCCGGATCGGGTCGCGAAAGAAGGTTGCGATCCAGATCGTCAGGCCGACGAGCAGCCACGCGAGAAAATTCCAGTGGAGCAGGAACGCGAACAAAGTGATCGCGGCCGCACCCACTGTGTATTTGCGTCCCTCAGGATGAATTGAAGGAAAGCGCCACTTCACGGTGGTGGTCGGAAGCGGCGTGTCGTTCTTGTCGAGCGCGGGCATGGCCGCCTGCCTTAGTGGCCCCCAACCTCACGCACAACGCCGCGGTTGCTTGGCGGCGGCGTGCATCCTAAGGCGCCGCAAAATCTCAAAATCGGGACAAGCGCATGGCGAAGATCAAGGTGCAGAAGCCTGTCGTCGAGCTCGACGGGGACGAGATGACGCGGATCATCTGGCAGTGGATCCGCGAGCGGCTGATCCAGCCGTATCTCGACGTCGATCTGCTTTATTACGACCTCTCCATTCAGAACCGCGATGCCACCGACGATCAGGTCACGATCGATGCCGCCAATGCGATCAAGGAGCATGGCGTCGGGGTCAAATGCGCGACGATCACGCCCGATGAGGCTCGCGTTCAGGAGTTCGGCCTCAAGAAGATGTGGAAGTCGCCCAACGGCACGATCCGCAATATCCTGGGCGGCTGCATCTTCCGCGAGCCGATCGTCATCTCCAACGTCCCGCGGCTGATCCCCGGCTGGACCGACCCGATCGTCGTCGGCCGCCACGCCTTCGGCGATCAATACCGCGCGACCGACTTTCGCGTGCCCGGCCCCGGCAAGCTGACGATGAAATGGGTCGGTACCGACGGGCAGGAGCTCGACTTCGACGTGTTCGACTTTCCCGGCTCGGGCGTCGCGATGGGCATGTACAACCTCGACGCCTCGATCCGCGACTTCGCTCATGCCTGCTTCAACTACAGTCTGGGTCGCAAATGGCCGCTCTATCTCTCCACGAAGAACACCATCCTCAAGGCCTATGACGGCCGCTTCAAGGACATCTTCCAGGAAATTTACAACAGTGAATACAAAGAGAAGTTTGAGAAAGCTGGTATCGAATATCAGCATCGCCTGATCGACGACATGGTGGCCAGCGCGCTCAAGTGGAGCGGCAAGTTCGTCTGGGCCTGCAAGAATTACGACGGGGACGTGCAGTCCGATCAGGTCGCGCAGGGCTTCGGTTCGCTGGGCCTGATGACGTCAGTCCTGATGACCCCCGATGGCAAGACCGTCGAAGCCGAGGCGGCGCACGGCACGGTCACGCGGCACTACCGCATGCATCAGCAGGGGAAGGCCACCTCGACCAACCCGATCGCGTCGATCTTCGCATGGACCGGCGGCCTGAAGTACCGCGGCAAGTTCGACGATACGCCCGACGTCACCGGATTCGCCGAAACTCTCGAGCGGGTCTGCGTCGAGACAGTCGAAGGCGGTCAGATGACGAAGGACCTCGCCATCCTCGTCGGCCCCGAGCAGGCGTGGATGACCACCGAACAGTTCTTCGAGGCGATCGTGAACAATCTCGAAGCGGCTATGGCCGAGGAGCAGCGGGCGAGCGAACCCGCTCGCGCCTGACGCCGAGGCCGATCAGCCGTCCCGGGATCCGCCGCAGCACCGGGAAACGGTCGAGCAAACGCACAACAAGCGGCGCCTTGCGGATTGGATCGCCGGGCTGAAGCAGCCGCCCGATGACCTTGTCCTGAGCGAGCTTCTGCGCGCCCTGGATCGCGCGCGTCGGAAGCATCCGGCGATCCTGCACCTTGTGCAGCAGTGGCTCGACGTTCTCACCGCGGGCGAGCGGGCCCGCCAGCGCATTCGCCGCGGCGACCGCATCCTGGATCGCGAGGTTGATGCCGACCCCGCCGATCGGTGACATGGCGTGGGCTGCATCGCCGATCGCGAGCAGTCCGGGCCGATACCAGCAGGTCAGGCGATCCAGCGCGACGCTGAGCAGCTTCAGGTCGCTGATATTGTCGAGAGCGCTGAGGTCGAGGTCCGGCGCCGCCTGGTGGACGGCATCGCGGATCGGGCCGATTCCGCCGGCGGTCAGCTCTTCCGCCTTGCCCTTGGGAATGACCAAGGCGCACTGCCAATAGTCCCCGCGGTCGAGCAGGACGATGATACGGCCGCGGTCCGCGGCTGCGCGAAGCTCGCCCTCCTCCCCATGCTTCGGCACCCGGAACCAGAAGACGTCCATCGGCGCCCCGAGCGTGTCCACTGGCAACATCCGGCGCACGATCGACGTCCGTCCATCGGCGGCGATCGTCAGTCTCGCGCGAAGCTCGCGGCCGTCCTCCAGCTTCACGCCGGCAGTGCGCCCATTCTCTTCGATGAAGCCGGTGACCTCGGCGCACATTTCGAGGTGAAATCCGGGAAACGCCTTGGCCTCTTCGCGGAGGAAATCCAGGAACTCCCACTGCGGCATGAACGCGATGAAGGGCGCGGGAGTGCGCAAGTGGGAGAGATCGCCGATCGTCCAGTCGCGCCCGGCGATCCGCACCTCGGCGGAATAGACCCGGCTGTGCGGCCGTTTCAGGAAGCGTTCGAGCAGCCCGAGCTGGTCGAGGATCTCCATCGTCGATGGGTGGACCGTGTCGCCGCGAAAATCGCGGAAGAAATCCTTGTGCTTCTCCAGCACCTGCACCGTGCAGCCCGCGCGGGCGAACAGGAAACCCGCCATCATCCCGGCGGGGCCTCCACCAACGACGATCAGGTCGAAGTCTGACGCCATGGCGTCGCCTCTACCGCCGTTCGGACGAAAAGGGCAAAGGACGGGGATGGATGGCGATTTCAGCACGTCGGGCTTCAGCGATGCGCTGGTCGTCCTCGGCGCCGCGGGAATCGTGATCCCGGCGTTTGCGCGGATCAAGATCAGTCCGATCATCGGCTTCATCCTGATCGGAATGCTCGTCGGACCGGCGGGTCTTGGCGCGCTCACGGGCGCGTACCCGTGGCTGCACTATGTAACCATCTCGAACGCCCACGGCATCGAGCCCTTCGCGGAGCTCGGCATCGTGCTCGTTCTCTTCTCGATCGGGCTCGAGCTTTCGTTCCGGCGTCTCTGGACCATGCGCGGCCTCGTCTTCGGCGCGGGCGCGGCCGAGCTGCTGGGGTCGGCGGCGATCCTCGCAGCAGGCCTCTATATCGCCGGTCAAAGCACGGCCGGCGCTATCGGGCTCGGGCTCGCGTTAGCTTTATCCTCCACCGCGGTCGTGCTTCCTATTGTCGGGACGCATGGACCAGTGGCGCGCTCGTCTCTCGCCATGCTCCTGTTCGAAGATCTCGCGCTGGTGCCGATCGTGTTCCTGCTCGGCGCCATGGCTCCGCGAGCCGGTGGAGACGCGGTCGGCTCCCTGATCACGACACTCGTCATTGGCGGCATCACGGCAGTCGCGATGCTGTTCCTCGGCCGCTGGCTCCTGCCCCCACTGTTCGCCCAGGCTGCGCGCACGAAGAGCCCCGAGCTGTTCCTCTCCGCATGTTTGCTGGTCGTGATCGTTGCCAGCTTGGTCACGTCCGCCGTCGGCTTCTCTGCGGTCCTGGGAGCGCTGATCGCCGGCATCGTCATCGCCGAAACGGAATATCGCGGAGAAGTCGAAGTCATCACCGCGCCTTTTCGCGGTCTCGGGCTCGGCATATTCCTCATTACCGTCGGCATGAGCGTCGATTTCGCCGTCATTCTCGGCGAGTGGCGAAGCTTGCTCGCCGCGCTCGCAGGTGTGCTCGCGGTGAAAGCGCTGGTCACGGCCATTCTGTTGCGTTTCGGCGGAACGCGGCCGGCCGTTGCTGCTGAAACGGGCGTGCTCATGGCCTCGCCATCGGAAACGACGCTGATCGTGCTCGGATCGGCGACGGCAGCCCAGCTTGTGAGCCGCGAGACCGCAGCCTTCTGGCAGATCGTGACCGCCATGGGCCTGACCCTGACGCCCCTGCTCGCAGAGCTTGGCCGCATGGCCGGAAGCCGCGTCGGCGGGCGGGAGCTTGCAGACGCGATGGACGGCTCTCTCGATCGCGCGGAACTGGGCCAGGTGATCGTCCTCGGTTTCGGTCGCGTAGGGCGCACGGTCGCGGACATGCTTCAGGCGCATGGTAAGGATTATCTGGCCATCGAGAGCGACGCCGATGCGGTGAGCGCGGCACGCAAGGACGGCTATGACGTCATTTTCGGAGACGTCGGCCGGCCCGAGCTCCTCGACCGCCTGCGAGATCGGCAGCCGGCGGCCATGATCCTGACCATGGACAATCCGGTCCTGGTGAACCGACTTGCGAGGAAATTGCGCAAGGCCTTTCCCGACCTGCCGATCATCGCCCGCGCACGAGATACGGCGCATGCGGCAGCGCTCTATCGGGCCGGCGTCACGGACGCTGTGCCAGAAACCCTCGAGGCATCGCTTCAGTTGTCCGAGGCGGCGCTGGTCGATCTCGGGGTCGCGATGGGTCCCGTCATCGCGTCGATCCACGAAAAGCGTGACGAGCTTCGCGCACAGATCAAGGCCGAGGCCGACCTGGAGGCGGCGCCGCGGCTCGGAGGCCGCCGGTTACGCGACGCAAATCGTCGGCCGACGACGCAGGAGACCTAGGCCGCCACCTTCTCCAGTGCGTCCCTGACCGCTTCGAGGGCCTCTTTCGCCTTCGAACCGTCGGGGCCGCCGCCTTGAGCCATGTCGGGCCGACCGCCGCCGCCCTGTCCGCCAAGCGTTGCAACGGCCGCTTTGACGAGCTCGACGGCGCTCACCTGACCGGCGAGATCCTCAGTCACTCCCACCGCCACGCTGGCGCGACCATCATTGACGGCGACGAGCGCACCAATGCCCGAACCGAGGCGTTTCTTCATTTCATCAACTGCGGCCCGCAAGCCCTTGGGGTCAAAGCCCTCCACGACCTGGCCCAGAAATTTGTGGCCATTGATGTCCTGCGGTGCGGCCGCATCCGACTGGGCCGAGCCGCCACCCATGGCGAGCTGCTTCCTTGCGTCGGCGAGCTCGCGCTCCAGCTTGCGGCGTTCCTCGACCAAGAAAAGGATGCGCGCGGGCACCTCATCGGGCGAAGCCTTGAGGGCGGCCGCTGCTTCGCGCAGCTTCCCGTCGCGGGCGCTCAGCCATTGCCGCGCCGCCTCGCCGGTCAGTGCTTCGATGCGGCGCACACCTGCGGACACCGCGCTCTCGCTGATGATCTTGAACAGCTGGATGTCGCCGAGCGCGCGGACGTGCGTACCGCCGCACAGCTCGACCGAATAATCGCCCTCGTCGAAGCGGCCCATGGAGAGGACCCGCACCTCGTCGCCATATTTTTCGCCGAAAAGGGCCATGGCTCCCGCGGAAATGGCTTCGTCCTGGCTCATCAGCCGCGTCGTGACCGGCTCGTTCGAGCGGATCTGCGCGTTCACCTCCGCCTCGACGGCGTCGACCTCCTCGCGCGTGAGCGCCTTCGGGTGGGAGAAGTCGAACCGGAAATAATCGGGCGCAACCAGGCTGCCCTTCTGGGTTACATGCGTTCCGAGATGCCGGCGAAGGGCAGCATGCAGCAGGTGCGTCGCGCTATGATTGGCGCGCACGCGATTGCGGCGTTCGGCATCGACCTTCTGGTGCACCGTTTCGCCAACCATCAGCTCGCCCGCGACCACCTTCGTTCGAAGCACGTGGAGCTTGCCCAGCGGTTTCGAAGTGTCCTCAACTTCACCGACGAAGCCTTTGAGTGTAGTCAACTTTCCGGTATCACCGATCTGACCGCCGCTCTCTCCGTAAAAGGGCGTCTGGTTGAGCAGGATCTCGACCGTCTGGCCAACCTCCCCATTCTCGATGCGCGTGCCGTCCTTGACCATCGCGAGCACCAGGCCCTCACCCTCGTCGCCGGAATAGCCAATGAACTCCGTCGCGCCATATTGCTCGGTAAGGTCGAACCAGATGTCTTCACTCGCCTTAGCGCCGGAGCCCTTCCACGCCGCACGAGCCTTGGCCTTCTGCTCGGCCATGGCGGCATCGAAGCCAGTGCGATCGACCTGCAGGCCGCGTGAGCGCAGGGCGTCCTCCGTGAGGTCGTACGGGAAGCCGTACGTGTCATAGAGCTTGAATGCGGTTTCGCCGGCGAGCGTGCCGCCCTGTTTCAGGCCAGTCGCGGCTTCGTCGAGCAGCTTGAGGCCGGTCACCAAGGTCTGCCCGAATCGCGTCTCCTCCTGCTGAAGGGTCGCCTCGATCAGCGGCTGTGCGCGGACCAGTTCCGGGTAAGCCGCGCCCATCTCGGCGACCAGCGCCGGCACCAGCCGGTACATCAGAGGCTCCTTGGCGCCGAGCAGATGCGCGTGCCGCATTGCCCGGCGCATGATACGGCGAAGGACGTAGCCCCTGCCCTCGTTGGCCGGAAGCACGCCGTCGGCGACCAGGAAACCGCTCGCGCGCAGGTGGTCGGCGATCACGCGGTGGCTCGCCTTGTTTTCACCCTCGGCGCGGGTGTGAGTCAGCTCCTCGGTCTCGCGGATCAGAGCCCTGAACGTATCGGTGTCGTAATTGTCATGGACACCCTGCAGCACCGCGGCGATCCGCTCGAGACCCATGCCGGTGTCGATGCTCTTCTTCGGCAGCTCGGAGACGATCTCTCCCGCCGCCTGCTCGTACTGCATGAAGACGAGATTCCAGATCTCGACGAAACGGTCGCCCTCCTCGTCGGGGCTGCCCGGAGGGCCGCCGGGGATGTGCTCGCCGTGATCGTAGAAGATTTCCGAGCAGGGACCGCATGGCCCGTCATCGCCCATCGACCAGAAATTGTCCTTCGTCGGAATGCGGATGATGCGGCTCTCCGGCAGGCCGCTGATCTTCTTCCAAAGTCCGAACGCCTCATCATCCGTATGATAGACCGTCGCGGTAAGCCTGTCCGGGCTGAGGCCCCACTCCTTCGTCAGGAGGTTCCATGAAAGCTCGATCGCGCGATCCTTGAAATAGTCGCCGAACGAGAAATTTCCGAGCATTTCGAAGAAGGTGTGGTGACGCGCGGTATAACCGACATTGTCGAGGTCATTGTGCTTGCCGCCGGCGCGCACGCACTTTTGCGAGCTCGCCGCCTGCGAATACGGCCGCGTTTCGAGGCCGGTGAACACGTTCTTGAAGGGCACCATGCCCGCGTTCACGAACATGAGGGTGGGATCGTTCTGCGGGACCAAGGGCGCCGACTGCACCCGCGCGTGGCCGTTCTTCTCGAAATAATCGAGGAAGCCGCGGCGGATGTCATTCGTCGAAGTCATACCTGCGATGTAAATGTTGCGCTGCAGTGCGGCAAGGCGAGCGGCCTAGCCGGATTGAGCCGCCAGCCAGCGCTCGATCGCGCGCAAAATATGCT
The DNA here is from genome assembly GCA_035555035.1 of Sphingomicrobium sp. Taxonomy (GTDB): domain Bacteria; phylum Pseudomonadota; class Alphaproteobacteria; order Sphingomonadales; family Sphingomonadaceae; genus Sphingomicrobium. Next base: position 9,122 of record DATMHG010000094.1, read on the forward strand.
CGCGTTCCTGGCTGGTAAGTTCTCGACCCGCGGGAATGGCGTGCCATTTCGCGAGGCATGACCGGCAGCAGGTCGCAGTGGCATGCTGAGCCACGAACACGGGGTGCCCGCGCCATGGCGTCTGTTTACCGTCATTCAGCGGTGCGGCCGGCGCGAGGCGTTTCGCGATGAAGTCGCTCGCGTGGAACAGCACCGTCGTCAAACCTCGGTCCGCCAGATACCCGCGATCCTTCTCCCCAAGGCGGAACTTGCGCCGGAATGGTGACCTAGACAGCCTCACGAATACGTCGTCGAGGTCGCGCATGGCGACTAAATGGTTCTCTCGACGGCCTTTGTCAGCACCGCTAGCAGGGTGTGATGGCAAGAGCGAAAACCGCCAAGATCCCGCGATACAAACGGAAGCGGCGTCGCTCCGGCTCATTGATCGGCCGGTTCATCGGCTGGATCGTCAAACTCATCCTCGCGCTGATCATCGTCTCGGTCCTGTGGGTGCTGGCCTACCGCTTCGTAAACCCGCCAATCACCGCGACGATGCTCGGCGACATCTTCGCCGGGAGAGGCGCCGCCCGCGACTGGATGCAGGTCGGCGAGATCGACCGCGACATGGTCCGCGCCGCCATTGCGGCCGAGGATGGGAAGTTCTGCACCCATCATGGTTTCGACTTGGAAGCGATTGAAGATGCGATGAAACGGAATGCGTCTGGCGGACGTATTCGAGGCGGGTCGACGATTAGCCAGCAGACCGCGAAGAACGCATTCCTGTGGCAGGGCGGCGGCTATGCGCGTAAAGGCGTCGAGGCTTGGTTCACCTTCCTGATCGAGCATCTCTGGGGCAAGCGCCGGATCATGGAGGTCTATCTGAACCTCGCCGAGACGGGCATCGGGACCTACGGGGTGAACGCAGGGTCTGAACGCTACTTCGGCCATGACGCCAGCGCGATGAGCCCGAGCGAGGCGGCACGCATCGCGGCCGTGTTGCCGCTGCCCAAGGAGCGTGCGGCGATCGCGCCCAAGGGCTTCACCCGCCGCTACGGCACTATAATTACGGCGCGCATCCCGGTGGTTGCTCGGGATGGCCTGGACACCTGCGTTTACAGGGGCACCACGGCGCCTGTGAACAAGGCACCGCCGCCGGTCGCGAAGAAGCCGCGGCCACTGCCAGGCGAGGAATACGAGAATCCGAAGGCACTGCCGCCGGTGGAGAATGCCGTGCAGGCACTCCCGTCCCCTTCGACGGAGCCGCTGACCGTTCCCGAACCGCCGCCCGCGCAGGCTCCGAACAACAACGAAGCAGCGCCTCCTCCTGCGCCTCCAGCCCAGGAACCTCAAAACGGCGTCTAGCCAATGCGCCGAACGGTTCGCGAACGGGCTTCGCGAGCGGAACGGCGCCTCTCCCCTGACCGTTGAAGCGTTAGAATCCAGCCAAGGAGGAGTTCATGCCCACGCGTACCCAGAATCGCTCGTCCAATCGCAGCAGCTCGAGCCGTAGCGGATCGAGCGAGAATCGCAGCACCAATAGCCAAAACCGAAGCGCCTTTTCCTGGGGCGAGAGCGCCGGTCCGTTGCTCGGCGCCGCGCTCGCGGGAGCCGCGATCGGCTTTGCAGCGAATTACGGCCGCAAGGCGCTGATGCAGGGCATGGAGGCAGCCACCGGCGACTGGGACGAGATCCTGGCGGCCGAGCACGACATGGCTCTCGCCGTCTTCGACAAGATGCTGGCAACGGACGAGACGCAGACCTTCAAGCGCAAGATGCTGTTCATGAAGCTCTGTCACGCCCTCGACAAGCACGCCCATGCAGAGGAAATGGTCGTTTATCCGGCGCTCCGTGAAGACGACGATGCGGCCGACGCCGACCATCTCGAGAACGAGCACGGCTACATCAAGACTTTCATTTACGAACTCAATGAGATGGGGCCGGAAGCTCGCAATTGGCTGGAGAAAGTTCGCGAGTTCCGCGACCTCGTCGCGCGCCATGCCCACATGGAAGAGGAAGAGGTCTTCCCGAAGTTCAAGAAGGACATGAGCGCCGAGCAGAATGACCGGATCACGAGCCTCGTCAATCGCGACGGCTTCTGGATGGCTTGAATCTAACCGACCAGGGCGAGCTTCGGCGGTTCCTGAACGGAGAGGTCGACGCTCCCCTCGCCCGTAATCCGCTCGATGCGCGAGGCGAGCTCGGCGTCGAGCGCATAGTCGCGCCCGATGACGATTGTCGCCTCGCCTCCTGACGTCATCGGCACGATGAAGCGAACCAGCCCATTGCCGTTTCGAGCATCGGCAAATTCTCGCGCCAGCCGCTCCGCAGCGTGACGGTCGGGCACGCTTACAGTCATCTGCAGGCGAGTCCGTTTGGCGAGGTCCGTCAGCGGCTGGACGCGCTTGATGGTGACGCGCGGAGTCTCGTCGCCCATGCGGCGGTCGAGCTCGACACTGAGCAGCCCGCATTGCCCTGCTTTCGCCGCCGCTTCCAGAGCCTTGGTCGCCTCATCGTCGAACGCGGTCGCCACGAACTGGCCCGAGGGGTCGCTGAGCGTCGCCATCATGTAGCGCCGGCCCCGTGCCGAGGTGCGCCAGCGTATGTCTTCGATCAGCCCCGCCATCGTGGCGCCAACACGCTCGCCCTCGGCGATCCGCGTGTCGGCAAGCTCCGCGAAGGTCTTGACCTTGTGAACGGCCAGCAAGTGCTTCGACGCATCGACCGGGTGGGCGGAGAAGTAGAAGCCGAAGGCCTCGCGCTCCGCCGCCATCCGCTGCGCGAGCGTCCATGATGCCTCGCGCGGCAGGCGGATCGGAGGCATTTCCGCGGCCGAGGCTCCGAACAGCGCCGCCTGGCCGCTCGTCTTCTGCTCGTGCGCGCTCGCTGCGTGGGCGAGGATCGTCTCGGCGCCCGCGAACACGGCTGGCCGCTCGGCCTTGATCGAATCGAATGCACCCGCTCCGGCCAGGCTTTCGAGCTGCCGTCGATTGAGCAGCCGCGGATCGATCCGCGCGGCGAGGTCCTCGAGGCTCGCGAAGGGCCCTCCATGCTCGCGCTCCTCGACCAAAGCCTCCATCGCCTTTTCGCCGACGCCCTTGAGCGCGCCCAGCGCATAGCGAACGCCGCCGTTATCGACCGCGAAATACGCCTGGCTCGCGTTGACGTCCGGCGGAAGGCACTCGACTCCTCCGCGCCGCATGTCCTCGACGAACATCGCCAGCTTGTCCGTCAGAGCAAGGTCGAAGCTCATCGAGGCGGCGTAAAACTCGGCACGGTGATGCGCCTTGAGCCACGCGGTCTGATAGGTGAGCAGCGCATAGGCCGCGGCGTGGCTCTTGTTGAAGCCGTAGCCGGCGAATTTGTCGATCAAGTCGAACAGCTCGTTCGCCTTCGCCGCCGGGATATTGTTGTGCGTGGCGCAGCCTTCCACGAACGTGGCGCGCTGCGCGTCCATCTCCGACTTGATCTTCTTGCCCATCGCGCGCCGCAGCAGGTCCGCGCTTCCCAGGGAGTAGCCGGCGAGGATCTGCGCCGCCTGCATCACCTGCTCCTGGTAGACGAAGATCCCGTATGTCTCCGCGAGGACACCTTCCAGCAGCGGATGCGGATATTCGATCGCCTCCTGACCGTTCTTGCGTCTGCCGAACATCGGGATGTTGTCCATCGGGCCCGGGCGATAGAGCGCATTGAGGGCGATGATGTCCTCGAACCGCGTCGGCTTCACCGCCGAGAGCGTGCGCCGCATGCCTTCTGATTCGACCTGGAACACGCCGACGGTGTCGCCGCGTTGAAGCAGCTCAAAGACCTCCGGATCGTCCCAAGGAAGCGCCGAGAAATCGACGTGCACGCCTTGCTCGACGAGCAGCCGCTGACCCTCCTTGAGAACGGACAGGGTCTTCAGGCCGAGAAAGTCGAACTTCACCAGCCCCGCGGCCTCGACATATTTCATGTCGAACTGGGTGACCGGCATGTCCGAACGAGGGTCGCGATAAAGCGGCACGAGTTCGTCGAGAGGACGGTCGCCGATGACCACACCTGCGGCGTGGGTCGATGCGTGACGCGGCAGACCCTCGAGCTTCATCGCGAGGTCGAACAAGCGCTTCACGTCAGGATCTTTGTATTCGGCGGCGAGTTCCGAAACTCCGTTCAGCGACCGCTCGAGCGTCCACGGGTCCGTGGGGTGGTTCGGAATGAGCTTGGCGAGGCGGTCGACCTGCCCGTAGCTCATCTGGAGCACTCGGCCGGTGTCCTTCAGAACGGCGCGGGCCTTCAGGCGGCCGAAGGTGATGATCTGCGCGACCTTGTCGCGCCCGTACTTCTGCTGAACGTACGAGATCACCTTGTCCCGATGCGTTTCGCAAAAGTCGATGTCGAAGTCCGGCATCGACACGCGTTCGGGATTGAGGAAGCGCTCGAACAGCAGGCCAAGGGCGATCGGGTCGAGATCGGTGATCGTCAGCGCCCAGGCGACGACCGAGCCCGCCCCCGATCCGCGGCCGGGTCCGACCGGGATATCGTTCGCCTTCGCCCATTTGATGAAGTCGGCGACGATCAGAAAGTAGCCGGCGAAACCCATCCCGGTGATGATGTCGAGTTCGTACTCGAGCCGTTCGCGATAGCGTTCCAGTTCTTCGGCCGACCGACTCTTGAGCCGCTCCACGAGACCCGCTTGGGCGTCGCACCGCAATTGCTCGTCTTCGTTCTCTCCAAGCCGCGGAAGAATGGGCTTGCGCTGGGGCGCGGCGACCGCGCAGCGCATCGCGATTACGGAGGCGTTGGCGAGCGCTTCGGGCAGGTCGGCGAACAGCTCCTCCATCGCCGCGCCATCCTTCAGCCAGGCGTCTGCGGATGAAGTCACTCGGTCGGCGCTTTCCACATAAGCCGTGTTGGCGATGCACAGCATGGCGTCGTGGGCCGCGTGGAATGAAGGGTCGGAGTAAGCTGCGGGATTGGTCGCGACCAGCGGCAGATCGCGTGCGTATGCCAGATCGATCAGCGCGTCCTCAGACGCTTCCTCGATGGTGTGCTGCCGGCGGCTGATCTCGATGTAGAGCCGGTCGGGAAAGAGCGCCTGCAGACGATCGAGATAGGCTGCGGCCTTCGACGCCTGACCGTCTGCAAGAAGGCGAGCGACCGCTCCTTCGGCTCCCGCAGTGAGAGCGATCAGCCCCTCATTGAACCCATCGAGAGTCGACAGTTGGACATGCGGCTCGAGTTCGATGGGGCGATCCAGATGCGCGGCCGAGACAAGCTTGCAAAGGTTGGCGTAGCCCTGCTCGTCCTTGGCGAGCAGCACGAGCCAATCGATCGCATCGCCCCCGGCGACTTCAGTCGGCCGCGCGACTCCGATCATGGCCCCTATGATCGGCTGCACCCCCTTGGCGAAGCAGGCCTCGCTGAACGGCATGACGCCATAAAGGCCGTTCCGGTCGGCGATGGCGATCGCGGGAAAACCGAGCTTCGCCGCGCGCTCGGCGACGGTCTTGGGTTCCATCGCCCCTTCGAGCATCGTGAAGGACGAGAAGACGCGTAAGGGTACGTAGGGCTGGGTCACTGCTACGACTATGAAATGGTCAGGCCCGCCTGAGAAGCAACAGGCCGGAAGTTATCCACGCATTATCGCGGCTGCCAGCGACCTTCCATGATGTCGCGGATCTCACGCATCCGGCCGACGTAAGCATCGCCGATGCACGCGTTGTTCGGGCACCGGTCGCGATAGGCGTAGAAGCGGTGCGCGGTGTCAACCAGAACCGCACGCTGCTCGGGAGAAGCCTGAGCGACTGCGCGGGCATATTGCGCCGCCATGTTGCGATCGAGAGTTGCGAGGCCGGCATCGGAGCACACCGCAATTTCGCCCCGTGTGCGCGCGCTGGCGCAGTCAAAGCTCGCACGCGCGCCGATGGGACGTAGGGCCGGAGGCTGGGCCGGTTGAGGCGAAGTAGTGGATGGTGGCGGCGCTTGGCCGGGCGGTTGCTCGGGGGCCACCACGTTCGTCTCTGGAGGCGCGGATGCAGGCGGGGCGGGCTGGGCAACCCGCGCGAGCGTTGCCAGCGGGGCAATGATCGCATCGGCATTGCGAAGAAGGACGACGTTGCCGCTCCCGTCGGCGGCCGGCTGCACGGTATAGTCCACGTCGGACATCAACGTGCTGCGCCCGCCCGCCACGACGCCCGGCGGCAGATCGAGCGACAGCGAACCGGAGCAATTGACCACGCCGGTGTCCTTATCCTCGCTTTCGAGCACCGGATTTTCCATCCGGACGACGGCATAAGCGGCAAGCTTGTCGTAGGCAGCCTGATCGCTTCCGCGCATCTGCGCTGCGCGCCGGAACAGTTCTCGTTTGATCAGGTCGTAGGTGGCCTGACTGCCGCATCTCTTCTCGAGCGAGGCCGGTTGAGCCGTGGTGACCTGAATGTCCTTGAGTTTATCTTGATCGGGATTCCGGTTCGAGGCGAAATAGGCGACCAACAGGACCAGAATGACGATGCCGATCAGCAAGGCGATGAGAGTAGGATTGAGCCGCCGCATCGGCCCCTGAACGTCCACGCCGCGCTCCGGCTCCCTCACTGGAGCTGACCCTCGTGCAGCCGGACGACGCGGTCCATCTTGGCTGCAAGGCGCTCATTGTGGGTGGCCACCAGCGTCGCGCTCCCCTCGCCTCGAACCAAGTTGAGGAATTCGGAAAAGACCACGTCCGCCGTGTGCTCGTCGAGATTGCCAGTGGGTTCGTCCGCCAGCACCAGCGGCGGCTTGTTGGCGAGCGCGCGCGCGACCGCGACCCGCTGCTGCTCGCCGCCCGAGAGCTTGGAAGGGCGGTGATCGAGCCGCTGCGACAGCCCAAGCGAGCCGAGCAGTTGCTCGGCTCTTTTCTGGGCAGCTTGAGGTTCGGCGCCGAGCACCAGCTGCGGCAGGATTACATTTTCACGCGCGTTGAACTCGGGCAGCAGATGATGGAATTGATAGACGAAGCCGAGCAACTCGCGCCGGACGCGCGTCCGTCCCTCGTCATCGAGGTTCGATGCTTCCTCGCCCGCAAGGCGGATCGACCCCTGAAAGCCGCCCTCGAGGAGGCCAACGGCCTGGAGCAAAGTCGACTTCCCCGAACCGGAGGGGCCGAGGAGCGCCACGATCTCTCCGGGAGCGACGTCAAGATCGACACCGCGCAGCACTTCGATCGTCACATCGCCTTGCGTGAAGCTGCGCTTGAGATTTCGCGTCGCGAGGACTGGCTCACTCATAGCGAAGCACCTGCACCGGATCGGTGCTGGCCGCCTTGTATGCCGGGTAAAGCGTCGCGAGGAACGACAGGATCAGCGCGATCAGGATGATGGCGGCGACCTCCACCGGATCCGGCTTGGCCGGAAGATCCGTCAGGAAGCGCACCGAAGGATCCCACAGATTCTGACCGGTGACCTTCTGAATCGCGTCGACCACGTCCTGCCGGAAATAGAGGAAGACGGCTCCCAGGATGATCCCGAGCACGATTCCGAGCGAGCCGATTGTCACCCCGACCGTCATGAACACCTTCATCATGCCGCGGCGGCTCGCGCCCATGGTTCGAAGGATCGCGATATCGCGGGTTTTCGCACGCACCAGCATGATCAATGACGAAAGGATGTTGAACACGGCGACGAGCACGATCAGCGACAGGACCACGAACATTGCGACGCGCTCTACCTCAAGCGCCTGGAATAGAGCCGAATTCATCTGGCGCCAGTCGGTGACCAACGCCTGGCCCTGCACAAGCCGCCGGATGGGCGCGAGGATCTCGTCCACCTTGTCGGGATTGCTCGTCTGGATTTCGATCATGCCGACCCGGTCGCCCATGAGCAGAAGCTCCTGCGCGTCCTTCATCGGCAGGATGACGTAGGCCTTGTCGTAGTCGTAGACCCCGATCTCGAACACGGCGCCGATGGTGTAGGTCACCTCGCGCGGAACGGTCCCGACCACCGTCGATCGGCCTTCCGGATTCCACAAGGTAATCTGGCCGCCCGGATAAAGTCCCAACTCCTCGGCGAGGCGCGAGCCGATCGCAACCTTGCCGCTGCCCGGCGTCACAGAACGCATGTCTCCGGCCAGGACGTTGGCGTTGAGCGTGCGGTTCGAACGAATGTCGTCGACGCGCATGCCGCGCACCAATACGCCCTCGAAGCGTCCGTTCACCGTCGCCATCAGGGGCTGTTCGATCAGCGGCACTGCGGAGGTGACGCCGGGTGTGTTCTTCGCGGCTACTGCAATCCGCTGCCAGTCCGACAGCTCGCCGCTATAGCCCTGCACCACCGCGTGCCCGTTCAGGCCGACGATCTTGTCGAACAGCTCGGCGCGGAAGCCGTTCATGACGCTCATGACGATGATCAGCGCCGCGACGCCGAGCGCGACCGCGATGAGACTGATGCTCGCCACCAGGAAGATGAAGCCCTCGCCTTTGCCGGGGAGCAGGTAACGGCGAGCGAGCATCCGCTCGGCGCGATTGAGGATCATGCGCCTACTAACCGGGCGATTGCTGAATCGATGCTGAGTTCCAGCTTCTCGCCGGTGCCGCGATTCTTGAGCTCGACGGTACCCGCGGCGATCCCGCGTGGGCCGACGATCAGCTGCCACGGCAGGCCGATGAGGTCCATCGAGGCGAGCTTGGCCCCACCGCGCTCTTCCCGATCGTCGTACAGAGTCTCGACACCGGCGCCGATCAGATGTCCGTACAGCGCTTCGGCGGCTTCACGGCTGACCTGGTCGTCGGCCCGCATGGTGACGATCCCCACCCGCCACGGAGCGACGGCATCTGGCCAGATGATTCCCGCATCGTCATGGCTCGCTTCGATGATTGCCGCGACGAGGCGCGACACGCCTATCCCATAACTGCCCATCAGCGGAGTGACGGCGTGACCGTCTTGGCCGGAGACCTTGAGTCCCATTGCGGCCGAATATTTGTCCCCAAAGTAAAAGATGTGTCCGACCTCGATGCCACGGCCGGTGCGACGCTTGTCCTCGTCGACCTTGACCCAGAGCGCCTCGTCATGCGTCTCGTCCGTCGCTGCGTAGGTCGAGCTCACCTGGCTGAACAGCCGGTGCAGGTCGCGCTCGTCGCCATAATCGACATCGGATTGCTGCCAGTCGATCTCCTCGAACGCAGAGTCGTAGAAGACCTCGCTCTCGCCGGTCGGGGCGAGCACGATGAACTCGTGGCTAAGGTCGCCGCCGATCGGTCCTGACGCGGCCTTCATCGGCACCGCCTGGATGCCCATGCGCTGGAAAGTGCGCAGATAGGCGAGCATCTGGGTGTAGTAAGATAGCCGCGCTCCGGCTTCGTCGAGGTCGAAGCTGTAGGCATCCTTCATCAGGAACTCGCGCCCCCGCATCACGCCGAACCGCGGACGGACCTCGTCCCGGAACTTCCACTGGATGTGGTAGAGCGTCCGCGGGAGGTCGCGGTAGCTTTTCGCCGCGTCACGGTAGATCTCCGTGATCATCTCCTCGTTGGTCGGACCATAGAGCATCTCGCGTTCGTGGCGATCGCGGATGCGCAGCATCTCGGGTCCGTACGCGTCGTAACGCCCGCTCTGCCGCCACAGCTCGGCCGACTGAAGCGTCGGCATCAACAGTTCGATCGCACCGGCCCTGTCCTGCTCCTCGCGCACGATCTGTTCGATCCGCTTCAGCACCCGGAAACCGAGCGGCAGCCAGGCATAGATGCCGGTCGCGGTCTGGCGCACAAGCCCGGCGCGGAGCATCAGCTTGTGACTGACGATCTGAGCGTCGGCGGGGCTCTCCTTGAGAACCGGCAGGAAGGCTCGGGACCAGCGCATGGCGCGCGCTCTACGGTGGAGGCCCCTTGCTGGCAACCGCATCGGCCTGTGGCGCAGCCGACACAGGGAGGGCAGAAAAGCAACCTCAATCAATTTCCCACGGTGACAGCGTCGGCTGCCGGTCCTAACCGATGTTGGACCGGACGAACTGACCCTTGGGTCGTGGGTTCGGGGTCGTAGCGGCGACTGGGGACGCCTGCGGCGGCAACACTCCAAGGGGGCTGACGAGCAATCGTCACGCAAGGCGCCCGGATCGCACGTCGATCCGGGCGTTTGCGTTTGTAATCGTCACTTAGGCGAGTCCGCTTGCGCTTTGCTTTGTGCGCTTGCTTCCTTTGATGTAGGAACGCGCGCCTCGGACAGGCCCGATGGGCATGGACAAGTGAATAGATCAGCGAAGGAGGTGCCAATGCGTTGGCGAATGATACTCGCGCTGCTCCTGATGACCGTGGCCGTTGGCCCGGCTGCCGCGCAGACCGGTGAGCGCGGCGGTCTCCGCACCGAAACCGAAGACCGGATGGCAGGCACTTCCGACCAGAGCGACCTCATTTGGAATCTCGTCGGCTTGCTTGGGTTGATCGGCCTCATCGGCCTTCTCCCGCAGCACGAGGAAGACAGCTACCACCCGTCATCGTTCGACGAATAAGACCCGATCCACAGGAGGCTTTTGATGCGGCTCTCACAAGGATTGATTCTCGCGGGCGCGTTGTTTGTTGCAGCGCCGGCCATTGCCCAGGACAATGCCGCTGCTCCGGCGAACACGGTCGCCAATAACGCCGTTCAGGCGAACGCCGCTGCTCCGGCACCTGCTCCCGCAACACCGACGACTGCGGCGGCAACACCGGGCGAGCAGAATGCAACGCTTCCGCCGAACGTCGCCACCCCGTCGGATACCGGAGCCACCATGGCGGTGAAGACACATCGCGGATTTCCGTGGGGCGTGCTTGGGCTGCTCGGGCTCATCGGCCTACTTGGCGTTCGCAAGGTCAAGGGCTGAGATCACCGCCGCGTCGCTTCGAAGCGGCTGCCGCTTATGAGCTGGGTCCGGGAGTGAGCGGATGAGCGGCAAGGACAAACGGGAAGGCACACGCGTCGTCGAGGGCGGGCGCCGCAGGGAGTGGCGTCGCCGCTTGGTCAACGTGCCCGTCGAGCGAGCATCGACGATCCTATTCGATTCCGTCGCGGAGATCGACGCCTCGAGCCCTGCGCTCGGCGAATACCGTTACGGCCTCCAGGGCACGGCGACGCATTGGGCCCTCTCGGAAGCGCTCACCGAACTGGAGCCTGGCGCCGCGGGAACCGCGCTCTATTCCTCCGGCCTCGCTGCAATCACTGGTGCGCTGATGAGCGTCCTGTCTGCGGGCGACGAGCTTCTCGTGACCGATAGCATCTACGGCCCGACGCGGAAGTTCTGTGACACGATCCTCAAGCGCTTCGGCGTATCGACGCGTTACTACGATCCACTCATCGGAGCCGAAATCGCGACGCTGATCGGAAACAGAACCCGCGCAATCCTGCTCGAAAGTCCTGGTTCGCAGACGATGGAAGTGCAGGACGTACCCGGCATCTGCGCTGTCGCGCGTGAGCGGGGCATTGTGACCCTGCTCGACAATACCTGGGCGACCCCCCTCTTCTTCCAGGCAATTGTAGCCGGGGTTGACATCACGATCATCGCCGGAACCAAATATGTCGGAGGCCACGCCGACGTGATGATCGGCGCCGCCACGGCAAACGATCGCTGCTTCCATAAGCTACAGCACAGCGCCTGGGACCTCGGCCATGCCGTTTCGCCCGATGACGCCTGGCTCGCCTCGCGGGGACTGCGGACGATGCAGGTACGCCTGAAGCAGCATCAGGCGGCAGCGCTCAGGGTGGCGCATTGGCTGAAAGAGCAGCCGCGGGTCGGCCTCGTCCTTCATCCGGGACTGCCGGACTGTCCGGGGCACGAAATCTGGAAGCGGGACTTCAAGGGCTCGTCGGGCTTGTTCTCTTTTGAACTGCACGGTGACGCCGCTGCCTTCGTCGATCAGCTGGCGCTTTTTGGAATCGGCTACAGCTGGGGCGGCTATGAGAGCCTCGCGCTGCCGGTTCATCCCTACCGCACGGTCTCGAAACCCCCGGCGCGCACTCTTGTCCGGCTGCACATCGGACTCGAGGATCCGGAGGATCTCATCGAAGACCTGGCCCGGAGCTTTGCGGCGTTGCCGGAGTGAGCGCGTTAACGGAACTGCAACATAGTCGCGCCGGAATCCCGCAGTCGAATCGTGTCGATTTTGCGCCGCAGTCTAGTCGAAGCGCGCGGCGTTTCGGAGTAAGAGGCGGGAACCAGGGAGTGAGTCGCATGCGCGGCACGAAGGTCCGGATCGCATCGGGGGCGGTCGTTGCAGCCCTATTGTTCAGCTCAACCGCCAGCGGAGCCGCGTCCGTCGCTGCTCCGGCCACGGCGCAGCCTGCGCAGGATAGCTGGCTGACTTTGAGCATGCTTACGCCCGCTGGAACACTCGGTCTCGCCGGCGCGGCAGCGGTGCAGCCCGGGCCGCCGACCGATAATCCGCCGCCTCCGCCACCTCCGCCGGCATATGGCAGCATTCAAAGCCCGCCGATCCCAGTCATCGTGGTCTGGCTGGCGACGCTTGCGACGGCCGTCTACATCCTCACCCGTCACCGCCATGGGCGGTTCTTCTTCCCGGTGCCGAACAGCCCCGGTTGATCGCAACCCGGGACTTTAGTGCGCCGGCCTTGGCGCAGCTCCGAACGAGAAAGCCGGTCCTGGCACGTAGGGCCTCGGAGGCGGCAACTTGACGGTGACCGAGGCCGTCTGTTGCGCGGACGAGTTTCGGCAGCCTGGCAGGATCAACGCAACGGCGATCAGCAGAATGCGCAAGCGGCCACCTCCTCCTTGGAGCTGGCGATCTATCCGATTGTTCCTAAAGGAGCGTTAGCGTCGAGACGGCGATGGTAGCGGAGGAGGGACTTGAACCCCCGACACGCGGATTATGATTCCGCTGCTCTAACCAGCTGAGCTACTCCGCCCCAAGGCAAGACGGCGCCCGAATGGAGGGGCGCTGGAGGCGCGGGATATAGGTGCGGCTTTCTCACCGGTCAACGCGAGGAACCCGCACCCTTTGCTCTCGTTAAGCGGCAGTTGGAGTGATGCACGAATGGACCCGCTGACCCCGCTCGAAACGCTGTGCCGGATCATCCTCCGGGCGCGCGAATATGAAGCCCAGACCGCGAGCGACTACGACCGGGGCGAAGATCCCGGCAATGTCGACGACGAGCAGGAAGGGACGTTGAGCGTGCTCGAGGACGACATCAACACGAGCGTCGAGGAAGAGCTGTTGGCGGTGTTCGAGGATCTCGGCGAGGATCAGCTCGCCGAGGTGATCGCCTTCTGCTGGGTCGGACAAGGGACCTACGAGGCGGCGGACTGGGACGAAGCGATGACCGAAGCGCAGGACCTGGTCGGCGAAGGCACCGAGGGCGCAATCGAAGAATTGATGGAACAGCCGATGCTGGCCTCCGTACTCGAATCCGGGCTCGCGGCGTTCGACCTCAGCTGCAACGGCATCGGCGAAATCAGCTAGCGGCCGCGAAACGGGTAGATCGCGATCCTCTCCCACGGCCCGTTTTGATACCGGTGAAGGCCAAGCCCGCTAATCGCCAGCTCACGCCGGCGAAAATTCGACTCCAGCTCCGCCATGAGCGCACGAGCGACTTTCGGCGGCGCTTTGTTCTGGATGGTGACGTGCGGCCGCCATCCACCGGAGTCTTGCGCTCCGAGCAGCCCGCGAAGATCGTACGACAGTTCATCCCGAATCCGGTCGAGGTCGGGAGACACGACCCGGAAGGCGACGCCGCCGTCGAGATTCATCAACCCCTCGATGCCGGCGCGCGGTGGAGCGGCATTTGCAAACCGCGGCAGTCGCGACCTCAGCTCACCCTCTCCCGAAGGTGGCAGCGCATGGAAGATCGTGAGGTGCGCGGCGAGGTGATTGCGCTCGGGTGGATAGTGGGCGCGGCGCAAGCGGTCGAGCCACGCCAGGTCCGCTGGCGCGAGCTCTGCGGTGACGATCAGCGCCCCGGCCATTGATCGCGGGATAGCCTTTCCAGCCGCTGGAATGCAGCCCGGGAGAGGTTAGCCGTCAGCTTTTCGCCATCGACACGCGCCGCAGTCCACGAAAGCCGCCGCAGCGTTTCACCGAGGCCCGCCACTCCACCTTCCGAAACGACGACATAATCTATCTGGCCACTGCGGCATCCGGCCATCGCATCGACGCAATGGCCGATCTGCTCTCCGCCGCAGTCCACAGCCGCACGCGAGAGCAGCGAAACTGGAAACAAGGCTTCCCCCGGCGTTTCCTCGCTTTGCTTGGTTGCTGCCCGGGCGCCCTCTTCCACTCGCGACTGGCGCCCGAGCCAGCGCCAGATGCCGAAAGCGTCGAGGCCCAACAGAACCACATTGGTCCACATCAGAGCAGGCTGGTGGCTCGCCGCGCCAACGGCGATCCAGCAGATCGCACCAAAGGTGAAGGCCACGAAACCGTAGCCGGTAATCCGAGAGCCCAGGTTGGCCGCGGTCATCGAGGCACCGAGGATCGTCGCAATGGTCGCCATCCAGGAGATCGTGTCAGCCATGGCTGGCGCAATGCGCGGACTGCCGCGAAAGTTCAGATCTCCACCTGGCTCCCGAGCTCGACCACCCGGTTGGTCGGGAGCTTGAAGAACTCCATCGCGCTTTCAGCATTGCGCAGCATCCAGGCGAAGAGCTTCTCGCGCCAGATCGCCATTCCCGGCCGCGACGAGGCGAGCAGAGTCTGCCGCGCGAGGAAGAAGCTCGTGTCCATCATCTTGCACTGGGGACCGCAATCCCTGAGCTGCGCAAGAGCCGCCGGCACATCGATTTCTTCCATGAAGCCGTAGCGCAGGACCACGCGGTAGAACCCGGACCCGTAATCGCGCTGCTCCGTCCTCTTTTCCTCGGAGACGTAAGGCACGTCCTCGATCCTGACGGTCAACAGGATCACCCGCTCGTGCAGCACCTTGTTATGCTTGAGGTTGTGCAGCAGCGCATGGGGAACGCCGCTCGACGAGCTGGTCATGAACACCGCCGTACCGGGGACGCGGGCAGCGCTCGGCGCCGCCGACTTGATGAAGATCTCCATCGGCAGGCTCGCCTCGTTCATGCGGTTGATCATCAGCTGGCGGCCCTTGGCCCAGGTGGTGAGGAAGGTGAAAGCGATGGCGCCGACAAGCAGTGGGAACCAGCCGCCGGCGGGGATCTTCAGGAGGTTGGCGGACAGGTACGAGAAATCGACCGTGAAGAAGAGCGCCAGCAGCCCGGCGACCGTGAACCGATTCCAATTCCACATTTGTCTGAGGACCACGGAGATTAGGACACTGTCGATCAGCATCGCGCCAACCACGGCGATGCCGTAGGCGGCGGCCAAATTTGAGGAGCTGCGGAAGGAAATCACCAGCAGGATGACCATAATCATCAGCGCCCAGTTGATGACAGGGATGTAGATCTGGCCCGCGGCCGCTTCGCTGGTGTGGGTGATCCTGAGCCGCGGCACGAAGCCGAGCTGGATCGCTTGCTGGGTGACTGAGAAGGCGCCGGTGATCACCGCCTGGCTGGCGATGATGGTCGCCGCGGTGGCGAGCAGCACCAACGGCAGGCGCAACATGTCGGGAGCGAGATAGAAAAACGGATCACGGACCTTGGCTAGTGCCTCGTGCGGCGCGGCCGAGAGGATCATCGCTCCCTGTCCCATGTAATTCAGCAGCAGCGCCGGCAGCACGAAATACAGCCAGGACACCCGGATCGGTTTCCGGCCGAAATGGCCCATATCCGAATAAAGCGCCTCGGCGCCGGTCACGGCGAGCACCACCGAGCCCAAAGCGACGAACGCACGCATGAAATCGGCGGCGAAGAAATAATAGGCGTTGAGCGGATTGATCATCGCCGCGAGCACTGATGGCTCGTCGAGAATGTGCATCACCCCGAGCACCGCTAGCGTGCTGAAATAGATCAACATCACTGGGCCGAACATGAGGCCCACCTTCGCCGTGCCGCGCGCCTGAATGGCGAACAGGCCGAGGAGAATGATGACGGCGATCGGGATGACGAACGGCTCCATGCCAGGGTTGACAGTTTCCAGGCCCTCCACCGCGGACAGCACCGAGATCGCCGGCGTGATCATCGAATCGCCGTAGAACAGTGCCGTTGCGAACACGCCGAGGAGGACGATCCCGCTGGTCCAGCGCTTCTTTCCGCCCAGCGTCCGGTTGATCAGAGCCAGCAAGGCGAGGCTGCCGCCCTCGCCCTTGTTGTCGGCCCGCATGATGATCGTGACGTACTTCAGCGTCACGATGATCATCATCGACCAGAAGATGAGGCTCAGCACGCCGAATATGTGCAGCCGGTCGGGAATGAGCGTGTGGTGGCCGGCGAAAGTCTCGCGGAAGGCATAGATCGGCGACGTGCCGATGTCGCCGAACACGATCCCAATCGCGCCGATCGCCAGCTTGTACAGCGGTCCCTGCGCGTGGCCGTGGCCGTGCGACGCGTCATGTGGCGTCTGCACCTCGGCGACTCCGGTGGCGGTGATGTTCATCGAATGGATTTCAGACCGGACCGACCGTCGACGCGCATTCCTCTTGCCCCCTGCCGCGTAAACGGCCGTGCGCCACTAGCACTGCGGCAAAATGCCCGCAAATCCCTGTGCGAAGCAGGGGGACAAGGCAGAATTCGCCGTCTATAGGCGCGCGAAACCATCAGCCGGAGCGAACGAATAAATGCGCATTGGGGTGCCGAAAGAGATCAAGGTCCACGAGTATCGGGTCGGCCTGACCCCCGCCTCCGTTGCGGAGCTGGTGGCGCACGGCCACGAATTGTTCATCGAGACCACCGCCGGAAACGGCATTAATTGCCCCGATGCCGCGTATGAAAAGGCCGGAGCGAAGATTCTCCCCGACGCTGCGGCGGTGTTCAAGTCCTCCGACATGATCGTGAAGGTGAAGGAGCCACAGCCGCAAGAGATTGCGATGCTCGAGCCGCGGCACATCCTGTTCACCTACCTGCACCTTGCCGCCGACAAGGACCAGGCGCTCGGACTGATGAAGTCGGGTGCGACCTGCATCGCCTATGAGACGGTCACTGGCCGCAACGGCTCGCTTCCGCTGCTGAAGCCGATGAGCGAGGTCGCGGGGCGGATGTCGGTCCAGGTGGGAGCGCATTACCTAGAAAAGGAACAGGGCGGACGCGGCGTGCTGCTTGGCGGTGTTCCGGGCGTGAGGCCCGCCAAGGTGGCGATCCTCGGCGGCGGCGTATCGGGCGTGAACGCGGCGCAGATGGCGACCGGCATGCGCGCGGACGTCACCATCTACGACATCAACAACGATCGGCTCGCGGAACTCGACATGTTTTTCTCGAGCCAGATCAAGACGGCGTACGCATCACGCGCGGCGATTGCCGACGCAGTGAAGGAATCCGAGCTGGTCATTGGCGCGGTGCTCGTGCCGGGTGCGGCAGCGCCGAAACTCGTGACGCGCGAGATGCTCAAGACGATGAAGAAGGGTTCGGTGCTCGTCGACATTGCGATCGACCAGGGCGGCTGCTTCGAGACGTCGCACCCGACCACCCACGCTGACCCCGTGTACCAGGTCGAGGGCATCATCCATTATTGCGTTGCGAACATGCCGGGCGCGGTCGCTCGGACCAGCGCCTTTGCGCTCAACAACGCGACGCTGCCGTTTGCGCTCAAGATCGCCAACCTCGGGGCGGACGAAGCGATGCGGCAGGACCCGAATCTCGCCGCGGGACTGAACGTTTCAGGCGGCAAGATCCGCCACGAGGCTGTCGCCGAAGCGCTGGACCTCAAGTACGAGCCGATCGCCGCCTAGTGCTGCGGCGGCGCGTTCGGGGTGCTGAGCGCCGTCACTCCTTGCTCCACTAGCGGCCGCCAGCTTGCGTCCGCGGGAGCGTTGGCGAGAATGCGCTTCCAAATCGTGACGGCACCCTGGCGATCGCCCGACCGGGCGAGCGCAAGGCCATAGAAGAAAGGCCCGGCCGGATGGCCGGGCGCCAGCTCCGCCGCCCGGCGATAGGCGAGCTCGGCGGGCGGCGTCAGGCCCCGAGCATGATCGACGAGTGCGTTGCCGAGGCCGATCCACAGCTGCGGATCGTTGGGATAACGGCGTACGGCGTTCTGCAGGATGCCGATCGAGTCAGCGCCCTTGCCGTCGCGAGCCAAAGCCTCGGACATGGTGAGCCAGCTTTCCTCGGGCGTGAAGTTTCCGAAGAAAGCGCGGCGCGCCTCGGCCAGTGGAAGCACGTTGGCAGCCTCGCTGCTTTGCGCAGGGGCGCCGGGCAGATCGGGCTGGCCCTGCACCGCGTATCCGATGGCCGCGACGAACAGCGCTGCGGCGGTAGCCTTGAGCAATCCTCCACGAACGCCCAGCAGCCACAGCGCCAAGAGGCTAAGCGCGAGCAGCAGGAGAAGAATGGCCAAGCCCATCAGTCGCGCGCTTTCATCCGAATCCGCCGGCGGATCAGAAAGGCGCCGGCGAGCAGCAACGCCAGCGGCGCAAGCCACAGCGGCCACGCCGCAGCCTCCTCCGTCGGCTTGTAGCTGATCCAGCTGCCGTACCGCTGGATGAGCCACGCCCGGATAGCAATCGGCTTGTCCCCTGCCGCGATGCGCCGTCGAACGAGGTCGCGCATGTCGCCGGCAAGCTCCGCGTCGGAGTCCGCGATCGATTGCCCCTGGCAGACGAGGCAGCGCAGCTCTTCCATCAGGGATTCGGCCCTGGCCTCCTGCTTGGGATCGGGAAGCTGCCGGTTCGCCCAATAAGCGGGTGGGAGATTGCTGTCGGCGAGGAGAGTCTGTGCGAGAGCCACGGCCAGAACGAACGCCAGGACTCTCACCGCGCCTGCTCCAGCTTCGCAAGGATCATCGGCATGTCGGACGGCTCGATGGCGCCGATATGCTGATAACGGATCACGCCCTTCCCATCGATGACGAAGCTCTCCGGCACGCCGGACGAGCCGAGGGCAATCTGGACTCGGCTCTGATCGTCACTGCCGATCCGCTCATAAGGATCGCCGTTCTGCGCGAGGAAATCAGAGAGCTCCTGCGCCGTATCGCGCACGGCGATGCCGTCGATGGCGATGCCGCGGGCTTTCAACTGCTGCAGCACCTTCACTTCTCCGATGCACGGCACGCACCAGCTCGCGAAGATGTTGAGGATGCGCGGCTGCCCGGTAGCAAGGTCGGCCGAGGAAAGCGCGGGTTTGGTCGGAAGCGCTTGTGGAAGGACAAATGCAGGCAGCGGCTTGCCAGCGAGCTTAGACGACACGTTGGTGTCGACCGGCGTCGCAAGGCGCCAGACCAGCGCGACGATAATCAGGAGAAGAACCGCGAGCGGCACGAAGCGAATGGCGCGGCTCATGCGTAGCGCTCCTTTCGCCAATCACGCTCCCGCCTCGGCCGCCGCCAGATGCGTCCGAGCAGCGCGAGCGCGCCACCGGAAGCGATCAGTGCTCCGCCAGCCCAGATCAGTGTCACGAACGGCTTCCACCACAGCCGCAGCTGCCACCCGCCGGATGGGTCTGGCTTGCCGATCACGGTGTAGAGCTGGCCGTTCCAAAAGGTCCGGATTGCCGACTCATTCGTCTCAGTCGGCGGGTCGCTGTAGTAGTGCGTCTGAGGTTTGAGGACGACGATGTCTTCACCACGCGTAGCATCGAGCTCGGCCTCGAGCGCCGTGTAATTCTTACCCGCAGTCGGTGTGACGTCTTTGAGCAGCACCGTCCATGGGCCGACGTTCAGCGTCTCCCCCGATTTGACGACGGCAAGACGCTCGGTCGTGAATGCGCCGTTCATCGCCATCCCGGTAAGCGCAACCGCAATTCCGAGATGCGCTACGACCATGCCCCAAGTGGCTAGCGGTGCGCGGAGTGGGTTGCGACCAACGAGCGGCAGGATGCTTGCGCCGACCAGATAGGCAGCGACGATCAAACCGAGCCGTGGCAAGATCGTCATTCCCGGCACGACTATGAAAGTAATGACGAGCGCGGTCAGGCCGATCAGAGCGGGAACCCTCAGTTGATTGAGCACGGCACGCCGTTGACGCCGCCAGCTCAGCAAGGGTCCAATGCCAACCAGCACGGCGAGAATGAGCGCGAGCGGCCCAGCAACGGCGTTGAAGTACGGTGCGCCGACGGACAACTTCTCACCGCTGAGCGCCTCGACGAATAGCGGATAGAGGGTGCCGAGGAACACGATGCCGAGGATGACGCTCAGGAACAGGTTGTTGATCACCAGCCCGGTCTCGCGGCTCACGAGCTCGAAGGGTGCGCCTTCCTTGAGCGTCGCTCCGCGCACCGCAAAGAGGACGAACGCCGCGCCGACATAGATCGCAAGCAGCGCCAGCAGGAATGTTCCGCGCTCAGGATCGATTGCGAACGCGTGCACGGAGGTGAGGATGCCCGACCGGACAAGGAACGTCCCGACCATCGACATCGAGAACGCGATGACCGCGAGCATCATCGTCCACGCCTTCAGCGCTCCACGCGCGGCCAGCACATTGATCGAATGGAGCAAGGCCGTCGCTGCCAACCACGGCATGAGTGAGGCGTTCTCGACGGGATCCCAGAACCAGTATCCGCCCCAGCCGAGCTCGTAATAAGCCCAATAGCTTCCGGCCGTGATCCCGAGGGTCAGCAGGATCCAGGCGCCGAGCACCCATGGCCGCATGGCCCGGGCGAGCCGCGCATCGACCTCATTGGTGAGGAGCGCCCCGACGGCGAGACTGAAGGCGATCGAAAGACCGACATAGCCGAAGTAAAGCGTCGGCGGATGGAAGGCCAAGCCGGGGTCCTGCAGCAGCGGGTTCAACCCGCGTCCATCGGGCGGCGCGGGCCACAGGCGCGCGAACGGATTCGAAGCGATCAGCAGGAAAGCATAGAAACCGAGCGCGAGCGTCGCCTGCGCTCCCAATGCGGCGACCAACGTCCGCTCGCTCGTTCGCCGCGACAGCAAGGCGAAGAATGCACCCGCGACGGACAGGACCGTCACCCACAGCAGCATCGAGCCTTCGTGATTCCCCCAAGCGCCGGCGACCTTGTAGATGAACGGCTTCTGCGTGTGGCTGTTCTCGAAGACGAGGGCCACGGACATATCGCTTCGGGCGAACACGAGCAGGAGCGCGGCGAACGCGATCAGCGTCAGCGCCCCTTGGACCACCGCGACCGAGCGGATCGCGCGGCCGAGCTCGAGGTCCGTCCTTGCCGCCAGAATCATCATTAGGACCTGCAGCGCGGCCAGGCCCGCTGCCAACCACAATGCGGCAAGTCCCGTTTCGGCGATCACTTGGCGAGCGTCTTCCCGGACTTGCGTTCCGCAGCAAGATTGCCGAGCTCGGGCGGCATGTAACGTTCGTCATGCTTCGCCAGGATCGTGTCGGCGACGAACGTGCCATTCTCGAGCCGGCCTTCGGCAACCGCGCCACTGCCTTCGCGGAACAGGTCCGGGACGATCCCGCGATAGACGACTGGCGTACTCGCTTGGCCATCGGTTACGAGGAAGCGGATGGTGACGCCATCGGGCTGTCTCTGCACCGAATGGCGCTCGACCATTCCGCCGAGCCGCATCGCCTGGCCCTGCTCTGCCTTGCCTGCCGCAATGTCCGCCGGCGTGTAGAAATAGGAGGCGCGGTCCTTCAAACCCCACATCGCGAGCAGCACGGCGACGAGCAATGCCACCACCGCCGCAACGACGAGGACGAGCCGCTGGTTCTTGGGTTTCATTTGCGTTTGAGAGCGTCAGCGGCGGCTTCGGAGCGGCGCATCGACGCATAAGCCCAGAGCAGCAGCGCGATGATCAGAGCAACCGCAACCACGTAAGCGGCAGTAACGAACGGCCACGGGTTCATTCGCGGCCCATCCTGCGCATGCGTGCCTCGACCTTGGCCTGCGCCAGCTCGGCGCGAATACGCATCAACGTGGCGGCGCCGAACAGGCAAGTGAAGCCGACCATCGTCAGCGGAAGCGGCCAGAGGATGCTGCTGTCGATCGTCGAGCCGGTCAGGCCGATGCTCTCGCCCTGATGGAGCGTGCGCCACCACAGGACCGAGTAATGGATGATCGGCAGGTTGATCGCGCCGACAAGGCCGTAGATCGCCGCGATGCGCCCTTCCCCGCCCCGCTCGCGTTCGGCCGACGCCAGCGCGATGTAGCCGAGGTACATGAAAAACAGCACGAGCATGGATGTCAGCCGGCCGTCCCATTCCCACCACGTGCCCCAGGTCGGTCGCCCCCAAATCGAGCCGCTGACCAGGCAAATCGCGGCAAATGTCGCGCCCGCCGGTGCAACTGCGCGCCCAGCCACCGCTGCCAGTGGATGCCGCCATACGAGCTGGCTGATCGAAGCCGCAGCAATGCCGAGCCAACCGGCCATTCCAAGCCAGGCGGACGGCACATGAATGTAGAGAATGCGGACGGTCTCGCCCTGGAG
Organism: Sphingomicrobium sp.; assembly: GCA_035555035.1. GTDB lineage: Bacteria > Pseudomonadota > Alphaproteobacteria > Sphingomonadales > Sphingomonadaceae > Sphingomicrobium. The sequence continues at coordinate 31,422 of DATMHG010000094.1, forward strand.
ATAATCCGGCGGCGTCAGCGTCAGGCCCGCCGCCATTCCGGCAATCGCCAGCGCCAGGCCGATCAGCAACAACCATGTGGTCGCCGGACGGGCGAACCGCAGGAATCGTGCAGGATTGGCGAGCGCGTGCATGAGCCTAATCCTCCCTGTTGCGCAGCAATGGGGAGGTGGCAAGCTCCGGACCTGATCCGGAGATTGACGGAGGGGCCCCTCCACCATCCTTCGGACGGTCCCCCTCCCCACCGCTTCGCGGCAGGGAGGAGATCATCGGCCGATGAGCCGCTGCGCCATAGCGTCGGCGACTGCGGCGGGGTCGCGGCCCGTCGATCCGCTCTCGGCCCAGATTTGCTCGAGCCGCACGGGGATGCCCTCGATCCGCTGCCGGACGAGGCTGGCGTCACCGTCGCCCAGATATTCGGTGCAGACGTTGATGATGCCGCCGGCGTTAATCACGTAGTCGGGCGAATAGAGGATCCCGCGAGCGTGCAGCCGCTGCCCGTCCTCCGGAGTTGCCAGCTGATTGTTGGCGCCCCCGGACACGATCGGCGTCTTGAGCGCCGCAATCGACTGTTCGGTGAGGATCGCGCCCAGGGCGTTCGGGCTGACCACGTCGGCTTCCAACGCCAGGATTTCGTCGGGCGAGACGACCTTCCCGTTGGTCGCATCGGCAAGCTTCTGCGCCTTCGCCTGATCGACGTCGGCGATGCTGAGCTTCGCGCCTTCCGCGCAGGCGTGCAATGCGACGCCGGTCGCGACGCTGCCCGCGCCCTGCATCGCGACGTGCAGGCCCGACAGGTTGTCCTTGCCGAGCGCCCGCTTCACCGCCGCCTTGATGCCGAGGAATACGCCCAGCGAGGTATGCGGACCGGGGTCTCCGCCGACATCGCCGGCGCTGTTCGGAAGCCCCGCCACGAACTTGGTCGAACGCGCGACTTCGATCATATCGGCGACGTTGATGCCGACGTCTTCCGCCGTGATGTACCGGCCGCCGAGATGGTCGACGGCTTTTCCGAAGGCGTGGAGCATGTCCGGGCTTTTGGTGCGGTTCGCGTCGGCGAGAAGGACCGACTTGCCGCCGCCGAGCGGAAGGCCGGCCATCGCATTCTTGTAGCTCATGCCGCGGGACAAACGCAGCGCGTCGACTAGCGCCTCCTCGTCCTTGGCATAATGCCAGAAGCGCGCACCGCCGGCAGCGGGGCCAAGGTGGGTCGAATGGACCGCGATAATCGCCTTCAGGCCGCACTTCTCGTCCGTGACGAAATGGATCTCCTCATGGGCGTCGAAGTCGGGCAGGCCCCAGGGCGTCGTCATTGCTCGCGAATGTCCGGTTCAAGAAAGGAAGAATGGGGCGATCGAGGGGACTTGAACCCCCGACCCTCGGTACCACAAACCGATGCTCTAACCAGCTGAGCTACGATCGCCACGGTGATCAAGGAGCGGTTCCCTTGGCCGCGCGGGCCACTTAGGGACCACTGCAACGTAACGCAAGGACAGGCCATTGCGATGAATCCGACGATTCAGAAATTCGGCTATCCTGCGACGCTTGTTGCTGAATTCCGGCACTGGGTCGTTCTTTTGCGTCCCGCTCAGGTGACACTCGGTTCGCTTATCCTTGCGGCGAAGAGCGAGGCAGTGGCCTACCATCAGCTTCGGCGCGAAGCCTTTGCAGAGCAGGCCGATGTTGTTGCGGCGATCGAGGCCGTTCTCGCGGATTTCTGCGGCTACCAGCGGATCAATTATTTGATGCTGATGATGGTGGATCCGAACGTCCATTTTCACGTCGTCCCGCGCTACTCCGAACCGCGGCACTGGAATGGCGCCGAATTTCCCGACGCCGGGTGGCCGGGACCACCGCGGCTCGAGGCGGCCATGACGTTAGACAAGCAGCAGTTACACACGCTCGTGTCGGAGATTGCGACAAAGTTTCGTTATAGAATAACAAGCTCTTAGCTTGCACGAACCGTTCCGGAGGCGCATCCTTCCATTCCCGGGGAGAAATAAGGATGGCGAGTCGGCGACAACCGTCAACGCCAGGCGTATCGCTACGCGAGACATTGATCTCCGCGGGTCTTCCCGTTGATCAAGCCGATCTCCTTGCCAAAGTGCCGCATCGGATCGTGCAGGTGGAACCGCGGCGGCCATTCCGCGAGCCTGGTGTGCCCCGGAACGAAGTCATGTTCGTTCGCTCCGGCATCCTCTCCAAATTCAAGGCGGACAATAGCGGACGCCGGCAGATCGTCGCGTTGCGCTTTCCCGGCGAAGGCATCCTGCCCCGCGAAGGTATTGCCGAATATGGCATCCAGGCGATCGTCCGAAGCGAAGTGATGGTCGGCAAAGCGGAGGACTTTGATCCGATCGTGGACGCGCATCCGGATATGCAGCGCTTCTTCCGACGACTCATCCAGCGAAACGAAGAAATCGGCTACGAATGGCTGGTCAATTGTGGCCGCCGCGACTCCACTGCGCGCGTGGCGCACCTTCTGTGCGAGACGGCGGTTCGAATGCACGTCGCCAACGACGCCATGACTAATCCCTTCACCCAGCAGCAGATTGCCGAAATCACCGGCCAGACGTCGGTGAACGTCAATCGCGTTCTCGCCGACATGGAGCGCCAAGGGCTGATCCGCCGGAAAGGCCGCGAGATCCAGTTTACCGACTGGGACGAAATGCGCCGGGTCGCGAGCTTCCAGCCGAATTATCTGGAGATTTGACAGTACCACGCGCCAGGAGCGTGGTGGGCGCGACAGGGATTGAACCTGTGACCCCACCCGTGTGAAGGGTGTGCTCTACCGCTGAGCTACGCGCCCGCCCCAGAAACCCATCAAAGTAGTACTTTGATGAGACCCGATTCTTGCGAAGAGCGGCGGATATAGTGACCGCCGCGACGGAGTCTAGTTACTGAACCGCGTCCTTGAGCACTTTGCCGGGCCGGAACTTGGGCTGAGAAACCGCCTTGATCTGCATCGGCTCGCCAGTCCGTGGATTCCGCCCGGTCGATGCCTTGCGTCTCGTCACCGAGAAGTTCCCGAAACCGACCAGCCGCACCTCATCGCCCCGCTTCAGCGTCGACGTGATCACTTCGAGGATCGTTTCGACTGCCCGCATCGCATCGTTGCGGCTGAGGCCCGCTCGATCGGCGACATGGCCAATCAGTTCCTGCTTGTTCATGGCGCCCAGCTCTCCCCTCCCCGAGCGCCAAGACTCGCGCGCACGGGGGTCTCACCTTAAGGCAAGACTTGGCGCCCAAGTCAAAGGGCTAGTGACGAACGGCCACGCCCGTTTCTGCCCCAGGAGGAGACACCGGCGGTTCGGCCGCATGCTCGTCGTCGTCCGTCCATTCGATCGGCTGGAGCGGCTCGACCAGCGCTCTCGCCAGCACTTCATCGACATGGCTGACGGGGACGATGTCGAGCTCATCCTTCACGGACGAAGGAATCTCGACGAGGTCCTTCTCGTTCTCGGCTGGAATGAGCACGGTGCGGATTCCCCCACGCAGCGCGGCGAGCAACTTCTCCTTGAGACCGCCGATTGGAAGAACGCGACCGCGGAGCGTGACCTCGCCGGTCATGGCGATGTCACGCCTGACCGGAGTGCCGGTCAGCGTCGAGATCATCGCCGTGACCATGCCGATTCCCGCTGACGGACCGTCCTTCGGCACCGCGCCTTCGGGCAAGTGAACGTGGATGTCCTTCCGCGCGAAGATCGAGGGCTTTACGCCGAAGGCCGGGGCCCTGGCCTTGACGAAACTCATCGCCGCCTGAATCGACTCCTGCATAACCTCGCCGAGCTTGCCGGTCGTCTTGATCTGACCTTTGCC
>DATMHG010000095.1:0-10109 GCA_035555035.1 Sphingomicrobium sp.
TCAGTCGCGTGTCCTCGGAGCGATCTCGTCGAGGTGCAGCAGCATGTCGGCGGGATCGTCGTAGACGCGCAGCGCCCCGGCGCTCATCAGCTCCTCCCGGCCGTAGCCGCCGGAGAGCAGTCCGATGCCGAGCGCTCCGCACCGCGCGGCGGCGATCATGTCCCAGATGCTGTCGCCGATGACGTACGAGCCCTGCGTGGTGGTGCCGAGCCGTCGTGCCGCCTCGACGAACAGGTCGGGATCCGGCTTGGCGTATTCGACCTGGTCGCGGGTGACGACCACGGCCGTGTCCCGATCGACGCCGAGGCTGTCGAGATTGGCGCGAGCAGTTTCCATCCTGCCGCTGGTTGCGATCGCCCACGGGAGGTCGAGCTTGGTGAGCTTTTCCAGGAGCTTGGCCGAGCCCGGCAGCGGCACGATCTCGCCGGCGAGCGCGAGATAGAGCGCGGCGTGCCGCGCGCGGAGGCGCTGGATGGTCGCTTCGTCGATGTCCCGGCCGAGCTCACGGAGCAGCTGGTGGGTGAAGAGGCCGCCGCTCATTCCGATCTTGCGGTGGATCCGCCAGACCGAAAGCTCGATCCCTTCCTCGCGCAGCGCCAGGTGCCAGGCGCGGACGTGGTTGTAGACGCTGTCGACGAGCGTGCCGTCGAGGTCGAACAGGAAGGCGACGGGGGAGGTCATCGGCGCGCCTTAGCCGAGGCGGTCCGCCGAAGTCACTCGCGCGCGTTACGCCCGCTAACCCTAACCGAATTTAAACCATGAGAGCCTAGACCTTCTTTTCACGCCCGGGAGCTGGAAGTTGGGGAGCATCAGAGGCCTCTTAAGGACAGGACGCGGGGACGCCCCCGCTGACGACCAGTCGCGCCCGCAATCGTCGCGGTCCGACGGCCTCATCGAGGAATTCGAAAGCAGCGGTAAAGGCTGGTTCTGGGAAACCACCCGCGAGGGTGCGCTGTCCTACATCAGCGAGAGCGTCGCCCAGGCGCTCGGACGCAATAGCGAGGATTTGCTCGATCGCCCATTCACGGACCTCATCTCGACCGAAGGCGCCGACGGCAGCGCCACTTCGGAACGGACGCTCGGTTTCTATCTTTCATCGCACGTCGCGTTTCAGGACCTGATCGTCCGGGCCAAGACCAAGAACGAGATCTGGTGGTCGATCTCCGGGCGGCCCGTCCACGACGAGATCGGCCGCTTCTTCGGATTTCGCGGCTTTGCTTCCGACCTCACCCAGATGCGGCAGTCGGAGGTCGAGCTCGATCGGCTCGCCCGCCAGGACGCACTGACCGGACTTGCCAACCGCCAGGCGCTTCGCCGCGCGCTCGACGATGCGCTGGTGAGCGCCGTCCGCCGCAAGCACCGCTGCTCGATGTTCCTGCTCGACCTCGACCGCTTCAAGGCGGTCAACGACACACTCGGGCATCCAGCCGGCGACACGTTGCTGCGGCTGGTCGCCTTGAGGCTTCGGGATGTGATCGGCGAGGCGGGACAGGTGGGCCGTCTCGGCGGCGACGAATTCGAGGTCGTGCTCCCGAACATTTCGTCCAAGGACGAGCTGTCGAAGCTTGCCCAGGGCATCATCGACAGCCTGTCGCGGCCGTATACGATCAACCGGACCGCCGTTTCGATCGGCGCGTCGATCGGAATTGTGACGTCCGACTATGACGACCGCACGTCCGACGACCTGATGCGCGACGCGGACCTCGCGCTCTACGCCGCCAAGGCCGCCGGCAAGGGCTGCTTCCGCTTCTTCGCTGCCGAAATGCACGAAGCGGCGCGCGAGCGGCAGCTGATGGAGTCGGACCTTCGCGTCGCGCTCGAGAAGGGGCAGTTGAGCGTTGTCTTCCAGCCGAGCGTCGACGCCTCCAGCGAGGCGGTCACCGGCTTCGAGGCGCTGATCCGCTGGGAACATCCCGAGCACGGCGCCGTCAGCCCGGCGCAGTTCATCCCTCTTGCGGAAGAAATTGGCCTCATCGACGAGATCGGGGAATGGGTGCTGAGGACCGCCTGCACCGAGGCCGCCAAGTGGCCGCAGAACATCTCGGTCGCGGTGAACCTCTCCCCCGTCCAGTTCAAATCCCATGCGCTGCCGGCGACGGTCCGCAGCGTGCTCAGCGATACGGACCTACCCGCCAACCGGCTCGAGCTCGAAATCACCGAAGGCGTGTTCCTCAGCAACGACGAGCACGTCCACGAGATGATCGGCAATCTGAAGGCGATCGGACTCAAGCTCGCGCTCGACGATTTCGGTACCGGCTATTCGAGCCTCAGCTATCTGCAGCGCGTTCCGTTCGACAAGATCAAGATCGACCGCTCGTTCGTCAGCGGCGCGTCCGACCCGACGAGCCGGAATGCCGCGCTGATCCGGGCCATGGTCGGCCTCGCTTCCGACCTCAAAATGCAGACCACGGCCGAGGGTGTCGAGACGCAGGACGAGCTGCAGCTGGTGCGCGACCTCGGCTGCTCGCTGGTCCAGGGCTATTATTTCGGCAAGCCGATGCCCGCCGAAGAAGCGCTGGTGCTGGCGGAGAAGGGCGCGCCGACCATGCCCGCGCAATATCCGCCGCGCGAGCCGCGCATGCGGATCATCCGGGCGGCGCTGCTTCACTATCAGGGACGCGTGCTGGGCGCCCGCCTCCGCAATATCTCGAGCGGCGGAGCGCTGGTCGAATGCCGCGAGGAATTGCCGGTCGGCGCGCAGGTTCAGCTCGACTTCGCCGCCGGCGGCCTGATCGACGCCGAGATCCGCTGGACCAAGGGCACCCAGTTTGGCTGCCAATTCATGGAAAAATTCAACCTGAAGCTGCTGCAGCCGACGAAGCCCGGGGCCCAGGCCCCGAGCGTGATGACGCCCAATTACCTGGCGGGCGGTGACGGACCGGCGAAGTAGCCGCAAACACTTTCTTAGGGCCGCAAGGGTATAAGCTTGAGGTCGAATTGAGCTGGGAGGGGTCGCGATGAAGCTGCTTCTTACCGTTGGACTGATCTTCTGGGTCATATGCGGCTTTGCCGGCGACTGGATGATGGACGGTCTTGGCGACCTTCACTGGAAGGCAATCGCGTGGGGGCCGCTCACCCTGATCGAGGGATTGAACGAAGATTCGCCGACTCTTCCGACAGGCCGATGATTACCGAACCGCGATCGCGGAGCCGACGCTGCCGGTCCGGAGACTAGCCAGCCTTAACGACGTTCATTTCCGAGCGTCGTTCGGCCACCTTCAGCTCATCGACCCGGAGCTCATACGCCGCGGCCATTTCGAGATGGCGCTGCCGCGCCTCGTCGCTGACGGCCTCAGTCGCCGCCCGGCGTTCCTCGGCGGCTCGGCGGGCGAAGTAGCCCAGGTTCTTTTCCATACGCGCCCCCCGGCAAAGCAACCGCAGCCCATATGCGCGGTCAACTGACAGTTATCCACAATGCATTAATTTGCAAGTTGCCGGAATAACTTAGGTGAGCGCGGCGGCGCCAGTTTTTGGCCGTTGCGGCAATCCGAATGGCGATTCTCTTGCCCGCGCCGATCTCGATCATCGACGATCGTATGTTGGCTGAGTAAGCTCGGCGGGGGCTTCGATGAAAACGGCACTCAAGGTTCTCGGCGTCATCGCGCTGCTGCTCATTCTGCTCCTCGCGGGGCTGGTAGCCTATCTCTATACGAGTGCGATCCGGCCATCCTCACCCGCCGGCTTTCAGCAGATCGCCGCCGTTGACCCGGGCAACGAGGACCTGGCGAGGTTCTTCGAACGTCAACTGGCGGGCCGCTAGGGCCTGCTTGCTCGCGGAACGGTCGAAAGGCGGCGGGTCTATCCCCAGCGCGACCCATTGTTCACACGCCTGTTAGTCCTTTGTCATGATCGGAGTGCCACCTGACCAAACTTTCCCGTCGGAGCGCAGGGCATGTGCGGCATTTTCGGAGTCATCGGCCGCAACCTTGCGGATCCGGCAATCGAAACCGTGCTTGCGCTTCTCCACCATCGCGGCCCCGACGGAAGCGGCACATTCGAGGACGAGACGGCACAAGTCACGTTCGCCCATACGAGACTGAAGGTCCTCGATCTCGCGACGGGCGCCCAGCCCATGCTGAGCGAAGACGGCAACATCGTGATGGTCGCAAATGGTGAAATCTATGATTTCGAACGGATCAGAAGCTCGCTCGAGGCGAGAGGATGCCGCTTCAAGTCGAAGAGCGACTCCGAGGTCATCATCTATCTCTACCGGGAATTCGGCCTCGACTGCTTCGAGCAGCTGAGAGGCGAGTTCGCGTTCCTCCTTTACGACAAGGCCAAGAGGCTGGTGATCGCCGCTCGCGACCGGTTCGGAATCAAGCCGCTCTATTTCTCGAGCTTGCCGCACGGCTTCGTCTTCGCGTCCGAGATGAAAGCGATCTTTGGCAGCGGCCTCGTTGCGCCGAAGCTGAACGTTGCCGCGCTCGATCCATTGCTCAACGACGATCCCGAGAATGCGCAGTTTCCATTCGAGGGCGTCCGGCATGTCCCGCCCGGCTGTTATGCGACGATCGATCTCGACACATACGCGCTGCAGATCAGGCGCTACTGGTCGGGCGAAATTCCGGCCCTCACCGCCGAACCGATCGGCGAGCCCTTCGGGGAAGCGCAGGAAGCCGCGGCAAAGTCCGTCTTGGGAGAGCTCGACGAGGCGGTCCGGTTGCGGCTTCGCGCCGATGTTCCCGTTGGGTTGTACCTGAGCGGCGGTCTCGATTCGTCGTTCGTCGGGGCCTTGATGAGGCGCAATGTAAGCTCCGAGCTCCATTCCTTCTCGATTTCGTTCGTCGGGAGCGACCGGAACGAGCAGGAATTCACCCGGCGCGCAGCAGAGATCCTGCAGACGACCCATCATGAGCTCCCGGTCACCAAGCAGATGCTCTGGGAACATGTCGAACAATGCCTGTGGTTCACCGAGCTGCCGTTCGTCACCCTCGCGCCGGTCGGCACCTTCCTGCTTTCTGAGGAGGCCAGGAAAGCGGTTACTGTCGTGCTGAACGGGCAGGGCGCCGACGAAGTCTTCCTTGGCTATCGCCGCTTCTTCGAAGACGCGATCCGCGATACGCGCAGCGGACGCGCGGACGGCGGCGCCAGGGCCGTTCGGCTCCGGCGACTCAAGCTCACCGGATCTGCCGTCCATGTGATCGAGAAATTGTCGCTGCTGATGTTCCAGAAGAGCCTCCGCCGACCGCTTGCCGCGGCGCGGGCCAGGGGCGCAGCGCGTCCACGGCCTTCGAAGCCGGCGATCAACTTTGCGCAAGAGACGCGGATCGCCGAGATGCCGCTCGACATCCTCGCGTACCTCGGTGATCGCGTGGAGATGGCTCATTCGCTCGAAGTCAGGCTGCCGTTCCTCGACCACAAGCTCTACGACATGGCCAAGCACATTCCGGTCGATTTGAAGCTTCACGACGGAGTCGAAAAAGCCATATTGCGCGATGCAGCGATGGGCATTTTGCCGGACGACCTGCGTCTGCGGCGGAAGCTCGGGTTCATGCTGACCAGTCAACCCGTCGACCTGTTCGGCGAGGATCGGGAGGCGACCGAGAAGCTCAGGGCTCGCCACCTTTCGAAGGACGCCTTCGAGCGCTCGCAGGTCTTCTCCTATCGCGCTTGCCTGGTGCTCAGCCTGCTGGCGAAAATGCCGGCGTGGAAATGGCTTCCCGCCCTCAGGCGCATGCGGCGCTCCTCGAACAAGCTGCTCATGTACATGATGCAGACGCACATGCTTCACGACATGTTCGTCGCGGCGCCACGATGGGCGACGTCGGGAGTGGAGCCGGTCGAAGGGCGTCCTGAGCGGACATTGGAAGTTGCCGCATAGGGAGCTGTTAATTCGGCGAGTTCGCCAGCGACTCTTCGCGGGCACGGGCGACCACCGCCGTTTTGGAAGATGATCAACGCGGGCTTCACCTTGCTTCGAAGCACAAGCTTCATGGTCTCATGATGTTGCCGGAAGCGGGAAAACGATGCGTCACTGGAAACCGACGAATGATGCGCCGGCCTGCGCGAGCTCGCAGGTCCGGGTGAGCAGGAGCGACGGCTCGGAATTTCCCGTCCGACTGAGGTTGCTCGGCTATGACGAATGCGAGTTCGAGGCCGACCGGCGCCTCGACCGCGGGGAGCAGATCAGCATCCATATCGACCGAATGGGCAAGATCAGGGCCCGGGTCCTTTCCTGCCGCCGGCGGATCGTCGAGGCGGAGTTCCTCAAGGACTGCCCGGTGTAAGCTTATCCGCAACAGCGTCCGGGACCTGCATCAGCGCCCGGTCGCCATGCCCGACGTTTGTCACGGCACATCCTTCGGGTTTGCGCTAAGGGACTTCCGAGCCTCGCAGCTGGAGTGAGTAGCGCTTGACCCGCGACGCGTCCGCATCGGCACGGCAGATACGCTCGCTGACCTCACTCCGCTTCTTCGCGGCGGTCGCGGTGCTGTGCTTCCATTACTTCGGCTTCCGCTTCGGCCGGCTGGGCGTGTCCTTCTTCTACGTGCTCAGTGGATTCGTCCTGACCTACATCTACGACGAGCGGCTGCGCTCGCGGGCCGCGACCACCGACTTCTTCGTGCGCAGGATCGCGCGGATCTATCCGACGCACTTGCTGATGTTCTTTGTCGGCCTGCCGGTCTTTCTTCACCTGGCTCAGGCTTATCTTCATGCAGGTGCGCTTTGGACGGGAACAGCGGCCGCAGCCAACCTGCTGCTGCTCCATAGCTGGTGGCCCGACCACAATGTCTATCTCGGCTTTGAGACGGGCAGCTGGTCGCTTTCGGACGAGGCCTTCTTCTATGCGATGTGTCCGCTGCTGCTCGGGCTTCGAAATCTCCGAGTCGTGGGACTCGCGCTTGCGGTCGTGATGGTCGGGACCCTCGGTTTGGTCGTCGCGCGGCCATCGGAATTCGCGCTCTGGCTGTTCTATGTGAATCCAACCTTCAGGCTGCTCGAATTCCTCGTTGGTATCGGCTGCTGCAGACTGCTCGCGAACGGCCGGCGGCTGCTCTCGGGCACGCCGGGCGAGCTGGCGGCCCTCGGGTCGCTCGGCGCGGCGATGATCGTCGCCTATGCATCGCCCGCAAAGCTCGAGCTGCTGACCTACAGCATCATCTTCATCGTCCCCTCGGCACTGATCGTGGCCAGCTTCGCGCAGGAAGCTGGCGCAATCTCGAAACTGCTGCGCGGCGCTCTTTTCGTCGAGTTGGGTGAAGGGAGCTACGCGCTCTATCTGACGCACGAGATCGCGTTCGTTTATGCCGTGCACATCATCGACGGCCTGGCTTTCCGGGTTGTCCTCGCGGTCCTCGTGATCGGCCTCAGCATCGTGGTGCACCGGCTGTACGAACTCCCGGCACGACGACGCATCATTCGCTGGTACGAGGATCGAGCCGACCGCCGGCGCGCGCGCGAGTACCGGCTGTTTTCAGATGTCCTTTAGGCTCGGTCGGTACGGAGCAGTTGATCGCCACCAGCTTCCCGGGCATCAACTCGACCGATCGCGGCCATGCTGTTAGCCTCCTGGATCCGGAGGGGCCGGTCGCATGCATCTGCATTTGCCCAAACCGCTGCACGGCTGGCGCGCGTTCGTCGGCGAGGTCGGGATCATCGTCCTCGGCGTGCTGATCGCGCTCGGCGCTGAGCAGATCGTCGAGAGCATCCACAACCGCTATCTTGCCCGCCAGGCGCTGGACCACATCCGCGCCGAGCTCGCTTACGATTCGGCCTTCGCCGCCGAACGCATTGCGATCGGCGATTGCATGCGCGCGAGCTTCACCGACCTCAGGCAGCGGCTGATCGCCGCCGGCGACGACTGGCCCGGACTGCAAGGCAAGCCGCCGCTCAGCGGCGCTCCACGGGCGACCGCCGGTTCGCTCTTCGCCAGCCCGCCGCCGCTCAGCTCGCCGCATCGCCTGTGGCCGGTGAGCGCCTGGACCGCGGCGACGAGCAGCGGCGTCTTCGAACGCGGGCAAAGCCGTTTCTTCAATTATGCCGCGCTGTACGCCATGGTCGATTGGCTCGATCGGCTGCAGAACCGGGAGATCGCCGACCATTCGAAGCTGATGCCGTTCGACGTGCCGCAGAAGCTCGATCCCTCGGCCCGGCTGCAGCTGCTCAGGGACCTCGGAGCCGTCGACGCAGACAATGCGGACGCGGAGCGGCTCGCGGCCGTGTTCGTGACGGCGGCGCGAAGGAACGGGATCCCGGCGGATGCGACGTGGCTCGGGCGGGTCCTTCGGCCTGACGCGCGGCTGCGGGGGACGTGCGTCAAGCAAGGGCCCGCGCTCGATGCGGCGATCGCTCGCGAGTTCAATGCGGGCAGGGTGCTTTGAAGCTGATGTCCGATGATCGGGAGCCATCAATCGCCTAGCATGCGATCGGCGAGGCTGTAGCAGTGGCTCGCCTGGTAGGCGTTGCGGCCGCGGTTCATATGGGTGAGGTTGAAGCGGCGGATGGCGCGTAAGCCGTGCGGGTGGCCGATGAAGGCGCGGATCGAGGTGGCACCACGAATCTTCGCGATGAGGATGCCCTTGCCGTTGCGCCAGATCGCGTAGCTGACGTCCTCGGCCCGCGCTGCGCAGCTTTCGAGCAGGTCGGTGTCGAGATCGTCTGGATCAGCTGAGCAGTCGCGGGTGAAGTCGGACAGCTGAAGGATGAAGCGCGAGCGAAGGCCGTCGCCGTCGGGAAGCAGCGTGAACAGCTCCATCCAGCTTGCATTGATTCGGGCGAGCGGCTTGTCGCTGGTCGAAGGCAGGCAGGAGACGGACCAGTAATAGCGCTCGGTCCGGCGCGGGACGGGTAGGGCTGTCGCAGCGTAGAGGCGGAGGATGTCGAGCACGTCCTCGGCTTGCGGGCGGCGGAGCAGCTTTTCGAGGCGGCCGGCATATTTGAAGCGCTGTTCGAGATCGTCGGCTTGCGGGCGCTCGCCGTCGGGGAGCGTGATGTCACCATCCAGCCAGGTGCGCTGCTGGTCGGCATCGAGGAATAAGCGCAGGCCTTTGGTCACGTCGTCGCTGTTGAAGTGAAGGCGGGTCCCGGATCAAGTCCGGGATGACGACCGGCGATCGCGGCGCGGAGCTTGGCGAAGTAGCTGTCGCGCTCGGCTTCGGCGAAAGCGGTGAGCTCGGCTTCCTCTTCGGCCGCGGCGGCGGCCTCGTTGGCGTCGAGCAACTCGGCTTCCTCCGGCGTGCAGGCGCGTTCGTACCAGGTGAAGCAGTCCCATTCGCAATTTTCGTAGCCGTCGAAGCCGGGAGGCGGCGGAAAGGTGGTGATCCACGTCCCGTCCGCTACGCCGCAAGTCCGGCGCGGATTCAAGTCTCCAGCGGAGGCCGCTCTCCAGCAGTTTCCGAACGGATCGCAGCCGGGGGGTGGGGGTGTGTCAACTTCGTCAACTTCGGGCTCGAGCGCCCCCGCGACGGCGCCGGTTCCGCCTTCGCGAAGCGCGTCGAGCGCATCCTTCCAGCCGCCGGCGATGCGCGCGGCCAGGCTCTCGTCGGCACGATCCTCCTCGGCCTGCTTGTCCAGCCGTTTCAGAACCGCGAGCCCGAGCCAGCTTTCATAGTGGCGCCGTTCCCCGACGAGGACTCCGTCGCGGTAATAATGCTCGACCGTCCCGGTGATGCTCCGCTCGAGCAGGCCGTCGGCGATGACCGGACGGGCCTTGGCCTGGGCCGCGCGCCACGCGGCGGCGAACACCGGATCGCGGTTGCGCAGCGGATAAACGCCTTCGCGGCTCATCCCGGCGGCGCGGCATGCCTCGCTGACGATCCCGGTGTCGGCCAGCACTTCGAGGAAGGCCGCCATGCGTTCGCCGGTCCAGCCGTCGTGGCGCACTCCCCTCAAAGTGGTACTTTGATGGGGATCCGAGTGGTGCGAGGGGAGGGTGGCGGGTGTGCATAGAATGCCAGGATTTGGCTCGTCCATATTGCTCTCCTTGAACCACACTGGGACATATAGCGGGCGCTGTAGGAAAGCTTTTTCTCAAGCAGAGGCGCGAAGCGGCAATGAGTTCACCGCAGTTGTTGTCGCTGAAGACGAGGAGTTCCGTCTGTGCTTCATTCCGCCTACGGCATGCGTCATGCTCCGCATGAATCCCGAGTGGCGGTTCGAAAGTCCCGGTC
>DATMHG010000096.1:0-9112 GCA_035555035.1 Sphingomicrobium sp.
CCAAGCTTCCCGCGACAGAGGCGGCCCTCGCAGACGGTGAAGTCGAAGTAGCCGCCACCGAACTCGCTGAGTTCGCGGAGGTTGTATTCGAAACCGCACCGTTCCGGCCCGACCGAGGGCTGCCCGCGCCTTGGAAGGGCACACTATACCAGTGGCTGGGCGGCTTCGACCTGCCCCCAGCCCTGGTCGATCCAGGAGCGGAGATCGAGTTTCTACAGGACGGAATCGTTTTCCGGCTAGTGTGGGCGGTGGAAGCGGTCCGCGTACAGGGCATCGCCGAGGGCGTACCCGGTGCGGCCGACATCCAAGGCAACATTGCATTGGCGCTTACCTACGGCGTGCCGTCGATCCCCGCCATTCTTCTTGCCCAAGCCGGCCTTCCGTCGCGCGCTATGATCCGCCGACTCATGGAGCAGTTCCCCGCCACATTCGCGGACGCCGCTGGGATGCGCGATTGGCTTCGAGATCGCGCGGAGCACGCAAGCGACCTCTGGGCCGCGGGCGGGGAACGGCAGATATGGCGCGACTTCTTGGCGCGATGGCGCGAGGGCTCAGGAACGAATTGGACGACTACCTCGCGAGAGATCGCCTGCGTGTGGGCTGAGGTTTCGCCCCCACCCGACACACCCGTCCGTTTGGTTCACGACCCGAAGCTCGGAACCACGGGTGTCTATCGGATGGATTTGACGCGGCTAGGCACCCTTGCCGCGCCGCTCCCGGAAGTGGACTCGGGGGTCGTCCGGGCGGCCGTGTCCGCCGACGCAGCACACGTGGCTATTTCACGCTTTGGGCCCTCGTGAGCTTCGTCGGCTGCGAAGACAGCTCCGGAACGCCAGATCCGGCGATACCCGTTTCGGTACCCGTTTCTGACGGCTACTTCGACCATTGCTGAGGTAGATGCCCGGCACCGACGCCCGGTCTCCCCTCTGAAGCACGACAGCTTTCCGTAGTTTGGTTTTCCCCTGAGCCGAATGGGGTTCAGGGGGTCGCGGGTTCAAATCCCGCCGTCCCGATTGTAGTAGCAACGACTTACGCGAGCAGACGGGACAGGCGTTACCTGTTTGATTACCCGTTTGCCGCCGTCGCGATGTGAGATTCGTGCACCTTCCGCTCCTCGGCCATCACGGCGAGGAGCGTTTGCGTATCCGCCTGCTGGTAGCAGGTGAGCAGGGTCTCGGTGTCCTTCCAGCCCCCTGCCGCGGCGACGTCCGTGATGGGCAGATGTTTCCGCGCCGTCGCCCAGGCGCGGCGGTAAGGGTGCCATAGCCCTCCGACCAGTTTCTTCAGTCCTGCGGCCTTCTCGGCCCGCCTGAGCCAGTTGTCGAAGAGGTGGCGATCCATCGGCCGGTCGGCTGAGTGCTGGCTCGCGAAGATCCACCCGCTCATCGTCCCGAGTCGCCGCTGGAAGCGGCGCAGCTCGTTCGCCAAGGGCAGCGGCATCGGGATCACCGCCTCCCGGCGCTTCTTGTCCGCCTCGGCGCGCCAGTGGATCGTGCAGGCGGCCCAGTCGATGTCCTCCCACCGCAGCTGACGGATCGCCCCGAGCCGCCGACCGGTCGCCTCGGCGAGAACGAGCGCCAGCTCCATCTTCAGCCACCGCGCGCGAGCCGGGTCGGTTTCCTCCTCGTCGTGCAGCATCTGCATCGCCGCCCGCGTCGCCACGAATCGCTCGTGGCTGGCGATCGGCCGCCGCGGGTTTTGCTCTCGCGCGCGACGGATGCCCGCGAGCGGGTTGCCGTCGAGCAGCCGGACGCCTTTCACGCGCACCGTCGACGCCCAGTTCAGCATCTGGTGCAGCACGACGAGATCCGACTCCGCGGTGCGCAGCCGCACTGGCGCCGTCACGTACTCCGGTGAGACCTGGATGCCGCCGGCGCGGCGGGCGATGGTGTACGCCGCCTGGTCGTCGCCGGAGAGCATCCGCACGTCGCAATCCTTCCCGAAGTACGCAATGAGCGTTGCCGCGCGGACCGCGGCGTCCTGCCGGCTGTGCGGCGAGTTGTCGAGGAAGTTCTGTGACTCGCGCCGGAAGCGATCCCACAATGTGCCTAACGTGAGCACGCGTGACAGTGGTGCCTCGTGCTCCTCGCGCAACCGCGCCGCCAGGAAGGCGCGGCCCAATCGTTCTGCCTCGGCGCGATCGGTCGTCTGGAGATATTTTCGGTCCTTGCCGACCTCCGGGAGCCACACGTCCCGGTAAAACGTCCCGCCCTTTCGCATTTGAAAAAGCCGGACGCGGAGCCCGTGTTCGCCGAGCGTCCGCGTCCATCGTCCCTTGATCTGGTGCCAGCTACCGCGTGGTGCCATGCGCGCCTCCGTGTTGGAGACGGCTGACCAGGGACCGAGCATCGGCATCCGGATCATAGGACGGCTCGGCTGCCGGTGCAACGGGGCGGCGGACCTTTCAAGGGAGATCGCCGCGACGGATGCGCGGGGCGTTGGCGCGGCCGGCGTTGGCGAGCTTGCCTTCACGCAGCAATCGGCCGAGGTGATCGGCGGAATAGCCCGACTCGATGGCCGCGCGCCGCACCGAAAGGAGCTCGCCCGCCTGGTCCTCGGCGAGTCGATCGAGCTCGCCGAGCAGCTCATCGCAGAGCGTTGCGCCGTCGACGAGCGCATGCAGCCGGCGCAGCTCGTCGCGCCGAGCGGTCCAGCGCTCTCGAAGCGCATCGAGCGTGAAGGGCGCGGCGATCATCGTCCGCGCCGGTCAGCGTTCCGGCTCGTCGCGACCGAGTGCGGCGTCGCGAACGGCGCTGCGCGCCTTGAACAGAAGAGCGCTTTGCGGCGAGGTAAGCACGGTCCGCAACGCCCGAAGCTCGTTTGGCTCGAGTCGGCGGACAGCGCGGTTGAGCGAGGTGCGCAGAATTTTCTGACGCGGTGCGCCGTCGATGGCCGCTCGCAGGTCGCGACGCCGGCCCTCAGCGCGACCAATCGCTCTCTCCGTGTGCTCGCGCGCTAGCTCGCTCGACGTGACAGCTCGAGCCTCCAGCGCACGCCGCGCGCGCTCGGCGAGGTCTGCCCAGTCCAGCCGCGCGACGGCAGCGGGCGTGCCAGGCGAGCGGAGCGACCCGAATCGATCGGGTGACTTCGCGAGCACGTCGAGCGCCGCCTCGCTGCCGGCGTTCGCGACGGCCTGTTCGAAGGCGGGAACGGCGTGCGATGGCGCACGGTAGACCGCCGCGAACGCATCGCGCATCTGCGCGTCGGCGGTCTGCACGTACGCTGCAACGGCCTTCGCTGCTTCTGCCTCGCGCTCGTTAAGCGTGCGCCAATCGATGGCCGCGCTTCGCGCGCTCGCCCGCGCCGACGAATCATCGTCCGCGATCAGCAGTCCGAACGCACGCGGTCGGTCCGTTGTCCTGAGCGCGCCGAACCGCTGCGGTTCGTCGCGCAGCAACCTCTCGACTTCGTTGGCGCTACTGGCGCGCTCTGTGGTCCGGACCTGCTGAGCCGCCGCGGCCGGGTCGCGAAAGACGTGCTGCAAGGCGCGGTCGAACGCCTCGTGCGCTCGCGCGACGCTGTGCGCCGAATGCTCGAATCGGAGCCGCTGGGCGTGAAGTAGCTCGAGCTCTTGTTCGACACGGCCTTGCTGTCGAGTCAGCGCATCGACGCGCTCGTATTCTCGCGCTGTCGCTGCGATCTCGGCTGCAGCTGAGCCGAGTCGCGCCTCGCGTGCGGTCGGCGAGCCGTTCAACTGCTCGCGGTTCGGGTACGGAGTGCCGAACCGCTCCTCGAGGCGCCTCAACGACAGGTCGCGGCCGACGCGCGAGGCCTTCACCTCGTGTTCGCCATCGGTGATGACCAGTCCTTGGCCTTTGCCTTCGGTGCGCAGGCCATGGGCCGCCAGCGTCGCCTGCAGGTCATTCCACGAGCACGCGGCGCGCAGCTCGGGGAGCAGTGCTCGCACGCGATCGTCGAACGCGCGGTCCTGGATCCGCTCGAGGCGGCGAGACCCGTCGACCGCATTGCCAACTGTCGCTGCTGCTTCTCGCTCCGGTGCGGGAGCGAGGCGCCCGGCGACTTCGCGCAACCCTAACGCGCGCTCCTCTTCGCGCAGGGCGCGCTCAATGACTGGGCGGTCCTTCCACCGCTCCCAGGCGACGCCGGTCTCCGGGTGGACCCGGTTGACCATGATGTGCACGTGGGCGTGCACTCGATCATTATGCGCCACCATCAGCGCTTGATGCGCAGCGAGGCCAAGGTCGCGCAGTACGCGGTCGGCGACAGCTTGAATCTGTTCCGGCGTGACGCGGTCGCCCGGGTCGAAGCTGATCGTGAGGTGGTATACCGGGGTCTGGACCGCAGCGCTCTGGCGCGCCGTCGCCTGCATTAGCGCCGCAGCGAGCTGCGGGTCATCCGTGCCAAGGTTCCGGCTCGCCGTCCATGCGACGCGATCGGTCTCGGTCCCGGAGCGTCCGCGGGCCAGGTAATCGCCGAGGGCCGCGAATCGCCGCCCGCTGGAGGTCTTCGCGATCACGACGCCGACCGCTGGCGCCCCTCCGTCGGACCGATCCCGCGCTCGACGAGCGTGCGCACGATCGCGCGGTGCTGCTCGAGCGCGGCGGCGAGCTGCGCCCGGTCAGCCTCCGTCAGTCCGCCGCGATCGGCGCGCTCCGCCAGTACGGACAGTTGCCCGCCCACCCGGGCGAACGCCAGCAGCAGGCGGTCACGGCTCTCGCGGTGTCTTGGCTTCGGGATTGCGCCGAGGGCTGCTTCGCGGATGAAGCGTGCGGGCGTTCGGCCGCAGGCGCGGGCACGCTCCTGAATCGCACTGAGTTCCCCGGGAGCGAAGCGAATCAACTTTGCGATCGTGCGACGCTCCGACATGACCGACTCTGAGCTTCGACCAAGACAGCTGTGAGTGCCCTCTTATCTGCAATACCTCCGGCGGCTGTTCGCTGTTCTCCCTTGAGCGCCCCCCGGGCGCGAATGGGGCAAGCGAAGGAGCGATATCGGGTGCAGCGCGGAGCGGCTGCACCGATATCGCTCCTCTTGCTTGCACAGCCATTACGAGCGTCACGAATCGATATCTGGCCAGGCGCTGGTGCACACCGGTCGGGATCGAACCGACGACCGCTCGATTATAAATCGAGTGCTCTCGGCGACGCTCGCGACGGCTACTCGCTGTCGTCGATCGGCTCGGCCTCGAGAAAATCAGCGAACTCCTCCGGTGCGCCTTCGTGCCACCGCCGACGCGCACGTGCGACATCGTGCGGCGTGCGGTCGGCTGCAAGATCGACCTCCGACTCATTGAGAAGGTAGCAACCGCATCTGCGACGCTTCATGAACTAGAACTAGTGGATGGGGGTGACGACGGCCCTGCAAACGCTGAGGACGTGAGCGAGCATGAGGTCCATGCCTCGTTAGGAGTGGGACGACCGTAGGGGGCGGAAACGCCAATTGTGCTTACCAGCTGAGCACGATCCCAACCGGTGAGGCTGGGCTCCTGGCGAAATGTCGCCCTGGTGTGTCATCTAGCTGCGGACTTCCGCCGCGCGATCCAACCGATATCACGCTTGAGGCCGATCGGATGCGTCATGTGATGGACGTCACAGTTGCCGCCCCTTGGAACGGTTCGTCTACCGCTTGCGTATACGTTAGCATAATGCTACCTTCCAAGCCATGGCCGACTACAATTGCCCGCACACGCCTCTCGCGGAAGTCCACGCGAAGGTGGTTGCGGGCGATTGGCACATCCGCAGGGAAGCTCAAATAGATGCTCTAGCCGTTTCCGAGACGTTGAGCGTGCGGTCGTGCCTCTTGGCTCTGACGCCGCAACATTTCCACAAAGCGATGGATGCCGAAGAGCCAAAATGGAAAGGTGCTATTCAGGACGTGTACAAGCCCACGTTTCAAGGATTCCCACTCTACGTGAAATTTCAGGTCTGGCCTCTACAATCCAGATTCCTTCTCGTTGTCTCGTTCAAGGAGCAGTGACATGAGCACCCCAACCATCCAGTGCCCACTGTGCAACGACGGGGCGCGCCTGGTGACTGTGCGACATGAAGTCACTGTCGGGCGTCGCCGAGTTCTAGTCGACGATGAATACATGCATTGTGCATCGTGCGATGAGTCCTTTTACACTCCTGAACAGTCCGAGCAACTTGAGACTAGAGCGAGGGAGGCGGTTGCGCGCGCGGAGAACTTGCTCTCAGGCGACGAGATCGGCCGGATCCGCCGCGACCTGCATCTGACCCAGCCGATGTTCGAGCAGTTGTTGGGTGTCGGCGAAAAGACCTGTGCCCGCTGGGAAACCGGCAAGGTGCGCCCCAACGTTGCGACCGACAGGCTTATTCGGTTACTCGCAGCTGATCGGGGCAATGCAAAGATTCTCGCGGCGTTGCACGGCGTCACACTGCCCGATGCTTGTTTCGTCCCTAGCGCCGCGGCAACCGAAGAGTGGTCCCCGAGTTGGCCGGGGACCACTGCACATCTGGCAATCCCGTCAACGGTGCGGATTGAAGGAAATCGCGAACCCGGCACCCCTGATCCCCGCGAACTTAGTGCGATCGTTGACGGAATCGTTGGGACGCTTCCAATGAGGAAGCTCGGCAAAGAGCTATTGGCCGGATCGTTCCTCATCGTTCCGAGGGCCGAGTCATGAATGCCGTCGCCGGGACCGGTGCTGGGTACCGGATCGAGCGGATTCACGTGGCCGAGCAAGCTTATACCAGCTCGATCACCGAAGACCTACGCGAGACGGCGGATCCCACTGACAGAATTGTGCAATTCGGTTGGGATTGGCGTCCTCTCGCCCCACGTCGATTTGAGGTGGTTGTCGAGATCGTCTGTAAGCCGATTTCAATCGCGCCCGAGTCGGCGCGGGTGAGAATCTTCGGCGTTTTCACAGCGGATCCTGGCGCACCCGCTCTCTCGTTTGGCGAGTTCCTTCGGTTCAATGCACTCGCAATCTTGTTTCCATACGCCCGAGAAGTCATCAGCACGATGACGGGCCGCGGGCCGTACGGAGCGTTTCATCTAAATCCGCTGAATCTTCGCGCGCTGATGAAGGATTTCGACATCAGCACCACACAAGGCGCGGAATTCTTGCGAGCGCATCCAGAGCTCGCTGCGGAATTTGGATTGGAGTATCAGACTCGCACTGAACTGGCAGAGCCGCGCTAGGCCATAACTCGTCTCCGTGGCCTGAGCGAGCGGCTCAGACCTCGGCCGCGTGTGCCATTTCGTGTGCCCATTGGCCGAGGGAGTTGCAGGCAGCAGCCCGGGCGGAGTACGGCGGATCGCACTCGACGCCAGAGGGAAATCCGGTGTGCTGCCTGACTTCAGAACGGGCTAGAGACGCGAACAGGGCGTTGGTGAAGGGCCACTCGGGACGAAGGGGGCCTCTTAACAGGGGGCCTCTTTTCGCGTCCGGTGTGGCATGCCGTGTGGTGTGCCGTGTGGCGATGCGCGCATGCCCGGTGTCTCCGCCCCCGGACCCCTCGGCAAGGCCGAGATTATCGCTCTCTCATTCTGCAGCCTGCTCTGGCGGGGGGCCGCTGCAGGGCGCAACATAGCCGTTCGTCGAAGCGGTCCGCTCCAGCCAAATCTTCCGCGTCCGAGCGACACTGACCGCCTGACTGGTGCCTGAGCCAAGACGCTTCAGGACCTACCGACGGAAAGCTGCGATCGGAAGACTCTACCGCGGCGACGCGTTGAGTTTCTTAGGATCTTAGCATGTCCATCGCCATCGACTTTCCCCCTGAAAGCAATGCCCAAAGCACTGCCCACTGGTGACGGCCCCGGCACGGACCTGGGCTTCGAGGCCAAGCTCTGGGCCGCCGCTGATGCGCTCCGCAACAACATGGATGCGGCGGAATACAAGCACGTCGTCCTGGGCCTCATCTTCCTCAAGTACATCTCGGATGCCTTCGAGGCGAAGCACGCGGAGCTGCAGTCGCAGGTGAGCGAGGGCGCCGACCCCGAGGACGCCGACGAATACCGCGCGGCCGGCATCTTCTGGGTGCCGAAGGAAGCGCGCTGGTCGCATCTGAAGGCAAACGCGCCGCAGCCCTCGATCGGCACACTGGTCGACGACGCGATGGCCGCGATCGAGCGCGACAATCCGACATTGAGGAGCGTGCTCCCGAAGGACTACGCACGCCCCGGCCTCGACAAGCAGCGGCTCGGCCAGCTGATCAACCTCGTGAGCGACATCGCGCTGGGCGACGCGGCGTCGAAGGCCAAGGACACGCTCGGCCGCGTATACGAGTATTTCCTGGCCCAGTTCGCGAGCGCCGAGGGGAAGAAGGGCGGGCAGTTCTACACGCCGGCGCACGTCGTCCGCGTGCTCGTCGAGATGCTCGCGCCTTACAAGGGACGTGTCTACGACCCGTGCTGCGGCTCCGGCGGGATGTTCGTGCAGAGCGAGAAGTTCATCGAGGCGCATGCCGGCCGCGTCGGCGACATCTCGATCTACGGCCAAGAGTCGAACTACACCACCTGGCGGCTGGCGAAGATGAACCTCGCCATCCGCGGTATCGACGCGCAGATCGGTCACGGCGATACCTTCCACCAGGATCGGCATTCTGACCTGAAGGCGGACTACGTGCTTGCCAATCCGCCCTTCAACGACAGCGACTGGCGCGGCGAGCTACTCAGGGATGACCCGCGGTGGGTTTACGGCGCGCCCCCAGCGGGCAACGCGAATTACGCGTGGGTGCAGCACTTCATCCACCACCTGGCGCCCAATGGGCTCGCCGGGTTCGTACTCGCCAATGGCTCGATGTCGAGCAATCAGAGCGGCGAGGGGGAAATTCGGAAGGCGATCGTCGAGGCGGACCTCGTGGACTGTATGGTGGCGCTGCCGGGTCAGCTCTTCTACTCGACGCAGATCCCAGTGTGCCTCTGGTTCCTTGCGCGGAGCAAGAAAAACGGCCGCTTCCGCGACCGCCGGGGCGAGACGCTGTTCATCGACGCGCGCAAGCTCGGCGCGATGGTGGACCGGACGCACCGCGAGCTGACGGATGCGGACGTGGCGAGGATCGCCGGCACCTACCACGCGTGGCGGGGAGACAGGGACGCGGGCTCGTACGAGAACGTTCGAGGGTTCTGCGTCAGTGCGACCGTCGAAGACATCCGGAAGCACGGGCACGTGCTCACGCCGGGACGG
>DATMHG010000097.1:0-2072 GCA_035555035.1 Sphingomicrobium sp.
CACAAGCGCGGCTTCGACGTGTTCGGCTTCGCGCTGCTGGCCATCGCGATCGGCGGCCTGCAGATGTTCCTCGATCGCGGCGAGCAGAAGGACTGGCTCGAAAGCTGGGAGATCATCATCGAGCTCGGGCTGGCGATCGGCGCGGCCTGGATGTTCCTCGTGCATATCGTCACGGCGAAGAACCCCCTCTTCGAACGCAGCATGTTCGCCGACCGCAATTTTTCGACCGGCATATTGTTCATGGCGGTGACCGGCGTGCTTCTCCTCGCTGGCCTCGCCCTGCTGCCGCCGCTGCTGCAGAATCTCTACGGCTATTCGGTGCTCCAGTCGGGTTTCCTCACGGCTCCGCGCGGCGTCGGCACGCTGATCTCGATGCTCATGGCGGGGCGGCTGGTCGGCAAGGTGGACTCGCGGCTGCTGGTGGGCATCGGCGTGACCTTGATGGGCATTTCGCTGTGGATGATGACCGGCTTCGCGCTCGATCAGCCGTCCAAGCCGGTGATCATGAGCGGCGTCGTCCAGGGCCTCGGACTCGGCCTGATCTTCGTGCCGCTCCAGAGCCTCGCGTTCGAGACGCTCGCTCCGCGCATGCGGACGACCGCCGCCGCTCTGCTCAATCTGTCACGTAACGTCGGCGGCTCGGTCGGCATCTCCGTCGTCAGCGCACAGCTGGTGCGGATGACGCAGGTCGCCCATGCCGACATCGCCAGCCAGGTTACGGAGCAGACGATTCCGACAGCGAATTCGCCGCTGCTTCAGACGATCGCGCCGCAGGGCGACATGGCGCTTGCCATCATCAACGCAGAGGCGACGCGACAGGCGGTGTTCATCGCCTATCTCGACGACTTCAAGCTGATGATGATCGTGACCTTCGCGGTCCTTCCGCTGCTCCTGCTGATGAAGCGCGGACAGCAGGTCGGCAGCGGCGGGCCGCAGCAGCACGTGGCGATGGACTAGGCCTATTCGGCCGCGGCGAGGCTTTCGGTCGCGATCGAGCCGGCGAAATGTTCGAACAGCCAGTCGTGGAAGATACGCACGGGCCGACGCTCGAGCGCCGAAGGTTGGCATGCAAAGCGGTAGGAGTAAGGGCTTTCCGCCGTCTCGCGGAAGACCTGCACGAGCCTTCCGTCGGCGGAGCATGCGAGGTGGCTTTCCAGCATGAATGCGATTCCGAACCCCTCGGCCGCCGCGTCGAGGATCAACTGACCGGCGTCGAAATAGCTTACGCCCGCGGGCTCGAGATCGGGCAGGCCGACGGCGTTGCGCCAGGCATCGAAGGCGCGCGGCATGTCGCGATGGAGGAGGATCGGGAAGCGGCTCAGGTCCGCTGGCTTCCTGATCGCACCGGCACCTTCCGCCAGCCGCCGCGAGCCGATGGCGACGATCCGCCCCCGCTCGATCTCCTTCGAATAGAGCTTGGCATCCACCTGGTCGGTAATCGCGATCGCGGCGTCGAGGCCTTCCGCGAGACGCGAGATCCGGTTCGCGCCGGTGTCGAGGTCGATCAGCAGGTTCGGCTGGCGGGCTCGCAGCGACGGGAGCGCAGGCATCAGCCGCTGCGAGGCGAACAAGGAGGGGATCGCGATCCGGAGCCGCATCGTGCGCGCCGGCTCGCTGACCCGCTCCACCGCCAGGGCGAGCGCATCGAGATGAGGCTCGATCTCGGCAAGGAAAGCCGCGCCGCGAACGGTCAGCTGGACATTGTTATGCTGCCGGTCGAACAAGGGCGTGCCGACGAACTGCTCCAGAGACTGGATCCGTCGCGTCAGAGCGGGGGAGGACAGGGCGAGCGAGTCCGCGGCGGACTTGAAAGAGCCCAGCCTCGCCACGTGGACGAACGCCTGTATCGAACCCAGCGGTGGTAGCCGACGCACTCGCACGATCTCCTGCGTTGTGCAGCGCAGCACAATATGGCGGTCGGCAAGCCAAGCGCAAGAGAAAAGGGGGAGCCTTCCAGAGGAGAGAGAGGAGGAAGGCTCCCGGAACTCTATTGGGGAGAGTTACCGCCGAAGCGGTAGCCATTAGATGCGCCCGGTCGCTCATTGCTGCAATTGCGAACGACGCATTCGCAC
>DATMHG010000098.1:0-6075 GCA_035555035.1 Sphingomicrobium sp.
CGGACGATCGCGCTCGATCCGAGCACCGGGCGGGCTTACCTGCCGTCGGCGACGCTTGCTCCGGCGCAAGGCAATGAGCGGCCGAAGCCGGTGCCGGGCACGTTCCGCGTGATCGTGGTCGCGCCTTAGAAATTGAGGCCCAACGCGGCGTAGAAGTGATAGCTCGTGCGGTGGTCGGCCCAGGTGGGGCCGCCGGAGAAGAGCAGGTTGTAGTGCTTTGATAGCTTGACGATCGAGCCGATTCCGGCGCGGGTCTGGGCGGTACCGCCGAGCGTATCCGACCCCTGGCGCGTGAGCTCGGCGCCGACGGAGACTTTCTTGCCGAGGTCCTGCGTTGCGGCGATTCCGGCTTGCCAGAAGTCGCGATTGCCGGTGCCTGGGTTGATCATATAGCCGCCGCCCCCGAACACGCTGGCGCCGCCCGCGAAGTCCTTTTCGAGCCACAGTGGAAGCAGGAAGCGCGTCTTCTCGCCGGGGATGTGGGCGGCGGTAGGAAAGATCACGCGCGGGAAGATGGCGGCGGAGACGGCTGAGCGCTCGTCGTCGAGCAAGCGGTATTTGACGCCGAGCTCGACGTCGCCGCTTCCGCTGCGCCAGCCCTCGTGCGGAGCGTGGGTTAAGCTCAAGGGCAAAGTCGCGGTGAGCTGGATGTCCTTCACGGGTCCGTAGTTGAGGTCGAATCCGGTCTCGTCATCGAGCGGCGAGCCGCGGCCTTCGCCGGCGCTGAAGGCGTAGATCTCCCAATGACCGGTGTCGGTCGGGACCGGATCGTCGGTGAGGTACGGCGGGCCGGCGAAGGCCGCAGTTGCGGAACCGGCGAGCGCGAGCGCCGCCAGACGCAAGAGCTTCACGCCTGCGCTTCCACCTGTCCGGGATGGCGGCCGGGGCGCTGCGGAAGGACGAGGATCAGCAGGACGATGACGACCGCGAGGACGGCCGAGGCGAGCGGGCGGCTCCATTCGAGGCCGCCCTTGTCGACCGGCTTGTCGAGGAAATCGCCGACCGTCGCGCCGAGCGGACGCGTCAGGATGAAGGCGGCCCAGAACAGGAAGACGCGGTTCACCTTGCGACTGCCGAAATAGAGGATCGCGAGCACCAAAAGACCCGCGCCGAACACGAGCGCGCCGCCGCCGTAGCCGAGGCCCCAGCCGCCTTCGCTCACGTCGTCCGCGCTCCAGTCGCCGAGCGCGGTGCCGAGTGTCTGCGAGAAGGTGATGGTGATCCAGTAGAAGCTTTCCTGGCGCGGGCTGCAGACCGTGTTGACGTCGATCGTGCCGAGCGTGCGCCACCAGGCTAACAGCGACAGCATCACGCAGGCGAACAGCAGGAGCGAACCGCCGGGATAGCCGATCCCGAGCGAGCGGTCCGCGAAGTCCGCGAGCGTGGTTCCGCAGGTCGTCGAAGCGACGATCGTCGCCCAGTAGAGCCAGGGATTGAACCTGTGCGCCTTGATCTGCGCGAGCACGAGGAGGACGAGGGCGATCCCGAAAATCGCCGTTCCGATGAGATAACCGCCAGGCACCGGATGCGGCGTGGTCTCGCCGAGCCAGCTCATGGTGACCGAGTCCCCACCGGTTTCGCCGAGCGTGGTCGCGAGCACCTTGATGATCCAGAATCCGAGGGTGACCGCGGGGACCTTGGTGAGGGCATTCAGCGCGGTGTCGCGATCGTTCATTCTCACCTCGGCGGAAACGAAGATGGAGCAAGGGACGCAATCGCGACGCTTCGGCTTGCGTCAAGCGATAAAGCGTTCATGCCTGGGCAAGTTCCGGAAGGTAACTCACACGTGGAGGATCTTGCTCGGGAGAATGTAATGCGTAAGTTTGTCTGCCTTGCCGCCGCGCTCACGTTGGGCACGACTGGTGCGTTCGCCGCCACTTCGAGCCATCTCGACGGCTCGAACCTGTTGCCACAGGCGAAGATCTCGCTGGCGGAGGCCCGCGCGACTGCTCTTGCCACGCGTCCGGGCAAGATCACCGACCAGGAGCTCGAAAAGGAGCGTGGCGGCACCGGCCTGCGCTACTCGTTCGACATCACCAGCAACGGCAAGAAGTTCGAGGTCGGAGTCGACGCCAAGACCGGCAAGGTCCTGGAGAACTCGACCGAGGGTCCAAATCCGGACTGAGCCTGGATGACCATATTGGCCGGCGCTGAGGGCCGTCGCGGCCCGGAATATGCCGGAACCGAGACCGGTCCAAGGCGATTGAGCCGTTCACGCCGGAGTCCCGTCTTGAACATCCAGAGTGAATCGACCTTCGATACCGGCACCCGGATCGTCGCCGGTGACGACGGCACGGATTACGACAAATGTCGCGATCGTCTTGCACTGGGCGACGGCGGTGCTGGTCCTTGTCCAGTTCACGCTCCCAGTGACGTGGGATTATTTCGCCAAGCCGACGCAGCAGGCGATGCAAAGCCTTCACGTTTCCCTGGGTGTGCTTCTGACCGTCGTGATCGCCGCCCGCCTCGCGTGGCGCCTCATTCCAGGCCACCAGGTGCCGTCGATCGAGATCGGGTGGGTGAGGATTGCATCCAAAGGCGGCCATTACCTGCTCTACAGCCTGCTGGTGTGCCAGATCGCGACCGGGTTCCTGTTCCGCTGGGCGCAGGGTCATCCGGTGAGCTTCTTCGGCTGGTTCGCGATTCCGGGACCGTTCGGAGCGGCCGGCAGGCCGACGCGGCACCTGCTGCACAGCATCCACGAATATGTCGGATGGGCGATCGTGATCATCGCTGTCGGACACGCGCTCGCGGCGCTCTACCATCATTACGTGCTGAAGGACCGGGTGCTTCGGCGGATGTTGCCGAAGCGCTGATCAGAAATCGCTCTCCGTCAGGAAGCGCGTGCCCGCCGCGCCGGGGAGCGCCCAGCGCACCTGAGTCCTGACCTCGCCGATGTGCGGCACCGCGATCTGCAGCCGCTCGCCGATGTGGACATCGCGGTCGGTTGCGATGCGGCAGCCCTGGTCGGAGAAATTGCTGACCCGCGCCTGAAACCTGGTTCCGTCGGTGCGGTGGACGACCGCATCGATCTCGACCGGGAACCGCTCCTTCCGAACACTCGATCCGCGCACAGGCTGCATTCACGTCTCCTATCCGAGCAGAAGAGACTGTGCCGCCCCGGCGTAAATTATGATTTAACAGCATGAGCGCAGGCGCTTAAAACGGCCCGGGAAGATGAGTCCCATGGGGGAGAGACGATGATGAACGGGATCGATCGATCGTTCGCGCTGCTCGGAGCAGTGGTAACGGCTTTGGTTATCGGCGGATGCAATCAGCAGAGCGGCGCGGGCAAGAGCGATCCGGCCGCGGTCCAGAAGGCGATCAAGGCCGACGAGACAAAGTGGAACGACGACTTCAAGTCGAAGAACCTCGAAGCGCTGCTCAGCCATTACGCAGATGACGCCTTTTTCGTTGCGCCGGGCGTGCAGGCCGACGGCTCGACCGCAATCCGCAAGGCCTACGCCGAGGGGCTCGCCGACAATTATTTCTCGATCCAATTCGCGAGCGACAAGATCGACGTCGCGCAATCAGGCGACCTTGCCTATGCGCGCGGCCACTTCGCCGAGAAACACGAAGACCAGAAGACGGCTAAGATCGTGACCGAAAGCGGCGCCTATCTCACCGTCTACAAGAAGCAGGCCGATGGAAGCTGGAAGGCCGTCGAGGACTTTGCGGCGGCCGATCCGACCAAGGCCAAGTCGGAGCCGGTGGTCGCCAAGCCCGCGAAACTGATCTCGTTCTAGAATTGGCGAAACTAAGCGGCGATATCGTACGGTTGAATTTCGCCGCTCAGATACAGGTTGCGCGCCTTGGTCCGCGACAGCTTGCCCGAGCTGGTGCGGGGGAGCGTGCGCGGAGGGACGAGCTCGACGACCGGGGTGATGCCGGTAATCGCGCGCACCCGCTCGCGGATTTCGTCGCGCAGGCGGCCGCGCTCCTCGGCGTCCGAGACGCGGCAGTGGACCAGGACCGCGGGGGTCTCTTCGCCGCTCGGGCCGGTGATTGCAAAGGCGGCGATGTCGCCGGACTTGAAGCCGGGCAGCTGCTCGACGGCCCATTCGATGTCCTGCGGCCAGTGGTTGCGCCCGTTGATGATGATCATGTCCTTGGCGCGGCCGACGATGAAGATGTAGCCGTTCGACAAATAGCCCATGTCGCCGGTGTCCAGCCAACCATCATCGCTGAGGCAGGCCTTCGTCGATGCTTCGTCGCGGAAGTAGCTGTGCATCACGCTGAGCCCGCGCACGTACACCTTACCGATGCCGCGCTCGGGGAGGGCCTCGTCGTCGCCGGCACGGATTTCGATCTCCATGCCGGTCACGGGCTTGCCGCAGTTCACGACCGCGCGGTAGCGGCGCGGCCGCTCTTCGCCGCCGGGCGCGCAGCCGGACAACTCATGCTCCTCGACCAGCTCGAGCCGGATGCCTTCGCCCGGGGGCATGAGCGAAACGGCGAGCGTCGCTTCGGCGAGGCCATAGCTCGGGCAGAAGGCCGACGCGTGGAACCCTGCCGCGGCGAAGCTGTCGACGAACGCCTGCATCACGTCGGGGCGGATCATGTCGGCACCGTTTCCGGCGATCCGCCAGCGCGATAGGTCGAACCGGTCCTCGGCGCGGGTCTGCGAGCTCATCCGGCGCGAGCAGATGTCATAGCCGAAGGTCGGCGAGTAGCTGATGCTCGTGCCCGGATTGCGAGTGATCATGTCCAGCCAGGCGAGCGGGCGCCGCGCGAAATCCTCGGTCTTCAGATAGTCGACGGACAGCTGCAGCGCGACCGGAGAGAGGAAGCACCCCACCAGCCCCATGTCATGGTACCAGGGCAGCCACGAGATGCAGCGGTCGGTGTCCTCGAGGATGAGGCCGATGCCGTGCGAGCGCAGGTTGTCCAGAAGCGCGCGATGCGTGACAGCGACGCCGTGCGGGAAGCGGGTCGAGCCGCTCGAATATTGAAGATAGGCGATGTCGTCGGGCTCGGCGGTCGGAAGCTCGGCTTCGGCGGCTTCGACGCCGACTAGGGATTCCCAGTCCCTCGACCTGACGCCGCCGTTGCTGGCCGCTTCCTTGCAGAAATCGGCGAGCTCGGCAGGATAGAGGAACAGCTCGGGATCGCAGCTCTTGAGCTGGACTCCGAGCTGGTCGACATAGGCCTCGCGGCCGCCGAAGCTTGTCGGCAGCGGAAGCGGCACCGGCCACGCGCCAGCGTACACGGCGCCGAAGAAGCAGGCTGCGAACTCTGGTCCCGTCTCCGCGACCATCGCGATGCGGTCGCCCGGCTCGATGCCGAGCGTGATGAAGCGCTGAGCGTTCGCCAGGGCATGCTCGCGAAGCTCGGCATAGGTGAAGCTCTGCGTCAGCGATCCGCGCGCATCGTGGAAGTTGAGCCCGCGTTGCCCTTGCGCCGCATAATCGAGCGCGTCGCGCACGGTCGCGAAATCGGCGAGGCGCCTAGGCAGACTATCGAGTGTGGGTGTCGCGCCCGCAGGGGCAAGCCCGGTCTTCACTGAGGCGTTGCGCTCCAGCACGCCGTTCCTTCCCTCATCAGTTCTTGTCTTCGTCGGGCCGCGAGCGGCGGCCGCTTTCCCCTTGGGTTCCGACTATGGCACAAAAAGGGCCGCATGAAACCGGCAAGAAGGCGAAGAGCAGTACCGCCGCTCGATGAGGCCAAGCTGAACGAACTGGCTTTGCGCTACGTCGGGCGCTTCGCGACGACCCGTGCGAAGCTGCGGTCCTATCTTGCGCGAAAGCTTCGCGAGCGAGGCTGGGACGGCGCGCGAGAGCCGGATCTCGGGGCCATCACCGATAAGTTCGTGGACGCGGGCTATATCGATGATTGCTCTTATGCCTTGGCCAAATCGCAGTCGCTGACCGGCCGCGGTTACGGCAAGCAGCGCGTGATCCAGGCGCTCAAGGCCGCCGGGATCGAAGAGGACGACGGCGCCTCGGCTCGTGACCATGCCGAGGAAGAAGCGGTGGCGGCGGCGCTTCGGTTCGCTCGGCGTCGACGCGTCTGTCCCTATGCCGAATCGCAGCCGCGAGATACTCGCGAAAAGGAGAAAGCGCTGGCGGCAATGAT
>DATMHG010000099.1:0-10633 GCA_035555035.1 Sphingomicrobium sp.
TTGCCGGGCTCAGGGGCTAATCGGACTGTGGCGATCGACATCTGATTGCCGGCGATCCCCATCACGATCTTCTGGTCCAAGGGCTCGATTTCGGGCGGATCGGATTTCGAGCCTCTGCCGGTCCGGCAGAATAGGCCACCCCGGAGCACAGGGCGTGCACGGTCGCGATGCCCGAAGCAATGAGGTGCTGATGGATGACGATATCGCCCGGGCCGCGCGGGCCAAGAAGGGGAGTCCGTTCCTCTCGACCGAGCAGGCAGCATTCTATCTGGGCCTCTCCGCCCGCAAGCTTCAGCAGATGCGCGCCGCCGGCACGGGTCCGCGCTTCCGCCGCCACAGCCGCTACGTGCGCTATCACATCGACGATCTCGACGCCTGGTCGAGGGGCGAGCACGGTCAGGAGCGGTGTAATGCCTGAGGAGCGCGTCTTGCCCCCCTCGCACATTGGCGAGGAGCTCCGGCGCATCGTCGCCGGACGCCGCAGGAGGCGCAGGCGCCTGCTGATCGCGGCGTTGATCAGCTCCACGGCCGGTCCGCTTGCCGCCTCCGCTCTTTGGAGGCCTCCGATCCTTTTGGTCTGGAATGCGAGCGCGAGCGCTCCGATCGGCTTCTATCGCCTGCGCGGCGATGCGCCCGTTCGCCGCGGGGACATGGTCATCGCCTGGACGCCCGAGCCCGCCCGATCGCTTGCGGCGAGGCGGCATTATCTTCCCGCCAATGTGCCGCTGGTGAAGCGGGTCGCCGCGGTCGCCGGCGACCGGGTTTGCGCCTTGGGAAAGCTCATTTCGATCAACGGAAAGGCGGTCGCCATTCGGCGCAAGTCGGACGCAGCGGGTAGGCCGATGCCGTGGTTGAGTGGGTGCCGCGTTCTCCGCCACGACGAGTATTTCCTGCTGATGGACAATCCCTTGTCCTTCGACGGGCGCTACTTCGGTGTCACGCGGAGACAGGAGTTGGTCGGCCGGGCGGTGCTGCTTTGGGCGAGGGCTGCGAAAGTCTCTAACCTTGGCTAGGCGTCGCTCGATAGCTGTCGGACGGGCGCTGAACGGTTTCCTCGCCGTCGCGCTTTTCAGCGCGAGCCCGGCTGCCGCCCAGTCCGCCGCCCGGTGGAGCGGTCCCATCGCGGAGGCGTCGGTTCGCTTCGGGATCCCCGAGGAATGGATCAGGCGGGTCATCAGGGCCGAAAGCGGCGGGCGGACCAGGCTCGACGGACAACCGATCACCAGCCGCGCCGGAGCGATGGGGCTGATGCAGCTGATGCCGGAGACTTGGGCTGAGATTCGGGATCTGCATGAGCTCGGTTCCGATCCGCACGACCCTCGCGACAATATCCTCGCCGGCGCCGCCTATCTTCACGCCATGTACCAGAGGTTCGGCTACCCGGGCCTGTTCGCCGCCTACAACGCCGGGCCGAAACGCTATGCTGCGTATTTGGCGACGGGGCGGCCGCTTCCCGCGGAAACCGTCGCCTATGTCGCCGCAGTCGGCCGTCATCCGTCGCCACCGGCTCTGCTTTCTCGGAAGCCGCTTCGAACGAGCAGCGTTTTTGTCGCACTCCTCACCTCCGGACTGCGCGATCCCGGGACAGCTTCGCCGCCCGCCGCGCCCCGATCGCTCTTCGTGCGACTGAGCACGGTGTCAGCAGCGTCCGAGTGATCCTCAAGCGGCGTCAAACTCCAGAGGAAAGGCGGCGGTCGCGGTAGGTCCCGACGGAGCGACGGAGGAGTGACGTGCAGCGTGCAAACGGTCCGGTCCGCTTCTCCTCGCTCGAGGCGCAGGGGCGGGAGATCGTCGAGCGGCTCGGCGGCGAATGGCAGCGAAAGAGCGGCATGTGCCGCTGCCCCGCGCACGATGATCGCACCCCGTCTCTCAGCGTGCGCCTCGGTGAGCGGCAGCTGCTGTTCCACTGCTTCGCCGGGTGCGAGACCACAAAGGTCATTCGAGCGCTGAGCGCGATGCAGCTGCTGGCGCGGGACGGCGCCGCGCGAACCGGAGGGACCGGCGAGAGTCCCGCCGATCCCGGCCGGCGCAACCGTGGAGCAGCCGCGAGGCTCTGGGCGGCGGCGCGTTCGATCGATCACTCGCCGGCCGAAGCCTATCTGCGGAGCCGGGGGCTGACGCTGACCGCATCGGACCTGCGCTATCATTCGCGCACGCCTTACGGGCGAGGCCTGCAGGTGATCTTCCGCCCCGCGATGCTCGCCGCCCTCCGCGACGAGACCGGCCTGGTGGCGGTGCATCGGACTTTCCTGGATCCGCGATCGGCGTGGATCGCCGATCTGCCGCTTCCCAAGCGAGCGCTTGGTCGACTGGGACAGGGCGCCGTCCGGCTCCATCCGCCGCGTGACGGGCTCCTGGGCCTCGCCGAAGGAATTGAGACGGCGATGGCCGCGACCGAGCTGACCGGCGTTCCATGCTGGGCGGCTCTGGGCACCGAGCGCTTCTCCCATGTTGCGCTGCCGGCTTCCGTGAAGCGCCTCATCCTCTTCCTCGACAACGATGCCGGCGGTCGCCGCGCCGAGAAACTGGCTCGCGAGACGCATCGCGGCACGGGCACCGAGATCGAGGCCCGCTATCCGAAGGCCGGAGGCGCCGACTGGAACGACGTGCTCCTCCAGGATGCGACGCCGATGAGCTGAACGAGAGGAGAGGGAGCGGTCGGGATGCTGGACCGGTCCGGGCGATGGTCGCCCCGGCGAGGCCCCGTGGAGACCCGACATGCAACCTGCATTTGCCTTCGAGGGGGCGGCCGCCCCCGATCCCGCCGTCCAAACTGCCGAATGCCTCGCCGAGATGCTTGGCGAGGGCCGGCCGATCGGCCGCGAGACATTGCGCGAGCTGATGACCGCCGCGAGCGGCCGTTCCGACGCTGACGGCGGCTGGACGCTCCGTGACGCGTATGATGCGCTCGAGCTCGCGCAGGTCCTGTTCGTCACCGAACAACGTTCGCCGATCGACGGACACGAGCCAGGCTCGATACTGCGGCGCCTGGAGCATCTGGCGGAATCGCTTCCGACCCAGACACATCGAGCCGAGGAGCAGGTTGCGCTTCAGGCTTTCTCCACGCCGCTTCCGCTGGCCTGGCTCGTCGGGCGGGCAGCCCTGCTCTCGGCCGGTGACCTCGTGCTCGAGCCGTCCGCCGGGACCGGGCTGCTGGCCTGTGCCGCCGCGCGCGCGGGGTGTCAGCTTGCGCTCAACGAGATCGATGACGGTCGCCGGCGTTGTCTCGCCGCGGCCTATCCCGACGCGGCGCTCAGCGGCCATGACGGCGAGATCATCCATGACCTGCTCGATCCCGCGGTCCGTCCGACGGTCGTCCTGATGAACCCGCCTTTCGCGCGGGGCCTCGGTCGGGGCGAGGACCGCCACACCGGTGCGCGTCACCTGCTCGCGTCACTTAACCGTCTCGCGCCCGGCGGTCGCCTGGTGGCCATCATGCCAGAGAGCTTCAGCGAGGCCGGCTCGAGCCGGGCACTCAAGGCGAGGGCTGATGAGCAGGCCACGCTTCGACTGAATGTGCTGCTCACGCCCGGCGTATTCGCGAAGCACGGCACAAGCGTCGCTGTCCGGCTCATCGTCTACGACAAGGTGCGCGACGGGAACGCGCCCACCCATGCGCAGGTCGACCGCCTCGAGCAGCTCCTTCCGCTCGTCGGCGCGCTTCCACCGCGCGCCTCGCCGGGTCTCCGCGCGGCACTGCCGGGCAGCTCGACCGCACTATCGCTTTTCCGCCGGGCCCCGGCGGCGACCGTCGTTCCGGCCCCGCGGGCCAGGTCGCAGGGTCATGCCTCCGAGCCGCTCGCCTACCATGTTCTCGACGACCCGGCGCCGGTCGCCGACCAGGTCGGCATCTATCTGCCGTATCGACCGAGCCGCGTCGCGATCCCCGGCGCCTCGGCTCACCCGACGCCGCTGGTCGAATCGCTCGCGATGGGGTCGATCGCGGCCCCGAAGCCAGGCCATGTGCCGCTGCGGCCGCCGGGCCTGGCTGCGAACAACGGCCTGTCCGAAGCCCAGCTCGAGACGCTCATTTATGCGGGCTCCGCGTTCGACCGCGACCTTCCAGGCCGCTTCGTCGCCGTCAATGCGGGCTGCGACCTGGAGGCGTCGGACGATGGGGCCGCCTATCGCTGCGGCTATTTCCTCGGCGACGGCACCGGCGCCGGCAAGGGGCGCCAGGTCGCCGGGATCATTCTCGACCAGTGGCTTCGCGGCAACCAGCGGCACATCTGGCTCAGCAAGAATGAGACCCTGCTGGAGGATGCGCGCCGCGACTGGTCGGCGCTTGGCGGTCTGCCGCTCGACATCCAGCCGCTGTCGCAATGGAAGTTGGGCGCTCCCGTCACGATCGACCGGGGCATATTGTTCGTCACCTATCCGACGCTCCGTTCCGGTCGCGACGACGCGACGCGTCTGCAGCAGATCCTCAACTGGGCAGGAGCGGAGTTCGAGGGCGTGCTCGCGTTCGACGAAGCGCATGCAATGGCGAACGCGGCAGGCGGGGAGGGGAGCCGCGGCAAGGTCAAGGGATCGGAGCAGGGCATCGCCGGGGTCCGCCTACAGAACCTGCTTCCGCGAGCGCGCGTCCTTTACGCGTCGGCCACCGGCGCGTCGGACGTCAACAATCTCGCTTATGCGATGCGGCTCGGTCTCTGGGGACCGGAAACGGCCTTCGCCGATCGGAGCGCATTTGTGGCGGCGATCCGCGACGGAGGGATCGCCGCGATGGAGCTGGTCGCGCGCGACCTGAAGGCGCTCGGCCTCTACACGGCCCGCGCGCTGTCCTTTGTCGGCGTCGAATATGACGTGCTCGAGCATGAGCTCACGCCCGAGCAGACCGCAATCTACAATGCCTATGCCGACGCCTGGGCGATCATCCACGCCAACCTCTCCGCTGCGCTGGAGGCGACGCGCGTGGTCGATGCCGCGACGGGCGCGACTCTCAATGCTAACGCCAAGTCCGCCGCGCTCTCGCGGTTCGAGGGCTGCAAGCAACGTTTCTTCGGCCAGCTCCTGCTGTCGATGAAGCTCCCGAGCCTGGTGCCCGCGATCGAGGCCGATGTCGCGGCGGGGCAGGCGGTCGTCGTCCAGCTCGTCTCGACCGCAGAAGCGATGCTCGACCGGCGTCTCGCCCAACTCAGTGCCGCGGAGCGGGAGGCGCTCGAAATCGACCTCTCCCCGCGTGAATATGTGATCGACTATCTGACCGCCGCATTCCCGACCCGGCAGATGCGCGTCTTCACCGACACCGAAGGCAACACCCGTTCTGAGCCGATGTCCGACGGAGAGGGACGGCCGGTCCACAGCCAGGAAGCGCTGCGCGCGCGCGACGAACTCATTGAGCAGCTCTGCGCACTGCCGCCGATCGGGACCGCGCTCGACACCCTGATAGAGCGGTTCGGGACCGAGGCCGTCGCCGAGGTGACCGGCCGTACCCGTCGCCTGGTCGTCAATGCCGATGGCCGCCAGAAGATCGAGAACCGGACCGCCCGCTCCAACCTCGTCGAGACGGATGCGTTCATGCGTGGCGACAAGAAAATCCTCGTCTTTTCCGACGCCGGCGGGACTGGGCGAAGCTATCACGCCTGCCTCGGCGTCAGGAACCAGGCGCGGCGGATTCACTATCTGCTCGAGCCCGGCTGGCGCGCCGATGCCGCCATTCAGGGGCTCGGGCGCACGCACCGGACGCGGCAGGCCTCGGCGCCTTTGTTCCGGCCGGTCACCACCGACGTTCGCGGTGAGCGCCGGTTCATCTCGACCATTGCGAGGCGCCTGGATTCTCTGGGCGCGCTCACTCGTGGCCAGCGTCAGACCGGCGGCCAGAACCTGTTCGACCCGGCCGACAATCTCGAAAGCCGCTACGCGAAGGACGCGCTCGTCAGCTGGTATCACCTGCTGTTTGCCGGCAAGCTTCAGTCGGTCACGCTCGCGCGCTTCCAGGAGCTGACGGGCCTGAAGCTCGAAGGCGAGGACGGCAGTCTGCGCGAGGATCTCCCGCCGATCCAGCGCTGGCTCAATCGGCTGCTCGCGCTGCGCATTGAGCTGCAGAATGCGATCTTCGACGAGTTTCTGGGCCTGGTCGAGGCCCGGGTCGCGGCCGCCCGCGAAGCCGGAACGCTGGATGTCGGCGTCGAGACCGTCCCGGTCGACAGCTTCGACATTCTCGACGATCGGATCATCCGCACCGATCCGCGCTCCGGCGCGACGACCCATTTGCTGCGGATCGAGCTTGCGCGGCGGCTGCGGCCGATTAGTCTCGAACGTCTGCTCGAGCTCTACGGCTCGCGTCCCGACGCCACGCGCATGGTGAATGACCGTTCGGGCAAGGCTGCTCTCCGGATTAACGCCCGCAGCCTGATGTCGGAGGAGGGGCTGCCGATCGCGCGCTACGAGCTGGTCCGGCCGCTGAAGCGCGAGCATCTGCCCTGCGACCGGCTACACGAAACCAGCTGGGAGCCGGTGTCTGCGGAGGCATTCGCTGAAGCCTGGCGGGCCGAAGTCCATGAGGCGGAGGCGACACTCCACCGGGAGACGCTGCAACTCGCCACCGGGCTCCTCCTGCCCGTGTGGGACAAGCTGCCGGAGGATCATGTGCAGGTGATCCGGATTGCAGCCGATGACGGACGCTCGCTGCTCGGCCGCGAGATCCCGGTCGCCTCACTCCCTGAGCTTGGGGCGAAGCTCGGCCTCGACGTCTCGGTCGACATTCAGCCGGACGAGCTTGCCGCGACCGTCCTGCGCACGGGCAAGCCACTGCCCCTCCGCAGTGTTGAGGAACTCATCCTCAAGCGCTCGCTGGTCAACGGCAGCCAGCGCCTGGAGCTTGCCGGCTACGCTCCCGCGCGCCTCGCCTGGTACAAGGCGCAGGGCTGCTTCACCGAGATCATCCGCTACCAGACGCGGCTGTTCGTGCCCGTGGACGGCGCCGCCGAGGTGCTGGCCACGCTCGCGCCGCCGCGCTCTGCTCCTGACTGCCGGCTTGAGCAGCTAGGCTCATAGGCGATCGGCCGGTATGGCCGACACGATGGAACTGCACGGCAGCATCGAAGCAAATCTCGTTGCGGCAGTCCGAAGTGCCCGGCGGTTACGCGGCCACCCCATCCATGCGGACACCCTCCAGCACTGGACCGATCTCCTGCACCAGGCGAGGCGCCAATTATCGGCGGACCCTGCGAATGATGCGAATACATTGAAGCAGCTGGTGGCCGACCTCGAGACGGAGCTCGCTGATCACTCAAGCTGAGGGCATCAACGCCCAAGGGCTGACTTTTTGGCGGAACAAATATAGAACGCAGATCGACTCGCAGCCTCCGCTACAATGAGGATCTTCGTTACAGATGTTGAAGCTGGAGGACCCAACCGACAATCATGGTATGGGCTGGCGGAGGCTCTCTGGCGAAGAATTAATCGGACTGCTCTACATCGCTATCCGACTGACAAGGCGAGGCGTGCGCCGCGACTTTCATGGCTTGGACGCGAGCAAGGCCGATGCCGCCGTCAAGACCATTGCGA
Source organism: Sphingomicrobium sp. (assembly GCA_035555035.1). Lineage (GTDB taxonomy): Bacteria > Pseudomonadota > Alphaproteobacteria > Sphingomonadales > Sphingomonadaceae > Sphingomicrobium. Next base: position 7,513 of record DATMHG010000099.1, read on the forward strand.
AGCAGATTGTCGAGCGGCTGCGGCATTATCCGGTTTTCGGGCCCGCTCGGCCTGCCGAAGGTCCAACTTGCGGCGCGACCCGCATTAATCCTGATCGGTCCGGCAGGCCGAACTTCGAGAAGTAAGGGGGCAGAAATTCGCGTGGATTCGATGCAGTTCCAACGTCCGTCTTCGACGCGTCGTTGCGGATACGGTGACGGGATGCGAAACTCGCCACTTGTGATCGTTTGTCCATGTTGATCGATTGTCCGAGCGCGTATGTCGTCGATGGGGACACCCTCCGCTGCGGCCGTGAACGGCTGAGGCTGCTTGGCATAGACGCGCCAGAGATTGAACCCTGTCCCCGTTGGCGCGTCTGCGCTCCGGGTGACGGCCGAGCCTCAAAGCGAAGCCTGATTGCCGGGGTCAGGCTCGGTCCCGTGCGCTACCAGGCGATCACACGCGATCGATACGGCAGGCAGGTGGCGGTAGCCTGGGCGGGAAGTGTCAATCTGTCCTGCTGGCAGCTGCAAAAGGGGCAGGCGATCTACAAGCCGAATTGGGACAACAGCCGACTTATCGCGCACGCCTGCCGCTAAGCCGCCACGCCAGGCATACCAGCGCCCAGCCCCCTCGTGCGGCCGGGGTCGACGGCACCGCTACGGACAGGTCATTTTAGAGGAGAGGGGGCGGAAACCGGGTGAGCGACGGGTGCGGACAGGCCGCACCGGCTCTCATCCGGAGACCGTCAGATGATCAAGACCATCCCCCTCAACAAGCTCGTGGCCTCACCACGCAACGTGCGGCGAGCGGCCGACGCGCAGGCCGACCTCGAGCTCAAGGCCGACATCGAAGCCCGCGGGCTTCTCCAGAATCTCGTCGTGACCAGCGTCGCGAAGCCCAAGGGCAGCTTCGCCGTCGAGGCGGGCGGCCGTCGGCTTCGCGCGCTCCAGCAGCTCGCCGAGGAAGGCAAGATCGCGAAGACGCATGAGGTTTTCTGCTTCGCGCTCGAGGGTGGGGCCGCCGAGGCCCAGGAAGCCAGCCTCGCCGAGAATTTCCAGCGCCTCAGCATGAATCCGGCCGACGAATGTCTCGCCTTCCAGCAGCTGATTCAGCAGGGCTCGAACGTCGATGGGATCGCCCGCCGGTTCGGGCTGACGACCCGGTTCGTCGAGGGCCGGCTGCGCCTCGCGAGCCTCGCTCCCGTCGTGTTCGAGGCGCTCGGTGCCGGCGAGATCACCTTGGACGTCGCCAAGGCCTATGCGGCGACACCCGACCAGGAGCGGCAGGAATATGTCTTCAACGAGATGGGCCGCGGCTACGGCTACGCCCATCCCGACAGCATTCGCCGGATGATGACGCAGGCGACCGCCAGCGCCACCGACCGGCGCGCCCGGCTGGTCGGTGAGGAGGCCTATCTCGCCGCCGGCGGCCGGATCGAGCGTGACCTGTTCGCCGATGACGCGGCGACGAGATGGCTCGACGTTGCGATCCTCGAGCGGCTCGCCTGCGAGAAGATGGAGGCGCTCGCCGCCGAGGCAGCGGCCGAGGCGGGAATTGCCTGGGTCAGGCCGACGCTCGAACGGTGGATCGGCTACGGCCAGACCGAAGGGCTGCGGCGCGTCCCGGTCGAGACGCCGCCACTGACCGACGAGGAATCGGCGTCGGTCGATGCTCTCGAAGCCGAAATCGACGAGCACGCCGCGACCCTTGAGGATGAGGAAGCGAGCGACGAGGTGCGCGACGAGGCCGAGGAGAAGATCCGAGACCTCAGCGACCGGATCGATGCGATCGTTAACAAGACGCCCGTCATCGACGACGATCTGAAGCCGCGCGTCGGCGCCTTCCTCGTCCTCGACGAGCAGGGCCGGCCGAGGCTCGATTCCGGCCTCTACGCCGAAGTCTCGCCTGACGACGAGGCCGCTCCCGAGAATGCCAGCGGCAGCACTCCCGCTGCATCGAGCGCCAAGCCGGGCCGAGCTGCCGGTCTTTCGCAGAGGCTGGTCGACGAGCTGGCGATCCAGCGGCGCGACATCCTCGCCGTCCACATCGCCGCTGATCCTGGCCTCGCGCTCGATCTCAGCATCTTCCTGATGATCGATCGGGATGCCGGTTATTCAGGCGAGAAGAGCGGATCGTCGCTCGCCGCAAGTCCGCCCTCCGATCCGGTGTTCGGCTTCAAGACGCCCGATGCGCAGGCGACGATCGCGCGCGCCGAGGCGATCGAAGCCCTCGACCGCAGCTGGGCCGAGGGGAAGACGAGGGCCGAGCGCTTCGATGCCTTCCGGGCGCTCCCCGATGAGGTCCGGGCGGCATGGCTGGGCGACGCGGTTGCGCGCACGCTGGAGGCGAGACTCAACCTCGCCGGCGAGCGAGCGTGCAGTTTCCACGATCATCTGGGCCAGCTGCTCGGCATCGATGTCGCGCGCTGGTGGCGGCCCACCGGTGCCACCTATTTCGACCGTGTGCCGAAGTGCGTGACGCTCGCCGCGCTCGCTGAGGTGGGTGGTCCGGAGTTCGCCGGCCGCTATTCGAACGCCAAGAAGGCCGAGCTCGCGCAGACCTGCGAGCGGATCTTTTCCGGCGACTTCATCGCCGAAGTTGAGGTCAACGAGGCCGCCCTGGCGTGGGTCCCGAACGCGATGCGCTTCGCGCCCGCGCCGGCCGAGACGGCTCCCGACGAGCCCGAGGCGGACGCCGGTCCCGAGATCGACGCCGCCGAAGAGCCCGACGAGACCGGCGGTCGTGCAGGTCGCGAACAGCCGGAAGAAATCGAGGAAGCGGCCTGACGTCTCCAGGGTCCTTCCTCCCGGGCGGTCCTCCGATCAGGGCCGTCCGGCTCTCCCTCGCCACCGGCTGGGGACGGCGACCGGAACTAGTCAAAAGCGGCCGCAGGGATCGCCCACCCACTATCCGCCTGCGATCGCAGCCGGCCACAAGCGCCGGAACGGGTCGCCGCCCGGTGTCTCCGCCGTCCCCAACCCGTGCCGAGGATTTTCACGAGATTGTCATGGCGAGCGACCGCCCACCTGTGACGGTCGAGCGGCTGGAACGTGCCGCCTCGACCCTCCTACCGATCGAGCGCGAGGTGCTCCTCCTCAGCGCTCGCGAGCGCCTGTCGAACGGCGAGATGGCGGTGCGG
>DATMHG010000100.1:0-9096 GCA_035555035.1 Sphingomicrobium sp.
GAAGTCGGGCATCACGTACAGGACATCATGGGCACGCTGGACCAGGAACATAATCTGCAGGCCCGGTCCAGCGAGACGCAAGGCAACGCGATCCAGGTCAAGGTCGAGCTGCAGGCGGATTGGTACGCGGGCGTCTGGGCGAAGAACGCCAAAAATCCTGAAGGGCAGCCGGTGATGGAGCAGGGCGATTTCGAAGAAGGCATGCGTGCCGCCGAAGCGATCGGGGATGACACGCTGCAGAAGCAGTCACAGGGCGTCGTCGTCCCGGACAGCATTACCCACGGCACGTCCGCGCAGCGCATGGCCGCGCTTCAGAAGGGCTACACGACGGGCGATCCGAATGCTTGCCAGTATTAAAGCTTGACCAGCATCTTCCCGGTGTTCGCGCCCTGGAACAGGCCGAGAAAGGCATCGGGCATGTTCTCCAGACTCTCCACCACGGTCTCGCGCGACTTGACCGTCCCGTTCGCAACCCAGGGCGCCATCTCGGCATAGAATTCCGCCATGCGCGGAAAATAGTCGAACACGATGAAGCCCTTGAGGCGAATGCGCGCGGCAATGATCCGCATGATGAAGCGCAGGCTCGTCGGCTGGCCCGTGTTGTATCCCTCGATCATGCCGCAGATCGCGAACCGCGCATTGTTCCGCGCCAGCGCCAGTGCTGCGTCGAGCTGGTCGCCGCCGACATTATCGAAATAAACGTCGATTCCGTCCGGAGCCGCGGCAGCGAGGCTCTTGAGAATCGGTCCCGCTTTGTAATCGAGGGTCTGGTCGGCGCCGAGCGAGCGGACGAAATCGCACTTTTCCTGCCCGCCGGCTGAACCGATCACCGTCATGCCCTTCGCCTTGGCAATCTGGACGACCACGCTTCCGACCGCGCCGGCGGCTGCAGAGACGAACACGATGTCGCCTTGTTTTGCGCTCGCCGCATCCAGCAGCCCGAAGTAAGCGGTGAGGCCGGTGACGCCGAGCACTCCGAGGAATTGTTCCGGCGGCGCGCCGAGGTTGGGGAGCTTTTGAGCTGTCCGTGCCGCGATGACGGCTTCGTCGCGCCATCCGGCCATGTGCTGGACGAGGTCGCCCGCCTTCAGCCCATCGGCCTTGCTCTCGACGACCTCGCCGATCGCGCCGCCATCCATCGGCTCGCCCACCTGGAACGGCGGCACGTAGCTCTTCACGTCGTTCATGCGGCCGCGCATGTAGGGGTCGACCGAGAGCCACCGGTTGCGCACGCGGATCATGCCGTCACCGAGCTGCGGCAGCTCGATCTCCTTGAGCGCAAAATTGTCGTGGGTCGGGAGCCCTTGCGGGCGGCTCACCAGGTGCCAGGCGCGGGGCATTACAGTCTCCTTCTCCCCTCCCTGCAAGGGAGGGGTCGGGGGGTGGGTACGAGCGAAGCGAGCTCTCGTACGTTCGACCCAACCCTAGCCCCTCCCTGCCAGGGAGGGGAAGCGCACACGAAAGACCCGGCGGTGAAGGGGATGCACCGCCGGGTCTCACGTCAGCCTCCGCACGTCGGAGGCTCAGCTCGCCATCGCCTAGCGGCGATAGGTGCCCTCGAAGCTGCGATCGAGCATGCGCGGACCCATCTCGCCCTGGTCCTCACGCTCGAACAATGCACGACCGCTGCGCTCGTCGCGCCAGCGCTCGCGCGCCTGGTCGGCAGAGCAGTCGAGAATCACTCGGTCGCCTTCCACGCGGTCGATATCGGAGCAGCTCAGCGAATGGTGAACGCCTCCGCTTTCGGGGTCCGACTTGGTGAGGATCAGGCGGTCGCCCTTGGTGCAATCGACGGTGCCGACGTGCTTCTGGTCGTTCCCGACGACTTCCATATGCTCGCGGACCTGGTCGAGCATCCCGCGCTTCTGCTGCCGGCGCTCGCGCCAGCCGGCGAAGTCGTCTTCGAACCGCGACTGGTTCTCACGGCGATAGTCGTCATAGTCGCGGTCGAGCTCGCTCATGTGCCGCTGCCGCCACGATTGGTAATGCGGATCCTCGTGCCGCGAGCGGTCGGACCAGTCGGACGTGCCCGCGCGGCTGGTGCGGCGATAGGGGTCGCGGCCCCATTCGCTCTCGGAACGGTCGCGTTCGAAGCGGTTCTCGCGTTCGTAGCCGCCGAAGCCGCGCTCGCCGTGGCCGACTCCGCTCGCAGCGAAGAACTGCTCCGATTCATGGTCGCTGCCGCGCCCGTAGTCGCCTGTCACTGGGCGATAGCCGCGATTGCGGTCCCGGTCGCGGAAGCTGCGATCACGGTCGCCGAGCTCGCGGCGCCATGACGGGTTGTAGTCGCTTTCGCTCCACCCGCCGCGTTCGTTCAATCCTCGGGTCTGGTACCAATCGCGGTCGCGATCGCGGTTCCGATCGCGGTCGCGGTCATGATCCGCTCTCCCGCGGTCGCGATCGCGATCAGGGTCACGCCCGCTCCAGCCGCTTTCGCGCTGGTCCCTCATCCGGTCCTCGCGGCGGCGGCGCTCGGCGTCCTCATCTCCGAACCAGGATGAGACCTCGTCGCCCGCGCGCTCGAAAAAGCCGCGCTCGTCGCGGCGGCCATCATGGTTCCGATCGCGCTCGTCGGGCCATCGGGAGCGTTCATTACGCGGCGCGTCCCGCGTGTCGTTCCGGTCATATGCCATGTGTCGTCCTCCAGGGGTTGTGGCGAGCCGGCGCGCATGCCGGCGGAAACTGGAGGAAAAACGATTGAGCGGTCGCGGCCGTTCCTCTTGAATCGATGCTGCACCGCGCCAAATCGGCAGGGCGAAACGCTGTTGGGACAGGCGATTGCAAGGGGGGGAACAAGCGGCTAGGGGAGCCGCTCGCCTGGGCTGCCGAGATGCGGATTCAGGTGTCAGCTGGAGGCGCGGGGCTGTAGCTCAGATGGGAGAGCGCTGCAATCGCACTGCAGAGGTCAGGGGTTCGATTCCCCTCAGCTCCACCAGCTAATCAATCGTTTGGCCGATGCGCGGTCACTGCCGTAGCGTTCGACCCGATCCTTCCACACATGGCAGGGCGGGTCCCTTCACGTGCCCGTGCTCGAAGGAAACTGTCCGTTATGGAGGACAGATTAAACGGCTATCAACTCCCTCAATTTAATGACAGCTGGCAAATGAGCGATCTCATGCCCTACCTCGGGAAATTGCGCCAGGAACACGCCCAGCTTGTGGAGATCGCCAGCCGACTTTCGGCGGCCGTCGCCGCCCCGCAGCCGCCAGCGGCGACCGAGCTGTTCATGCTTCGCAACGAGCTCACCTCGATTCTCATCGCCCATCTGAAAGCCGAAGATTGGCTGCTCTACCCACGCTTGCTCGCGAGCCCCGATCCTTCGGTCAAAAAGACTGCCCGCGCCTTTAGCGACGAAATGGGCGGCCTTGCACAGGCTTATGGACGCTACACGCACAAGTGGACGGCGATGTCGATTCAGGTGAACTGGGTCGGCTATTGCAAAGAGACCCGCGACATCATCGACGCGCTGACGCAGCGCATCGCCCGCGAAAATCGCGAGCTTTACCCGCTGCTCGACACGATGGAGAAAGCGGCTTGAAGTCAGCTATCGCGGCTTGTCTTGCGGGCGGCACGTGGGCTCCCGAAGACACTGGTCTGCGAGCCGCGCGTCTGTCGCCGGGAAGTAGGTCAACTGCTCGCTGAAGACGAGTGCGCCCACGTACGGGCCGGCGGAGTGCTCCACAGAGGGTGAGGTTGTAACCATCGAAACCTCTGAAATGGGTCTGAAGCGCATTATAGGCGATCAACTTCGAATGAGTTCAGCCCTCGCGCAGCGATGAATTGGCGACCCCGCGAGCTCGGGATTCGAGAAGCGCCGTGAGCTGAAGCCTGTAGCCAAGCGCGACACTTTTGATCACCTCAGCGGAGGGAGTCCCTTGCGCCAGCTCGGCCTGGCGCTCCCAAATTCGCGCCATATGCTCGGTCTGCTCAATTTCCTCATCGAGGCCCCAGGATGCATCCTGATCGATGCGGACGTCCAACGTCGATACGCGCTCCCCACGACGCGACTTCAGCACTCGACTACGGACCGAGACCGAGGTCCCACTCTTCCGCGGCTGCGGCCTGTTCGATCGACAAGCCGGCGAAAATCCAGTCATCGGCATGGCTGCGCAGGCGATCGACCTCGCCTGTCGCAAGCAGCGCCTCGAACGCGACGCCGCACTGACCGCCGTCCGACCAGACCACCCGCCCAAACGACTGCACATTGTCGGCTCTGAAAATCACCTCTTCGCCCCGACCGGGCAGGTTCGGTGCGCTAAATCTCGCACCCATGCGGGAAACGTTGACGAGCGCTGCGCGATGGTCGGCGGTGACGGTTGAAAGAACGGCCAACTGCGGCGCAGCTGCGCGCGGTGCTTTGCGGCGGCCTCCGCCCCCCGATTTGCCAAATGTCCCCATACATAGGCCTCCTGAATGGAGTCCCACGCCAAGTGCCTGATTAAATGCGGCGAAATTGCTGCCTGATGAGCAAACAGGGTAAACCATGTGCTAACGAACACGTCCGGATCGGTTCTCACCGGGCGGGCAGCGTGCGCGCAAAGTAACCGGCCGTCGCCGTGTCTGCCGCGAGCCACGACTGCCATCTGAGGAAACCGTGGATCTCGTTGGGAATCACGAACTGTTCGAAGGCGACATGGCGCTCTTCGAGCCGTCGGGCCAAGTCGATCGTCTGCGCGAAGTTCACATTGCGGTCGTCGTCGCCCTGAATCAGTAGCACGGGCGAGTTCCAGCTGTTCATGGTGGCGATCGGCGAGGAGTCGAAGGCCACCTTCATTGCCTCCTTGATGTCGCCTTCTTCATAGCGTTTGGGCTGCTTTTCCAGCCGCATGGCGATGAAACTGGACCAGTCGTGCACGCCATGCATGTCGACCCCGGCCTTGAAGATGTCGGAGTTGCGGGCGAGCCCCATTGCCGTGAGATACCCACCGTAGGAGCCGCCCCAGATGCCGATCTTGCCAGGGTCCACGTCGCTCATCGCCTGCAGATACTTCGCACCGGCGACGACGTCCTGATATTCGGCTGCTCCGGCGGCGCCTGCATGGTCCGGATGATGGAAAGCATGGCCGTAACCGATGCCGAGGCGGTAATTCACCGAAAGCACGACATAGCCGTGATTGGCCAAATACTGATTCACGGCGTAGCTGTTGCTGTAGTAATCCATGTAGTGCCAGCCGAGCAGCATTTGGCGGGGCGGCCCGCCATGTACGAAGATGATGCCCGGTTTCCTCGTGCCCCTGCCACTGTCGAACAATTGCCCCTGAATGGTCCAGCCATCCGCCGCGGTGAAGCTGACCGCGCGGGGCGCGATGAGCTCGTTTTGCGGAAACTCCTTCGGCACTGTTCCCGCACCGAGATCGCTGAGGCCGCTTCCGTCCATGCCGACGGCCGACAGCGAAGGCGGCGCCTGCGGGCCGGCGCTGACGAACGCAATCTCCGTTGGGCTTGCCGTAACCGGCGACCATTCGAGCCCTGTCCCACTCGTCAGCGCGACCGGCTCCGCTGCATCGACCGGCACGCGGAAGAGATGACGGCGGTCGTTGTCGTCTTTGGCCGTTCCTGTGTTCGCGTCATAGATCAGGAATTTTCGGTCGCGGCTGATCGCGGCATGTTCGACCATGAAGTTGCCGGGCGTCAGCAGAAGCGGCTCTCCGCCACTCGCCGGGATCGAATAAAGATGCGGCCAATTGTCGAGATCGGCGAGAAACACGAGCCGGTCGCGGGCCGCCCAATTGAGGTTCACGTCTCCGGCCGTCTGGGGAAAAGAGCCGAGGAGCGTATCCGGACTCTGCCACACGCGGTTCGCGCGTCCGCTCGCGACATCCGCCACCCAGATCGAAAACGGATTGGGCGTCTGTTTCAGGAGCGGTTTGGGCGCACCGCCTTTACCCGGCCGCCGCGCAAAGGCGATGCGTGTGCCGTCCGGCGACCATGTCGGATAGTCGTCGAAATCTGTCGAAGGGGCGAGATAGGTCAGCGTCTCGGTTTTTAGATCATAGACGCCGATGAAGCTGTGATCGCCGTCACGGTTCGAGACGAAGGCGAGCTTCGCGCCGTCCGGAGACCATTTCAGCGTGCCGTCGTCGCCGCGATCGAAGAACAGGCGCTTTGACTTCCCTTTGCCGTTGAGCGGTGCCGTCCAAACCTGCTTGTCTTTGACATAGGCAAGTTCGCCGCGCGACGAGATGGCGGGCGCGTCGCCGTCGGCGACTTTGACCGGCGCGCCGCCCGAGAGCTGCGCCGCCCATATCGTGATTTTGGGTTCGACCGGCGAGGAAGCCGGATCGGGCGGCAGTTTCGTCTCCCAATTCGCATCGTGATCGCCGCCGCGCACATAGACGAGATGCCTGCCGTCGGGCGAGAAGGTGAGCTGGGTGATCTCTTGTCCGTCGTCGCCAGTATATCGAGTGACTTGCCTCGGCCGGAAAGCGGGCCCGTCCGCGACCCACACATTGCGGGCGCCCTTGACCACGCGCACAAAAGCGATGGCGTCCCCTTTTTCGGCAGCTTCGAGCTCCGGCACGAAAGGATAGGCGAGTACCTGTTCCATCGTGAATGTGCCGGTATTGGCGGGCGCCTCGGCAGAGGCCGGCGCAACGAAGATCGCGCTGCAGGCGATCAGTGCCCCAAACGATTTACGGATCGTCATTCTGGCCGGTCTTTCGAGCACCACATCGCCGCTCCCATCTGTCCGTCGGCACCGCCGCCGCTTCACGCAGCTATTAGTGTCTGACGAACCTCACGTCGGCAATGGAGAACTATTTCTTCGCGGTCTCCTCCTGCGCGTCGAGCACGGTGGTCTCGACGCCGGTCGACAGAGCATCGACGCTCGCCTGGGTGACCAGCACGGTCGTCCCCGGCGTGATGACCGAGCGCATGTCCTTCACGAATTGGGCGGGCAGGTGCATCTGCTCGACGCGCTCGGTCGAGATGATTTCGGCAGGCTCGCCGGTGAGATTCTTGACCCCGACCGAGATCCACTGCGGCTTGTCGCCGCCCGACAGCGTCATCACCTGCGGCTGATCGGTCTGCTGGGCGACCACGGCATGGGCGCGGCCGATCTCGACCCCGTTGCGAAGCACCACGACCTGCTGGTCCTTGGTCGAGATGATGATCGACACCGGGCCGCTCGGGCTGGCATCAGGCTTCCACGTGAACGTGCCCTCGGGCGAAAGCGGCATCGCCGGCACCGCGGTGACTCCGGCCATGATCGGCGCGAGCACGCCCGCGGCGGGCCGCTTGACCGGGTCCTCGATCCCACCGGCGATCACCACCGTCCCGCCCATCGGCATGGCGTTGAACAGGATCTTCGAGAAAGCCATCGGCAGGTGCACGCAGCCATGGCTTTCAGGATAGCCGGGGAGCCCGCCCGCATGCAGGGCGACTCCGCCCCAGGTCAGCCGCTCCTGATAGGGCATGGGCGCGTCGTTATATTTGAGGCTCTTATGCTCGACGTTCTTCTCGAGGATCGTGAACACGCCGGTCGGGGTCTCATAGCCCGGCCGCCCCGAGGAGATGGTCGACACGCCGATCCGCACGCCGTTGCGGTAGACCGTCGCGAGCTGCCGGGTGAGATCGACATAGACGAGGATCGGCCCCTCGGGGGCTATCTCCGGCTTCCACACCCATTGCCCCGGCTTCAGTTTCTCGGCCTGGCGCGCCAGCTCGAGCTGCGCCGACTTTGGCGCGCCCTGTGCGAATGCCGGCGCGAACGCCGTGCCCGATGCGGCCAGCGCGGCCGCCGCGACGATGCTCCACAACCTGGCCATACTCATGCCCCGCTCGTGCCAGTGAGCGACCACAGTAATGCTGATTTAACGCGAAAAAAATAGGATTTCTTCTCTCGCATTTCGTGCTCGAAACGCCCCCGGACGTTCCTGCGCGCGAAATTGACCAAGTTGACCGTGCCGCGCGTCAGGGCGTCGGAGTGGTGAACGCCGTTCCGAAGAACTGGACTCGGCGGTTCGCCTTTCTCTGTCCCTCGTCATTGCCGGGCGTCGGGAACATGAGCTCGGCGGAGCCGTCCGCGACCCGGCGCATCTCGACCGACTGGAGCGAGTCGATGTCGGCCGGAACGGTGGCTTCCTCCGCTTGCAGACGGTCGGCAATCTGGTTGAAGAGGAAGGATTCGGCGCTTTCCGCGCGGAGCTCGCTATTATCGTGTTCGCGCTGCCGGCGCTGCTCGGGAGTCTCGCCGGGCGTGTCGTCACGATCGGCGTGGCCGACGGTGAGAACCGAGATGAAGCTCCCCGGCAAGACGCCGCTTTCGGCCGTGACGCAGGCTTCGATCAGCGCCTCGAACTGGTCGCGCTTGGTCTGCGGCGTCAAATTGTCGTCGTTGAACACGTTCGCGAACTCGACCTGGTCGGAACCGTATCCGGTAAAGAGCAAAGGCTCGGCGGGATCGTCGCCAAATTCGGTTTTCATGACGCGTCTCCTCGGGTGAGAGGTGGGTGCGCGCGACCGGATTCGGCAGGTGCGCTTATAGCGCAAACGGCTGCTGGGGCGAAGGGGCGCACGCCGCGAGCGCGCCAATGTTCGCGGTGTCGGCGCGCTTTTGTGAAGATTGGCGCGTGCACGTGCACGAGGGGAACGGGTCGCACGCAAAGGCGCGAGGGGGCGAAGCAAGGAATGGCACGTCCTGACACAAACCCAGACACAGCCCCGGACCTGATCCGGGGTATCTCAAGCCAGGGGCTGTAGGACAGCGAATTCCAAAACGCCGCTAGATGCGGGGTTGCTGGTGCGAGCATCCATTACACCCGATCCGACGCTCACAGCCGACCAGCAGCAGAAGCTCGATCAGCTGAAGTCGCAGACAGGTGCCGCGTTCGATTCAGCGTATGTCGATGACCAGATCGCGGCCCACCAGACGGCGCTGGATGGGCTGCGCAATTATTCGGCGAATGGGGGCATTCCTGCATTGAAGGATTTTGCGACGCAGCTGGTGCCGACCGTCACGGCGCACCTGAATTCTGCAAAGGCACTGAAACACTGATCGATTCCTAAGAGGCACCGAACAGGGAGACGCAGATGCATTATGTCGTGATGATCATCGTCGGTCTGATCGTCGGAATTCTGGCGCGCTTCTTTTATCCC
>DATMHG010000101.1:0-25360 GCA_035555035.1 Sphingomicrobium sp.
GCGACATATTGCGACAGGGTTTCCGCATCGGTCGCACCGATTGCGGCCAGCAGCCCAAGCGCGATCGGCAGATCGTAATGCGAACCTTCCTTGGGCAGGTCGGCCGGCGAGAGGTTGACCGTAATCACCTTCGGAGGAAGCGCGAGGCCGATCGACGACAGCGCGGCACGAACGCGCTCGCGGCTCTCGGCGACGGCCTTGTCAGGCAGCCCGACGACGGTGAAGCGCGGCAGGCCGGCGGAGAGCTGCACTTGCACCTCGACGGCGCGGGCCTCGAGCCCGAGATACGCGACAGTGGAGACGGTCGCGGCCATCAGCACCGCCTCCGGGAACGCTCACTACTCGACAGACTTCCCCCTAGCTCGGCGCCAGCGACGTAGCGCGGTGGGACGCCTTGCCGCAAGCGGCTTGCGCGAACGGGGGTAGGTATCCACATCACCGCACATGATTTCGCGAGACCAGTGGCGGAAGTTCCTCGATCTTCCGATTGTCGAATGGTCGATGTTCGCGGCCGGCGTGTTATTGCTGATCCTAGCGGCCGTCTCGGGACCGATTATTCCGGGCCCGAACGGGGTCATATTCGGCGCCGCAGGTCTGTCTCTTATCCTGAAGTCCTCGCTCTGGGCGAAGCGCCGGTATGTTCATTTCAAGCGATGGAAGCCGAAAGCGGGACGGTGGACGGACTGGGCCTTGAGGCGCCCGAGCGCCAAGCGCCGCGAAGCACTGCGCAAGGCCGAGCAAAATGCCCCGGGCAATTGACTTGGGCACGCCTCTCCACTATCGGCGCGCACGACAGCGGCTGCCTTTTTGGGCGGCCCTTTTCATTTAGATTTTGAGGCATGAGCGATGAAGCGCACCTTCCAGCCGAGCAATCTGGTCCGCAAGCGCCGGCACGGGTTCCGCAGCCGCATGGCGACGCCGGGCGGCCGCAAGGTGCTGAACGCGCGCCGCGCCCGCGGCCGCAAGAAGCTCAGCGCCTAACTACCATCAAGAAGCGCGCCGATTTCCTTGCCGCCAACAGCGGCAGGCGCGCGTCCATGCCAGGGTTCATCCTTCTCGTTCGCGATCGCAAGGATCAGGATCCGGCAATGCGCGTGGGTTTCACCGTCACCAAGAAGATCGGCGGCGCCGTCCTGCGCAACCGCATGAAGCGGCGCTTCCGGGCACTGGCCCGCGAGGTGGTGCCGATGAAGGGCTTTCCCGGCTCCGATCATGTGATGATCGGCCGTGCCCGCGGCGTCGAGCGCGACTTCGGCCTGCTTCGCGCGGAGCTGAACCAAGCGCTCGATGGGCTACGCAAATGATCGCGCAGCTCATGATCCTGCTTGCCAAAGCATGGCAGAAGGGCCCCTCGCAAGTGCTTCCACCGAGCTGCCGCTATCAGCCGAGTTGCTCGGCCTATGCGATCACCGCAATCGGGCGCTATGGGGCGGCCCGCGGGGGCTGGATGGCGCTGAAGCGTATCTGCCGCTGCCACCCATGGGGCGGCCAAGGATACGACCCGGTTCCGTAAAGAGGATCGAACCTAAGTGAACGACAGCAAGAATCTGATCCTCGCCGTGGTGTTGAGTGCCTTGGTGCTGCTCGGCTGGACCTTCGCCGCGAACAAATATTTCCCGACTTCGAACCCGGCGAGCACCCACGTCGAGAACGGACGGCAGATTCCATTGCCCCAGCCTCAGGCGCAGCCCGCGCCGAGCGCACCCAAAACTCTGCAGAACGTGGGTCAAGTGCTCGGCTCAACGCCTCGAGTGAAAATCCAGACGCCTTCCCTGGAAGGTTCGATCAATCTCAAGGGTGCGCAGATCGACGATCTGCTGCTCGTTCGCCACGACCAAACGCTTGCGAAGGACAGCCCTCCGGTGCGGCTGCTGTCGCCCCTCGGGACGCCTGGCGCGTACATCACGTCCTTTGGATGGACCGGACAGGGCGTCCAGCCGCCCGATCTCAACACGGTTTGGAGGGCAGACGGCAACCTGCTCGCACCCGGACATCCGGTGACGCTGAGCACGCAGGCAGCGGACGGCATGCGGTACCAGATCAAGGTCTCCGTCGACGACGGCTATCTCTTCACCGTCGAACAGAACGTTATCAACGGCACGGGAAAGCCGGTGACGGTGCGCCCGATTGGGCTTGCCAGCCGCGACAGCAAGTCGGCCGATCCTTCGACCTGGACCAACCACGTCGGGCCGATCAGCGTGTTTGGCGGCAAAGCCGACTATGATGTCAACTGGAAGGATCTCGACAAGGACGGGACCAAGGCGTTTTCAGACGTCAGCGGCTGGCTCGGCTTCACCGACAAATATTGGCTCACGGCGCTCATCCCGAATGGAAGCGTGGCGGCAGATTTCCGTCATTCGCCGACCGGCGGATATCAGGCGGATTATGCCGCTGCGCCCATAGCGATTGCGCCGGGACAGGCGGTTGCCACACAGGTGCGGCTGTTCGCCGGAGCGAAGGAGAAAGCATGGCTCGACCGTTACGAGGCGGCGGGCGTCCCGCTGCTCAGCTATGCGATCGACTGGGGCTGGTTCTGGTTCTTCGCCCGGCCGATCTTCGATCTGCTCATGTTCCTGTTCCACGCGATCGGCAATTTCGGTCTCGCGATCATCTGCCTGACGTTGATCGTCCGGGCCGTCATGTTCCCGATTGCGCAGAAGCAGTTCCAGTCGATGGCCGCGATGCGCAAGCTCCAGCCCAAGCTCAAGGCGATCCAGGAGCGCTTCAAGGAGGACAAGGCGCGCCAGCAGCAGGAGATCATGAAGCTGTATCAGGCGGAGAAGATCAATCCCGCCGCCGGGTGTCTCCCAATCCTGCTCCAGATTCCGGTTTTCTACGCGCTCTATAAATGCCTGCTGGTCGCCGTGGAGATGCGCCACCAGCCCTTCATCCTTTGGATCAAGGACCTTTCCGCTTCGGACCCGCTGACGCCGGTCAACCTGTTCGGGCTGCTCCACTTCACGCCGCCCGCCATGCTGGCGATCGGCGTGCTTCCGATCCTCGTCGGCGCGACGCAGTGGATGTCGATGAAGCTCAACCCGCAGCCGATGGACCCGGCGCAGGCTCAGATCTTTGCGATCATGCCCTGGTTCCTTGTGTTCATCATGGCGCCCTTCGCGGCCGGCCTTCAGCTCTACTGGATCACCAACAACCTGCTGACCATCGCGCAGCAATGGTGGCTCTACCGCAAGTTCGGGCTGCACCTGTCGGACACGCATCCGGTGCACACATGATGCCGCGGCCGGACATGGCGATCGAGGAGCGCGCGCGAAAGTTGTTCGCCGGGCCGATCGAGTTCCTCAAGTCCGCGCCGGAACTTCAGTTCCTCCCCGCCGCTGGAGTGCCCGAGATTGCCTTCGCCGGCCGCTCGAACGTGGGCAAGAGCTCGCTGCTGAATGCCCTCACCAGCCGCAAAGGCCTTGCGCGCACGTCAAACACGCCTGGCCGGACGCAGGAGCTCAATTTCTTCGACGTCGGTACGCCGCCGCAGATCCGGCTGGTCGACATGCCTGGCTATGGCTTTGCCGAGGCGCCGAAGGACCTGGTGAAGCGCTGGCGCTCCCTCGTGAACGATTATCTGCGCGGCCGCACCATCCTCAAGCGGGCGCTGGTGCTGGTGGATTCGCGCCACGGCATCAAGGATGTCGACCGCGAGATGATGCGCATGCTCGACGATGCGGCGGTGAGCTACCACATCGTCCTGACCAAAGCCGACAAGGTGAAGCCCTCCGCCCTCGGAGCGTTGTACGAAACGACGATGGTCGAGGCGGCGAAACATCCCGCCGCGCACCCCGCGATCTTCACCACATCGAGCGAAACGGGTAGCGGCATTGCGGAGTTACGAACCGCAATCCTGGACGCCGCAACCGCATAGGGATTTGGACTTGCTCAAGCTGATCATCGGCAACCGCGCATATTCCAGCTGGTCGATGCGCGGCTGGCTCGCCTGCAAGCAGTCGGGCGAAGAGTTCGAGGAATATGTCGTCCCCATGTTCGACGCGGACTGGGAGAAGCGTCGCGAAGGCGATGAGTTCGCACCCTCGCTCGGCAAGGTGCCTATCTTGTGGGATGGCGAAATCGTCGTCTGGGACAGCCTGGCGATCATCGAGTTCCTCGCCGACCGGCAAGGCTCGGCGCTCTATTGGCCCGAAGACGAAGCCGCCCGCGGCATGGCCCGATCAATGGCCGCGGAAATGCACTCCGGCTTTGCCAACCTGCGTCGCGACCTGCCCATGAACGTGCGCAAGAGCTTCCCGGCGCGCGAGCTCAGCGATGAGGTGACCGAGGAGATCAACCGGATCCTGCAGCTTTGGGCTCAGGCGCGCGCCCGCTTCGGAGGCATCGGGGACTTCCTTTTCGGCAACTGGTGCGCGGCCGATATGATGTTTGCGCCGGTTGTGACGCGGCTGATCACCTACAGCATTCGGGTCCCGTCTTTCGCCGGCATCTACATGAAGGCGGTGCTGTCTCATCCGCACGTCGCCGAGTGGATCGACAAGGCGCAGGACGAACCCTGGGTGATCGAGCAATATGAGGCTGCGTGACTTGCCCCACACGGCCCGGCTCGCGTTGATTAACGAATAGTTAACGAGTATCAATGCCGCTCCCGAGTCGGCGTTTGGGGGCGAGCACTCGCTGCACCCTTCTGCGGGGTTATCTGCTGGGCGGGGTGACGACATGCGTAAATCGGTTGTGATCGCGGCGTTCATGGCTGGGTGCCTTGCCGCATCTCCCGCCGCCGCCACGGTGAGCATCAACTTCGAAAACATCGCAACCTATGGCGCGAACAGCGGCATCGAGGTCCTCAACTTCTACAATGGCGGAACCGCCAGTAATGGCCAAACCGGGACCAACTTGGGCGTCAGCTTCGCCAGCAATGCCCTGACATTGTGCCTCAATACTCCTGGGACGCACTGTTCCGGGAGCTCGCGCGGCGGCTTGGGCGACCCGGCGAGCGCCTTCACTGCCATGTTCTTCACCAGCGGAACGTCGACCTCCCTCACGGATTCGGCCGGCTTCACGAGCGGAATCAGTTTCTTTTACGTCGCGAATGAAAACCCGGGGCTCGTGCAGATATTCGACGGCGTGAACGGGAGCGGCAATTTGCTCGCAAGCCTCGCCTTGCCGACCAATGCCGTGTCGTGCGGCGCTCCCTTCAGCGCACTGTTCTGCCCGTTCGCTTTCCAGTCACTCACGTTCAGCGGCACCGGCAGGTCCGTCGTCTTCGGCGGAACGGCCAATCAGCTCGTCATCGACGATATCGTGCTGGGCTTCTCGCCTTTGCCGGAGCCGGCGACCTGGGCAATGATGCTGTCGGGCTTCGGCGCAGTCGGCGCAGCGCTGCGGCGGCGCCGCCGCCAGAATGCGACCGCCGAGGCCGGTCGCTTCGTTTCGCCGTAAGGGGAGCCGTCTTTATGGACGTACTCGCCGTCGGCCGTGAACATCAGATCGACGTCTGAATAGCCACCTCCGCTATTCTCGCCCCCGCCGACGACAACAAAGACGCAATCGGTGTCGGATTCATTGCGGAGATGATGGCCGTTGATGCTGCCCTTGGGCCAAGCGGCGCAATCACCGACGCGAAGCACAGTTCGTCCGTCATCCTCGACGAGCACTGCCTCGCCCGAAAGCATGACGAGAAACTCGTCCTCGCCATTGTGCCAATGGCGCTGTGACGACCAGGCGCCAGGCTTCAGAGTCACTTGGCTGACCCCGAACTCCGTCAGGCCACTCGTCGGCGCGATGCGCCGGTACCAGCGCCCCTGCACTTCCCGGTCGAACGGCGGCGGATAGCCCGTGCGGTTCGTCTGCTCGATCGCATCGAGATCAACCTTCGGCATGAGTGCACCTTTGCGGTCTTGAGGTGGTGGCGACCTCCCGCCAGATTCGAAGATATGCCTCAGCCATCTTTTCGAAGGTGAAGCTGCGCGCAATTCGCTCACGGGCACGGCGGCGGCGCCTCTGCCAACGGTCGCGCTGCCGGGAAAATTCGGTCCAGGCCTCGACGATCGCTGCCGAAAGCGCTTCGGGATCGCGGGCCGGCACGACCCAGCCCGTGTCTGCGACCATGAACGAGGAATCGCCCACGTCGGTCACAACGTTGGGCGTTCCGGACAACATCGTCTCGGCCACCACGTTGGGGAATGCTTCGCTCCGGCTCGAGAGCACGTGCAAGTCGAACGCCCGCGCAAGATCTTGCATGTCGCTGCGCGTGCCCAAGGGAGTGACGAGATCCGAGCACCGGGTCTTGCGGATTTCTAGGGCGAGCTCGTTATTGTGCTCGTCCAGCCCGCGGCCGATCAGAAAGCAGCGGAGCGCGACGCCTTGATCCGCCGCCATCCGAATTGCCTTGAGCAGGTTCGGAATGTCCTTGTGCGGATGCCACCGCGCCACGCTTCCGATTGTGAAGGTTGCGTCGTCCACCTCCAGCAAGCGTCGTGTGGCGGTCCGCGCTCGTGCGTCAGGACGAAATTCGGACTCATCATAGCCATTCGGAATCACTCTGTTCGGGACGACCGAGTAACCCAGCTTCTCGTGCAGCTCGGACGAATGCCGGGAGCAGTTGACGACGAAGCTTGCGAACCGGCGCGCGTTCGCTCCGCCGGCATAGGCGCACAAGCGCGAGGGAAGCCCAACACGCTCAAAGCTGGAATTGTGGATGCCCCAGACAATTGGCGTGCCGCTCCGCCGAGCGACCAGCGCGCTGAGCATGTTGGCAAAATACATCCACGATTGGATCACATTGGCGTCGCGGCTGCGCAGGAGCTCCCCGAATTTCCGAATCCCGGTGAGCGTCGTCAGTGGCGAGCTCATTGCGAGATGATGGACTTTGACTCCATGTTCCTCGAGCCGCGAGCTGTACCAGTCAGGGGTGCCGAGGCAGATCACCTCCTGCTCAACACCGGGCAACGGACGCGTTGCCAGGCGGTAAAGGAGAGTCTCGGCACCGCCGAGCTCGAGGCCGCCGATGACGTGCACGATGCGCAGCACTAGCGAGGCGCCACTTCGGCGAGCGCTTCGAGATACGCATCGACGACGATCTGTTCGCTGAATTCCCGCTCGACTTTCTGTCGCGCAGCCCGGCCGAGCTCGCGCAGCCGATCCGGCGGCATACGCGCGATCCGCTCCATCGCGTCGGCAAGCGAGTCCACATCGCGCGGGCGGCACAATGCGCCGGTGACGCCCTCCTCGATCAGCTCCCGGCAGCCCGCGACATCGGAGCCGACCAAAGCTCTGCCCATCGCGGCACCTTCGAGCAGAGCGCGCGACATTCCTTCCCGGTAGCTCGGGAGCACCACGGCGGTGGCGGAGCGGATGAACGGACGCACGTCGATGTGCTCGCCGAGATGCTCGATCAGGCCGTCATCGATCCATGACTGGAATTCGGCCGGGCTGACCGATGTCGGATTGCCTGGATCGACGTTGCCAAGGATCTGAAAACGCGCGTCCGGCAGTCGGGCACGGAGCTGCCGCGCTGCGGCGACGAACTCGCCGATGCCCTTGTCGCGCAGCACTCGGCCGATGAAAAGAAAACGCGGCGGCCCCGTTTCGGCGCTCGCGTCAGGAGCGAACTTCTCGAGGTCCACGCCGGATCCGGGGATCACTCTCGCCTGCTCGGCTCGAACGATCTTCTGCTCAACGAAGATTCGCTGATCCTCCTGATTATGGAAAAAGATCCGGTGCGAGCGGCCGAACGCCAAGCGGTAAAGAAGCGCGGCGAAGCGCCACATCAGCGGGTGCGTCAGAAAGGTCGTGCCAAGTCCCGTCACATTGTTGATCGCCGGAACGCCAGCGAAGCGCGCGGCAATTGCACCATAGACATTCGGCTTGATCGTGAAGCCGCAATAAGCCGCGGGGCGCAGGCTTCGCAGGGCGCGAAGATAGCGAAACAACAGGCGTCCATCGGCCGCCGGGTTCATTCCTGACCGCGCCATCGGCATGTCGTAAACCTCTATCCCGCGGCGGCGCAGGTCTTCGGCATTCCGATCGGCCGGAGCGAATGCCGCGAGGCGATAGCCGGCGGCTCGCAGGCCGATGATCAACGCACTGCGGAAGTTCAGAAGATTCCAGCAGCTGTTGGCCGAGAGCACGACGACCGGCCGACGATCACGGTTGAACGCAGGCTGCTGATCGAGCCACTGCTGCCGGCCTGGCTTGTCCACCTGAACTGCTCGAATCCTCACCAAAATGGCGGTTCATGTCCTTCTAGGACACGCTTTCGGCGCAACACAATTCGAGGTGTGAAATGAGCGGCTGGATGCCGCCTAACGGCCGACCGCGGGCACTCCGAACCATGGCCGGGAGGCGAACTCCGTTTGAAGCTCGCTAGTCTGCGGCACGATCACGCGCATGCGCCGGCTCGCGAAATCGATCGATACCTTCTTGAATGCGCGCATCGCGTTCATGCCGAGCAACAGCGCCGGCTTGTCGTCGAGCTTGAGCTGGTGGAACGTGTGCGCTGGCGCGAACACCACGGCGAGGTTGGTGAGGCCAACTCCACCCATTTCGAGATTCTTGAGGAACATGTAGTCGCCGGCGAGGTGCTCACCGGTGACGGAGATCAGATCGACCGGGTGCGTCTCAGGCAGGAGATCCTTCGCCTGCAGAGTGCGGCGAAGCGCCTCGTTGCCGATCGTGACCTGGGATCCGGTGTCGACCACGACGGTGATATGCCTGCCGTTGGCGGTCGCGTCGGTGACGATCAGGCGTCCGTTGCGCCGCCTTGCCTCGACGACGATCGTGCCCGGCTCGTCGGCAAAGTCCGGAGCACCGGCGGGAACAACCGACATGGTCTGCGCCTTGAAATCGAATTCGACGCGCTGAAGCGAAAGCGAGTCCGTACCGAGAATCCCGTCTGCCCCGATGTTGACGCTGTCGAGCAGCGGCGCCTCGATCCCTTTCACCGCTTTGCGAGTGAGCTGGATCTCGGGGATGGTCGCGGTCGAGACCTGGCTGGCCCCGGTCGTGGTGTGAAGCTCGACCTCTCGGCCGGTCGTCAGATTGAGATGCGCTGCAAGCTCGCGCGAAATCGCCGTCCGATCGGCGCCAGTGTCGACGAGGAAACGATAGGGGCCCGATCCGGAAACGCGCACAGGCACCGTCATGCGCTCATAGGCATCGGTTCTGACCTTGAGGTCCTCCGCCTGGGTGGTCCTGTCGATGTTTTGCGGCGCAGACGATTGGCCCGCATTGGACTGGACCTGAGCGAACAGCGGCGAAGCGCTTGCCAACGCCGCGGCCGAAATCAGCAGGAAGCGTACAATCATGCCCGACCTCCGTGGCAATCCTTACGCGTCGGCAATGGCCGTCGCAAACAGTTCGAACAAGCTCCACTCCGGTGCAACTGCAACCAAGTGGTAAACCATCGGAGCCTATTCGCATCGCGTGGGGCGGTCCGGCTTTGGTCGGGACCGATCGGCATATTTGTTCTGCTTTGTCGGGAAGCCTCATGTTGGACGAAGAACCCATCGAGACCACCCTCTATTCCCTCGCGACTTTGCCTCCGGGCATGCCCGAGCGACGTCACGACGAACGCCACATGAGCCTGCTGAGAGTCGGCGCTCTGATCGTCGACGACAGGCGGGAGCTGTGCCTGATCCGGAATATCTCCGCCGGCGGAATGCTGATCCGCGTCTATTCCGCGATTCCCGTGGGAACGCGGGTCTCCGTCGAACTGAAGCAGGGAGAGCCGGTCGCCGGCACCACGCTTTGGGTCAAGGACGAGCTCGTCGGAATTAGCTTCGACGCGCCGATCGACATCTTGTCGCTGATCACCGCCCCGGCGGACTCGCCGCGTCCGCGCATGCCGCGTCTCGAAGTGTATTGCACCGCATGGATTCGCGACGACGCAGTGGTTCATCGCACGAGCGTCGTGAATATTTCCCAGGGCGGGGTGCGCGTGGAAGCGCCGAACGGCCTGCCTGTGGGAGCGCAGGTGACGGTTACCTTGCCCGGGCTGCCTCCGGAGCAGGGTGCTGTCCGCTGGAATGACGGGGAAGCGTGCGGGATCATCTTCAATCGGGTGCTCGCCTTGCCGCAACTCGTCGCATGGGTCGGCGAACAGCAGGAGCGGCAGCGCGCCGCCGGTTAGTGCCGGCGAAGCAGCAGCATCATATTATTCGCCGGCATCGAGCGTATCTCTTCGACTCCGAGACCCCGCTCTTCGGCTGCTGCCGCAAATTCCCCGACCGAGCGCAGCCCCCATTCAGGGTCGCGCGACTTGAGATCGGTATCGAACGCGACATTGCTCGGCGCCGTTTCGATGTCGGCTTTAAGCCACGGCCCGTACAGGATGAGCGGGCCTGAAGGCGGCAGAATCCGCGCCGCGCCGTTCAGGAGGCCAAGTGCCGAAACCCAGGGACTGATGTGCACCATGTTGATGCTCAGGACCGCATCGGCATGCTCAACGGGCCAGTCGGGCGAGGAAGCATCGATCCGGAGCGGCGCTCGGACGTTCGCCACGCCCGAACTCTCGCGCCATGCCTCGATCGATGTGAGGGCGTCGGGATGGAGGTCGCTCGGCTGCCATTCGAGATTGGGAAAGCGCTCGGCGAAAAAGACGGCGTGCTCCCCGGTGCCGCTCGCGATCTCGAGGACGAGGCCGCTCTCGGGCAGCCATTCGCCAAGGACTTCGCCGATCGGCTCGCGGTTGCGCAGCGCTGCGGGTGCCGAACGGCGGAGGCCCTGATCCGGAGCCTCGTAGAAGCGCCGTCCCTCACCCATTCTCGACAATGCTGCGCGCGCGCAGGTAGAGCTCCAGCCGGGTTGCGCTAAGCAGGCCGAGAGCGAAGCCGATGAAGGCATCGGTCATCAGCATCCCGGTGCTTCCCGGCTGCGCCGCGGCGGTCTCGCCGAAAATCGCGCGGGCTCCGAGCTTCAAAACAATCAGCGCGATGAGCAGAAGCATCGCAAGAGGCGACGCGCGCTGCATCAGCTGGCCGGTGTCGGCATTCCTCTCGATCCGGATCAGCTTTCCCCGGTGCCAGCCCAGCACCGCCCCGGCGACCACCCCCGCGGCGATTAACGCCCAGCCGGCAACGGTCGGTGGAAGCGCGAACAGCATCGAGCCGACGATCGCGAGATAGACGATCGGGACGATCCACAAAGTGCCGACCTTGAGCGGCCGCTCTCGACTCATGGAACGCAAGCGCAGCGCAATCACCACGCCAATGATCACGAACGGCAGCAACGCCGTCAGCCAATTCCCCCCATGCGCGTTCACTTGCCTTCTCCCTACTCGGCTGCCTGTGCGGGCAGCGGATCCTTGTAGACTAGCACCGGCTTTCGCGCCGCCAAGGTCTCGTCAAGGCGGCGGCGCGGCGCGTAAATAGGCGCGGCCTTGAGGCTCTCGTCGCCAGCCCTCGCCCGCTCGGCGATCGAGCGCAGCGCGGCGATGAACTGGTCGAGGCTCGCCTTCGATTCGGTCTCGGTCGGCTCGACCAGCATCGCGCCGTGGACGACCAGCGGGAAGTACATGGTCATCGGGTGGAAGCCTTCGTCGATCAGCGCCTTGGCGAGATCGAGCGTGTTGATGTCGCCGTCAAAACCGCGGTCGGAGAAGATCGCTTCGTGCATGCACGGGCCGCTCTTCGCGAACGGCGCTTCGAGCACGTCTTCGAGGCTGCGAAGGATGTAATTGGCGTTGAGCACCGCATCCTCGGCGACCTGCTTGAGGCCGTCGGCGCCGTGGCTGAGGATGTAAGCGAGCGCCCGCGTGAACATGCCCATCTGGCCGTGGAAGGCGACCATGCGTCCGAACGCGTTGGGATGCTCCTCGCCCGCATTCTCCTCCTCGACGATCTTGAAGCTGCCATCGGGCATCTTCGCGACGAATGGCAGCGGTCCGTAAGGCGCAAGCGCTTCCGAGAGGACCACCGGACCCGACCCAGGTCCACCGCCGCCGTGCGGAGTCGAGAAAGTCTTGTGCAGGTTGATATGCATCGCATCGATGCCGAGGTCGCCCGGCCGCACCTTGCCGACGATCGCGTTGAAGTTCGCGCCATCGCAATAGACGAGGGCGCCGGCCGCATGGACCGCGTCGCTGATCGCCTTCATCTGCGGCTCGAACAGGCCGCAGGTGTTCGGGTTGGTGATCATCACCGCGGCGACGTCGGGCCCGAGGCGCGCCTTTAGCGCGTCCAGGTCGACCCGGCCAGCGGCGTTCGCGGGGATGTTCTCGACCCGATAGCCGGCGAAGGCGGCGGTTGCGGGGTTTGTCCCGTGGGCGCTCTCCGGCACCAGCACCACCTCGCGCTTATCGCCCCTCGCCTCCAGCGCAGCGCGGATGCAGAGCAGACCGCAGAGCTCGCCGTGGGCTCCCGCCTTGGGGCTCATCGCCACACCGTACATGCCGGTGAGGTCGAGCAGCCAGAAGGCGAGCTCGTTGATCACTTGAAGGGCCCCCTGGACCGTCTCCTGCGGCTGAAGCGGGTGGACGTCGGCGAAGCCGGGCTGCCGCGCGACCTTCTCGTTCAAGCGCGGATTGTGCTTCATCGTGCACGAGCCGAGCGGGAAAAGACCGAGGTCGATCGCGTAATTCTGGCGCGAAAGGCGAGTGTAGTGGCGTACGGTTTCGGGCTCGCTGAGGCCGGGGAGGTCGATCGGGCGTGATCTCGCCAGCCCTGCCAACCTCTGGGCTCCTGCCTTCGCAGGAGCACGTTCGAAGTCGACACCCGTCTGATCGGTGCTTCCGATCTCGAACAGCAGCGGCTCTTCGAGCATTAGGGCGCGGTTGCCGGTGACCGTGTGCGCTTCGCCTTTCTCATTGGCGGGTGTGGAGGGCCGCCAGCCCGACGGATTGACGGTCATTGGACCACCTCCTTCAGGGCAGCGTCGAGGGCAGAGATGTCCTCGTCAGTCGCCGTTTCGGTAACGGCCACGACCAATCCGTTCTGAAGCGCGTCGACACCGGGATAGAGGCGGCCAAGCGAAACGCCGCCGAGTACCCCGCGCTCGACCAGAGCGTGGACTGCCGGGCGCGCTTCCACCGGAAGCTTCACCGTGAATTCGTTGAAGAAGCTATCGTTGACGATGCTGACCCCGGGGATTGCCGAAAGCCGGTCTGCCGCCTCGCACGCGCGCGCGTGATTCAAGGAAGCGAGCTGGCGCAGCCCCTTCTCCCCGAGCAAGGTGAGGTGGACCGTAAACGCTAGCGCGCACAGCACCGAGCTGGTGCAGATGTTCGACGTCGCCTTCTCGCGCCGGATGTGCTGCTCGCGGGTCGAGAGGGTCAGAACGAAGCCGCGCTTGCCTTCGGCGTCGACGGTTTCGCCGGCAAGACGGCCCGGCATCTGGCGCACGTGCTTCTCGCGGCAGGCGAAGAGGCCGACATAGGGGCCGCCGAACTGCAAGCCGACGCCGATGCTCTGCCCCTCGCCGACGACGATGTCCGCGCCCATTTCGCCAGGCGAGCGGATCAGCCCGAGCGCGACCGGCTCAGTCAAGACCACGATCAGCAGCCCGCCCGCCGCGTGCGCCGCTTCGGCGACCGGCGTCAGGTCGGTGATGCGGCCGAGGATGTCGGGATACTGGACCACTACGGCGCTGGTCTCCGCGTCAATGGCGCCGATCAACTGCTGCGCGTCCGTCTCGGCCGTCAGATCGGGCAGCGACGTCTCGAGCTGGTCCTCCGTGAACTTCGCCATCGTCTTCGCGACGCTGACGTAGTGCGGATGCACGCCCGAGGAGATGATCGTCTTGTTCCGCCGCGTGATGCGGTGCGCCATGACGATCGCTTCCCACATCGCGGTCGAGCCGTCGTACATCGACGCGTTGGCGACTTCGCAGCCGAACAGGCGCGCGACCTGCGTCTGGAACTCGAACAGCATCTGCAGCGTGCCCTGCGCGATTTCGGGCTGGTAGGGCGTGTAGCTGGTCAGGAACTCGCCGCGCTGGATGATGTGATCGACGCTCGCCGGGATGTGGTGCTTGTAAGCACCGCAGCCGAGGAAGAACGGCACATCGCCCGCGACCATGTTCTTGCGCGACAGCGCGGCCATGTGCCGCTCGACCGCCATTTCCGACGCGTGCATCGGCAAGCCGTGGATGGGACCGTTAAGCCGAGCCTCTTCGGGCACGTCGCGGAACAGCTCGTCGATCGAACCTGCACCGATGACGCGCAGCATCTCACTGCGGTCGGCGTCGGAAAGGGGAAGATAACGCATTTCGTCAATTCTCGATTGGTGGAGGTTCGGGCGAAACGACCCCGCGCAAACTGACAATGGTGAGCTCAGGCACGCGATCGGCACAGACTTTGATGCTATTTCCGGTACTGGGAGTCAGACATGCCGCATCAACGCGAGCATCGAATTCGACATAGGTCGGGAGCAGCGGCTTAATCGTCGCATCAAACTTACGATCGGTCGCGATAGACAAATGCGCACCGCCCGAGCCTCCGGCGTCGCGGGTGCGCTCCTCGATCCAGCATGACAGCGGCTCGCAGCGATTCACGTAACCACGCACGCGCACGATTTGGCCGTCGAACTTTTTCGGATTGGCGCGAATGGCGGCGATGGTCGTCGCGACGGGCTTCGGCTCCGCGGGGACGGGTACGATCTGGGCGAGCATGAGCAGAGCAGCGATCATGCCGGCTTCCGCATTATGAAGCGAAGGCGGACGTAATCGGCGATGTTGGAGCCGAAGCGGTCGGCGACGGCGGCGCCGATCTCGGCGCGCTCGTCCTCGGGCACGCCAGCGCGGTCGAGCCAACCACGACGGAAAGTCGTCACCCATTGAGCAACGCCATGTTCGATCTGCGTCGGGCGCTCGATCAGCCGCGCGTCGACCTGCTCGAATCCGGCCGCCTCATAAACGGCGGCGAACTCGTCCGGAGAAGCATACCAGTTCGCCGCTTCGACCGGCGGGACATAGCCGCGAATGACCAGCTCCTCGTCGAGCGCCTCGCGAAGCTTGTCGATATTGCCTTCGCCACCCATCTCGCCGGCGAAGCGTCCGCCCGCGTTGACGGCGCGGAAGATCGCCCGGGCGGCCTGCTCCTTCTCCAGCACCCAGTGCAAAGTCGCATTGGAGAAAGCTGCGTCAAACACGCTGCTGAAGGTCATGTCGGCCGCGTCCATGAATATCGCGTCAATGTCTTTGGCACGAGCCACTGCGATCATCTCGGGCGAATTGTCGATCCCGAGCACGGTCGCGCCCCGCTCGATGATCTTCCTGGTCAACGTCCCGTCGCCGCAACCCACGTCGAGGATCCGCTCGCCCGGCTGCGGGTCGAGCAGGTCGAGCGCCGCACCGCCGAGCTCAGCGACGAAGCCGCCGACGCGCGCGTAATCCGCCGCGTCCCATTTGCTGGTCGATGCAATTCCTCCGCTCAAAGCGTCTTGACCCATTCGCGATAGGCGCCCTCGTCCATGAGGCCGTCGAGCTCGCCCGGATTGTCGAGCTTCAGCTTGAAAAACCAGCCCTGCCCCTCGGGATCGCTGTTCACGATCGAGGGATCGTCCGTGACCTTGCTGTTGCCTTCAGTCACTTCGCCGGAGACGGGCGAGTAAACGTCCGAAGCGGCTTTCACCGATTCCACGACGGCGGCTTCCTGACCTTTGCTGACGTGCCGTCCCACTTCCGGCACTTCGGCAAAAACGATGTCGCCGAGCCGCTCCTGCGCGTGCTCCGAAATGCCGATGGTCGCCGTGTCGCCTTCGACCCGGATCCATTCATGCTCTTTGGTGAAGTAGACAGGCATCAGGCGGCTCCCTTGCGGTAATAGCGGTGGGGGACGAACGGCATCGGCGCGACGCGCGCATCGAACAGCTTGCCGCGCTGCTCGAGCTTCAGCGCCGTTTCGGGCTCGGCGAAGGTGATCCCGACATAGCCCATGGCGATCGGGCGCTGCAGCGAAGGGGAGAAGCCGCCGCTGGTGATCCGCCCGACCTCATTCCCCTCGTCCGTGAGCACGAGTGCGCCCTCGCGCACCGGCTGACGTCCGTCGATTTCGAAGCCGACGCGAAGCACCGGCGGGCCGTTGGCAAGCTCGGAAAGGATCCGATCGGCTCCGGCAAAGCCGCCTTCGGCGCGCCGCCGTTTGTTGATCGCGAAATTGAGGCCCGCCATGACCGGCGTCGTTCGGTCGTCCAGATCGTGGCCATAGAGCGGCAAGCCGGCTTCGAGCCGCAGCGAATCGCGGGCGCCGAGGCCGATCGGCTTCACCCTCTCGTCGGCGACCAGCCAGTCCGCGAGTTGCTGAGCGGTCGTCGCCGGCACGCAAATCTCGAATCCATCCTCGCCGGTGTAGCCCGACCGGCTGATCCACAGCGCGTGCCCGAAGGCGTGGAACGGTCCAGCCTGCATGAAGCCGAGATCGGCCACGCCGGGGATCGCGGAATCGAGCACTTCTGCCGCGCGGGGACCCTGCAGCGCGAGCAGCGCCTGCTGGCTCATATGATCGACGATGATCTCAGGCGGCATGCGGTTTCGCAGCTGATCGATGTCGATGTATTTGGTCGCGCCGTTCACGACGACGTAGAAATCCTCGCCGCGACGCGTCGCCATCAAATCGTCGATAATCCCGCCGTCCTCGTTGAGCAGCAGCGAATATTTGGGCTTCATGTCCTTGGCGTCGCGAAAGTCGCCCGGCATCAGCCGTTCGAGCTCAGCGTCGACGGCGCGGCCATGGATGAACAGCTGGCCCATGTGGCTGACGTCGAACAGGCCGGCATTCTCGCGCGTCCACAAATGCTCGGCCATGATGCCTTCGTACTGGACCGGCATTTCGTAGCCGGCGAACGGCACCATCCGTGCGCCTTTGGAGCGATGCCAGGAATCGAGCGGGAGCTTGTCGAGCGGCTGTGGCTGAGTGCCGGCGCCGCCTTCGGGGTCGCCGCTGTACGGCGTTCCGCGGGCCTGGGTCTCGTCGGTCGGACCCGAATGGACTTCTCGGCTCATCACGCGCTCCAAAGACGTTTCGGCGACAGCCTCCACCCCCAACGGCTTCGACCTGTCGCCCCCGTCTGTCCCTAGCGCCTGAGAGCTTTGCCCCTTCGGCGGCTCGCTTATTCGGCGAGCTCTTTCCAGACTGTCCTGGCGCGCGCGGTCCTTGAGCCTGAGAGATTCCGGGGGCGGTTGCTCCTTCGGCGTCGCACTTGCGTGCGAACTCTCCCGCGTGGCCATCCGGAAGCGAGCCTCCGGCGACGCGCGTGCCTTGGCCGCGCGCACAAACGGAGTCAACGCGAGTTTCGGTGAAGTCCTAACGAGTTGCGTTGTACTTGAGCTGATCCTGGGTCAGCTGGAAGCCGATCAAATGCTCGAAGGTCGCATTGGCGACCGCGCTGCGGACGGCAGGATCGGCAAGCGGATCCACCGCCGCCTCGGCTTCGCCGGCTTTGCGCGGTCGCGTGAGGATCTGCCGGACCCTCGCCGGAAGAGTGGCGGTGGCGCGGTTGACGCGCACCGTGGCCTGGACACGAGTCATCGCGTGCATATCGCCCGCTGGAAAATTCAGGACGGCTTGCCCGATCCTCTTGGCGGCGACGGTCTGGCCGCCCTGCAGCGCAACATCGAAATAGGGTACGACGACCTGCCGGGCGGGACCGGCATCGCGCCTGAGCGCCGTGATCGTGAAAGTCGCCGTCGAGACAATATCGTTGCCCGCGTTCTGGCAGGAGGCCCGCAGCTGCGTAATCTCGGCGCTGACGTCTATCGCGCTTGCGTCGGTGCTGCCCGGCGGATTGAAAAGAGTGAGGTCGCCGGTGCCGGCCGGAACGCCGGGAATTGGGCAAGCGCTGCGCACCGCATAGATGCCGCCGCCATTTTCGGCCGTGATGTCACCGGCGTGCCGGCAGGCGCTGAGCAGGATTACGGCGGCGATTGCGGCGAGGCGAAGCTTCACTTGGGATGAATCCTTGAGGGGGAAATGTGCGTGGCGGGCTTCATAGGAAGGGCCTTCTAAGGCTGCAAGCGATGCCTTACATGGCCTGCACCGTGCCTGAACCCCACAGCCCACTCCCTCCCCTTCGCGTCCTGATTGCTGCTCCGCGCGGTTTCTGCGCGGGCGTCGATCGCGCGATCCAGATCGTCGAGCTGGCGCTCGAACGGTTCGGCACGCCCGTCTACGTCCGCCACGAGATCGTGCATAACCGCTTCGTCGTCGAGCGGCTCAAGAAGATGGGTGCGGTGTTCGTCGACGAGCTCGACGAAGTCCCCGACGACCGGCCGGTGGTCTTCTCGGCCCACGGCGTGCCCAAGTCCGTGCCGGCGGAGGCGCAGGATCGCGGCCTGACGTACGTCGACGCGACCTGTCCACTCGTCTCCAAAGTCCATCGGCAGGCCCAACGGCTGATCGAGGAAGGGCGGCACATCCTATTCATCGGCCATGCCGGACACCCGGAAGTGATCGGCACATTCGGCCAGGTGCCCGCGGGATCGATCACGCTGATCGAAACGGTCGAGGACGTCGCCGACCTCAACATTTCCGATACTGCAAATCTTGCCTTCCTCACGCAGACCACCCTGTCGGTCGACGACACTGCCGCCATCGTGGAGGCGCTCAAGATACGGTTCCCCGCGATCCGCGCGCCCCGCAGTGAGGACATTTGCTACGCGACTTCGAATCGCCAGGCTGCAGTGAAGGCGATCGCCGCTGAATGCGACCGGATGCTGGTCATCGGTGCCCCCAACAGCAGCAATTCCCTCCGGCTCGCCGAAGTTGCCGAACGCATCGGCGTGCCTTCGCGCTTGATCGAACGCGCAAGTGACATCGACTGGGACTGGCTGGGCAGTCCCGCCACGTTGGGGATCACTGCTGGCGCCTCGGCACCCGAGGTTCTGGTGGGCGAAGTCATCGCCGCACTGCAGGCCCGCTTTACCGTGACCGAAGAGGTCGCGAACCACAGCCCCGAGCGCATGATCTTCAAGCTTCCGCGCGAGCTCGTCGCCTGACTGACCTGGTCGAGATCTTCACGGACGGCGCCTGCCGCGGCAATCCCGGGCCGGGCGGCTGGGCTGCGCTTCTTCGCATGGGGAACAAGGAGCGCGAACTATCGGGCGGCGAACCGCTGACGACCAACAACCGGATGGAATTGCTCGCGGCGATCAAAGGCCTCGAGGCGCTCAAGCGACCCTGCCGGGTGCAGCTTCACACCGATAGCCAGTATGTCCGCGACGGGATCACACGCTGGATTCACAATTGGCAACGCAACGGCTGGCGCACGTCGGACAAGAAGCCGGTAAAGAACGCCGAGCTGTGGCAGGAGCTGATCGAGGCCGCCGCGCCGCATCGCGTCGAATGGCATTGGGTGAAGGGCCACAGCGGCCATGTCGAGAACGACCGCGTCGACGCGCTCGCCTGCGAGGAGGCCGACAAGCAGCGAACATTACATCGCTTGTGATGAACTAAAGTTCACTTGTCCGCCCACGCGTGGAGGCATTTATCCGCGAGAATCACCGACTCTCTCGTTCCCCCTGTTCGTTGAAAGCCGGTGGGGGGAGGCTCACACCGGCCTCCCCCATTCCTCATGAAAATCGGGATGGTGAGAAGGCGCGCGCGTCGATGTGCGCGATGCTGCCGTCCGGCTGTTCGTCGAGGAGGAGCGAGGCACAGAGCTTGCCGGTGGCGGGCGAGGTCTGGATTCCAAATCCGCCCTGCCCCGCGCACCAGAAGAAACCTGGCACTTCAGGGTCGAAGCCGTAGACAGGGACGCGGTCGGGCGAAAAACTCCTGAGCCCCGCCCAGCTGCGCTCGATCCGCTCGATCGGCCAATCCACCACGCCTTCAAATCGATCGATGGCGGTCGCGATGTCGATTTCCTCGGGCGCCGCGTCGCACGGGTCGGTGTCGATCTCGTCGTGCGGGCTGAGCCAGATCGAATTGTCGGTCTCTCCCTTGAAGTAGAAATTGCCCTCGGCATCGTTGACCAGCGGCAGATCCTTGAGGCCGCCGCGGCCGACGCGGAGCTGGACCATCGTCCGGCGCTTCGGCGCGATTCCGAGGCGTCTCGCTCCGCAGCTTTCGGCCACGCTATCGCCCCATGCGCCCGCGGCATCGACAATGACTCCCGCAACCAACTCGGAGCCGTCCGCAACTACGACCCTCCACGAGCCTCCCTCGCGACGGGCGCTCACCAGCCGGGCATTGGTCTGGACCGTGCCGCCGCGGCGACGGAACTGGCGCAGAAAGGCCGCGTGCAGTCCGGCGACGTCGATATCGGCGCAACCCGGCTCGAACAACGCCTTGATCCACCGTGGCTTGATCCCGGGCATCATCCGCTCGAGCTCGTCGCGTTCGACACGACGAGCCGGGACCTTTGGCGGCAGCTCCGGCCAACCCGACTGAGATAAATGAAGGGCTCCGCGCGCGTGAAGAAAGCCGTTGTCGCAAAAATCTCCCGGCGGGCGGTGAAGGAATTCGCCTGATGCAGTCGAGAGCTCGGCGACCACGGGGCCGCCGTAGCTTTCCAGGAAGAAAGCGGCCGATCGGCCCGTCGAATGATAGCCGCAATGCTCCTCCGCCTCGAGGATCAGAACGCTGCGCTTGCCTGCGATCTCCGCGCCGACGCTGGCGCCGGCAATGCCGCCGCCTACAATCAAAATGTCCAAGTTAATCATTCGCCTATTCCACCTCTGGAGCCCCGGTTACGAATTGGAAAGCCGTACCGTCTAGAGCCTCACCTCATGTTCAATTCCGCATTTACTCAATTGCTGCTGATCGTGCTCGCGACGCTCCTCGTCGTGGCGGCGGCAATCGACGCGCGGACTTTCACCATTTCGAATAAGCTCAACCTCGCCGTGGCGCTGCTCGCGCCCGTCTACTGGATGGCGGTTCCTCTCTCGCTTTGGCCCGAGGTCCCGATTCAAATCGCGGGAGCGGTTCTCGTATTTCTCGTGCTGGCGGCAGCTTTCTATGCCGGGATGATGGGTGGCGGCGATGTCAAGCTCGCGGCCGCGCTCGCGCTGTGGTTCCCACCTGGATTAACAATCAAGTTTCTTGTCCTGATGTCGCTTGCCGGCGGCCTGCTGACGATCGGTCTGCTCGTCTGGCATCGCGCCAAGCGCCGGGAAGGACGTCCTGAAATTCCATACGGGGTGGCAATCGCCTTCGGTGCCCTCGCGATTCTAGCCCAACCATATCTTAACCATTTTGCCTGATGTCTGAGGCAGTTCTGAGGGCCCTTCTAGGGGAGGCGATCGCGCCATGGATGTGAAGAAGCTCGCGCTGCTCGTTGGAGCGCTGGTCATTGCGGTGGTCACCGCGATCATGGCCAAGAATATGTTCGCCGGCGCTTCGGCGCCCCAGGCTGCAGCCGCACAGGCCGTTCCGGTGGGACCGAAAGTGCTCGTCGCCAAGAAGGCGCTGCCCGTCGGCACGATCATCGATGCCGACAGCTTCACCTTCCAGCCCTGGCCGAAGGAGCTGATGCAGAGCGCTTACTACGTCGAGGGCTCGACGGATTCGAATCCGAGCTCGCTGATGGGCACGGTCGTTCGCTATGCGATCACCGCCGGTCAGCCGGTCACCCGCGGTTCGCTCGTCGGCCCGCAGGATCGCGGCTTCCTCGCCGCGGCGCTTGGCCCCGGCATGCGCGCCATCACCGTTCCCGTGAACGTGTCGAGCGGCGTCGCCGGATTCGTGTTCCCTGGCGATCACGTCGATATGGTCCTTACCTCGAATGTCGAAGGTGGTGGCGACGGTCCTCCGCTCAAGGTTTCCGAGACGATCATCCGCAACCTGCGCGTCCTCGCGACCGACCAACGCACGGACGAGAAGGACAAGGACGGCAAGACCGTCGTGAAGACCTTCTCAAACGTGACACTCGAGGTCACGCCGCGCATCGCGGAGAAGATCGCGGTCGCGCAGAGCCTCGGCACATTGTCGCTGTCGCTGCGCTCGATCGCCGACAATGACTCGGACCTGGAGCGCGCTGTCGCCTCGGGTGATGTGAAGGTGCCGGCAGGCGCCAATCCGACGCAGGAGAAGCAGATGCTGCTCGCCATGGCCAACCGCCCGGGCGATTCGAACACGACGTTCACGACCGGCGGCGACGTCTCGCGCTTCCAGCGCCGCACCGTCCCGGCCCGTCCGGAGCAGAATCAGATTGCCAATGCGATGGCGGCAATGGGCAAAGGCCTGGGCCAGGCGATCGCAGGTGTCGCGGGAGCTGGAGCTTCGCCAAGCCCGAGTGGCGTCCGCGTCGTTCGTGGCAATCAGGTCAATTAACACGTGTTCGGGTGGGAGCTCGCTAAGATGAAGACTCGCAACATCACCAGCCGGGCACGCCTCGGCACCGCGCTTGCCGCGCTGGCCGTTGGCCTGACCGCGGTTGCGGCGCCGACCACGGCAAGCGCTGCGCAGCCCGGGGCTTATGCGTCCGGCTCGTACCGCCCGACGGCCCAGGTCCTCCTCAACGTCGGCGAGGGTCAGATGATCAATCTGCCGCGTGCGGTGGCGAGCGTCTGGACTTCGAACCCGAAGGCCGCGGACGTGTACGTCAACAACGCGCATCAGATTAATCTTTTCGGCAAGGACATCGGCGAAGCGACCGTCATCGCGACGGCGGCGGACGGCTCGGTGGTCTATGGCGCCAAGGTTCGCGTCAACCAGAACATCAGCGACATCAACGATATCCTGCACCAGGCAATGCCGGACGCGAACATCGACGTCCGCACAGTCGGCCAGGTCGCCGTGATCAATGGCACGGTCGCCTCGCCCGAGGACGCGGCCCAAGCCGAGATGTTGGTGAAGGCCGCTCTGAATCCGGGCGTCGACGTCACCAAGGAAGGCGCTGCGCTGAACATCGTTCCCGTCAGCCGCCTCAAGGTCGCAACTCCGCTCCAGGTGCTTCTCAAAGTCCGCGTCGCGGAGGTGAATCGCTCGGCGCTGAAGTCGGTCGGAGTGAACCTTCTGAACCACAGCTCCGGCAGGACGCTGTTCAACATCGGCCAGGGCAACGCCGGCGCGATCGACACCACTAACAGCACCGTCACGTTCAACAATATCGCTGGCGGAACGACGCTTGGCTTGTTCGGCCACATCTTCGGAACCGATCTCCTGGGAACACTCGATCTGCTGCAGAACGACGGTTTCATCACGACGCTCGCCGAGCCGAACCTGACCGCGCTTTCGGGCGAGACCGCGAGCTTCCTTGCGGGCGGTGAGTTCCCGATCCCGGTCTCGCAATCGCTGGGCGCGGTCACGATCGAGTACAAGCAATTTGGCGTCGGGCTGGCGTTCACGCCCATCGTTCTCCAGGACGGCCGCATCTCGATGCGGGTTCGCCCCGAAGTGAGCGAGCTCAGCGATGCCGGCTCGGTCAAGCTCAACGGCTTTACCGTCCCGGCGCTGACCACGCGCCGTGCGGAGACTACCGTCGAACTCGGTTCCGGTCAGTCTTTCATGATCGCTGGCCTGCTTCAGAACCACGCATCGAACAGCATCGCCAAGGCGCCGTTCCTGGGTGACTTGCCCATTCTCGGCGCGCTGTTCCGCTCGACACAGTATCAGCGGAATGAGACCGAGCTGGTCATTATCGTGACCCCCTACCTGGTTCGTCCGGTTTCGACGCAGCTTGCGTCGCCGACCAGAGGCTACCGCATGCCGACCGATGCCGAGACGGTGCTCGAGGGTCAGAACTTCAAGGGCGTGAGCGGCCCCGCCGCCCGCGTCCCCGCTCCAGCTCCCGGCATGGTGACCGGCGCTGCTGCCACCGCCGCTCCAGGGTTCAAGCTGTGACCCGCCGCTCGCTTAGGAAGGATGCTGCCATGCGTTCGAAATTCGGTCTCCTGCTGATCGCCTCGGCGGCGCTCGCCGGGTGCAGCTATCATGCGAATCGGGGCGATCTTGCCGACCGTGGCGTCGAGCCGGTCAACGTGCCTGTAGTGACGCGCGCAGACTACGTGTTTGACGCCGCCGCTCCCGGCGGATCGCTGGCGCCGGCGGAGAAGGCCCGCCTCGACGCGTGGTTCCGCGGCCTCGATGTCGGATACGGTGACTCGATCTACGTCGATGCCCCCTACGCCGACGCGGCTCGCTACGAAGTCGCGCAGGTCGCCGGCAATTATGGAATGATGATCCAGCCCGGCGCTCCGGTGACTGCCGGCGCGGTGGCTCCCGGTTCGGTGCGCGTGATTGTCAGCCGCGCCCGTGCGGAGGTTCCCGGCTGCCCGAACTGGAGCGTTCCATCGCAGCCGAACTTCAACAACCGCACGATGTCGAACTTCGGTTGCGGGGTGAACTCCGCGATCGCGGCGATGGTCGCCAATCCGGAAGATCTGGTCCACGGCCGTGAAGGTACGGACCTCGGCAACAACGCGGCCTCGACCAAGGCCATCAATCTCTACAAGACGGCGCCGCCGACCGGCCAAAAGGGTCTGCAGTCCGTCAGCGTCAAGGGGGGCAACTGATGAACGCGCCATTTCAGGCACGCGCGGGACTTCGCGATCCCTTCACCGCCTTCGTGTGCGACGATGCCACGGCCGACATGCTTCGGCCGGTGGCCGTCGAGCACGGCTGGTCGCCGGAGAAGGTCAACAAGGGCGGACTGCGCAATGCGGTTCAGTCGCTCTCGGTCTCGGCAAGTCCGAACATCCTGTTCGTCGACCTGAGCGAGTCGGGCGATCCGCTCAACGATATCAACGCGCTAGCGGAAGTCTGCGAGCCAGGCACGATCGTGATTGCAGCCGGCACCGTCAACGACGTGCGGCTCTATCGCGACCTCGTCGCGAGCGGCATCCACGATTATCTGCTGAAGCCCTTCACGGTCGATCAGCTGCGCGACACTTTCGCGCATGCGCAGATGATCTTGTCGGGTCCGCGGGGCGAAGCACAGGCCGACAAGCCGCACGTGATGGCGGCGGTGATCGGCGTTCGCGGCGGCGTCGGCGCTTCGACGATCGCGACTTCCCTCGCCTGGCTGCTGGGTGAGAAGGCGCATCGCTCGACGGCGCTGCTCGATCTCGACGTGCACTTCGGCACCGGAGCGCTCGCGCTCGACCTGGAGCCCGGCCGCGGCCTGACCGACGCGATCGAGAACCCGAGCCGTATCGACGGTCTCTTCATCGAGCGCGCCATGGTTCGTGCAAATGAGCGCTTGTCCGTCCTTTCGGCGGAAGCGGCGATCAACCAGCCGCTGGTGACGGACGGAACGGCGTTCTTCGCCCTTCAGGAAGAGATGCGCAACGCGTTCGAGTCCACGGTGCTCGACCTGCCGCGCCACATGCTGATCCAGTATCCGCACCTGGTGCACGATGCGCATGTCGCGGTGGTCTGCGCAGAGCTGACCCTCGCCGCGACGCGCGACACCATCCGCGTGCTCGCCTGGCTCAAGTCAAACGCGCCGCAGACGAAGGTCGTGGTGGTTGCGAACGGCGTGCCTTCTGGCGGCGCGCTCGAGATCAGCCGCAAGGACTTCGAGCAGTC
>DATMHG010000102.1:0-15876 GCA_035555035.1 Sphingomicrobium sp.
GAACGACCATGCTCTTCCACTGCGACCTCGTCATCGCCGAGCAAGGCGCACGCTTTTCGCTCCCGTTCGTCGACCTGGCGCTGGTTCCGGAGGCGGCGAGCACCTTGCTCATACCCCGCATGGCGGGGCGCCGCCGCGCAGCTCGCTATCTGCTGCTGGCGGAGCCGTTCGGCGTCGACGAGGCGCTCTCGATCGGGCTCGTGAGCCACCGCGCCGCGGCCGGCGAGCTCGACAGCGTGCTCAGCGATGTCGTCAGCCGGCTGCTCGCCAAGCCGCCCGCAGCGCTGCGCCAGACCCAGCGCCTGCTTCGGGCCGGCACCAGCGAGGAAATCCTCGCACGCATGAAGCTCGAAAGCGATGCCTTCGCCGAACGCCTGGCCTCAGCCGAAGCGAAAGAAGCGTTCACCGCCTTTTTCGAGAAAAGGAAGCCGAACTTCCACGATTAGGAGGTCGCGACCCAGACCCGCTTCGATTTGGTGACCGAAATGTTCGGTCCGGGGGCCAGAAGCAGGCTCGTGGCCTGCGTGTAGGTCACCTTGAGGTCGTAATATTTGCCGCCACCTGCCGCGTCGGTCTGAAGCACCGGCGTGTCGACCGTGAAATTGCCGGGGCCGATACCGTACACCGCCGCGTTGATCTTGTCGGTAATCTGGGTCGCGCTCGGAACGGTGCATCCCGTGGCGGTCGGGTTCAGGCACAAGGTCGCGTAACGCGCACCTTCGCCGAGGCCCTGCTGGATACCGGCGGTCGCGCGGAACACTTCGGCAAGCTGAACGAACATCCAGATCATGACGATCAGGACCGGCAGAGCGAACGCCATTTCGATGGCGGCAACGCCCTCCTGGTCGCGGACAATGGCGCGGCGGATCTTCACTGCGTCCTCATGCCGGCAGTCGCCGAAATGTGATAGGTCCCATCAGAGCTGTCGAGACCTGCAAAATGGACCGGGAACATCGGCGTGTATTTGTCGGTGACGCTCACCGACACATACTGCGCCTCGGTCTGATTGGAGGCGCAATCGGTTGCGGCGCCGGCATCTGTAAACACATCGACGGTTCCGTCGGCATTCGTGCATTCCAGCCTGAAGGTCACGGTTACATTGGCAGCCGTGATCGGGCTCGTCTTGCAGGTGCCGTCCGCATTGGTGCCGTTGACCTGGCAAACGGCCTCGTTCTTGAGCGTGTCTTCGACGGTCGCGCCCTGCGTCGTCTGCATGATCTTCTCGATCGCGCGTTGCGCCCCCTGCTCGAGACCGAGTTTGCGGCTGTAGGCGTTGCTCATATCGATCACGCCGATCGTCATCAGCGCGAAGATCGGCGCGATGATCGCGAGCTCGATGATGGCCGCGCCGCGCTCATTGAAAAGAAGCTTCTGCATATTGCGTTTCATCGCAGGCCGAGCCTTTGAGACGCCATGAGAAATGTTCGCAAACATGCTGCGGCTCCTCAGCCTACGAGCCTCACGCGGCGGCCACCGCCGATCGCGTTGAGACCGTAGCTGCCGCACTGGCTCGCCGCCTTGATCTTGGAGTTGCCGCTGAACGTGACACGCTTGGCGACGACTTGAAGACAAGCGGCAACGTCGCTGCCACCGCCGTTGAAGAGGAGCGACTGGTTGCCGGTGTAAACGACGCCCTGCACTGAAGTGGCGCTGTTACCGGTCACCTGGTTCTCCGGGGCAGTCTTTCCATCGTCGGTCGCACGGGGGTCCTGGTAAAGCACGATCCCCTTCCACGTCTGGTTGCCGATATCCGTGACGCTGCCGTCCGCATTGGTGACTTCGCGCGGCGGCTTGAGGCTCAGCGTGCCGCCGGTCAGCTTCATGCTGCCGGTATTCGCCGGATTGCTGAAGTTCGTCAGGATGATCGTGCAGCCATCGCAGGTCAGGCTGGAGCCCGTCGAGTTCATCGTGAGATTGCCGGCATTGATAACGTAAGTCGCGGGCCCGAGCTTCACATTGGATTGTATCGTCTGGTTGCCGCTCAAGCAGACGATCTGGCCGGCGGTATCGACGTCGGAGCCTGTCGTACGATCAATATTGCCTTGGCCGCCGATCGAAACGCCCGTCTTGTTGCAGGCGCTGGTGCTTGTCGGGATCGAATCTTTCAGGCTGTAGAACGGATCGTCGACCGGCGAGCTGTACGGATTGTAGCTTCCAACGGTCCAATTAGCCGAATAGTTCACGCCACCCGCGGCGGCGAGTGAAGCTGCCTTGACGGTCGAGCCGTTGCCGCCGTTGGCGCTGCTGCTGCCGTTGCTGGCGGCAGTTGTCGGATTGGTGGAGTTGGCGATCAACGAGCAGTCGCCGAGATCGAGATAGGTGCTGCCCGCGATGTTCACGCCTGTGACCTTCGCACTCGGATCGAGTCCGATGACGCAATATTCGCCCCCGGCCGGGACGCTCGCCGCGGTCGATACCGCAGTGATTGTCGGCGCAGCAGTCATGAACATCGAACTGAATGGAAGGCGTTGCTGCACCGTGAGCGTCACGCGCACGGGATATTTCATTTGCCCGCTGTCGCTCAGAAGCTCGACCGTCGGGCTGGCGTTCAGCGCCATCCAGGTATGCAGGTTGAGCGTGTTGTCGTGCGTGACCGCGTCGTTCACTGCCGTCTGCGTGTTGTCTTTGAGGCGCGTGTAAACGCCGGACATCGCCGCGGAGTCGGCCGCGCGCTGTAGCTGGCGTTTCCACAGCGTCCATTGGATCGTGTCGCTGGCAAGGCCGGCGCAGGCGACGATCATCGGCAAGGCCGCCGCGCCAATGACGAGGGCGTTACCACGCTTGTTCTTCCACAGCTTGCGGAACAGGGAAATCATTGGTCGGTCTCCGGCCAATTTGAATGCATCCCGTCCGCTGTACGTCCGCCACAGTGAGCGAACTATTGAGGGAGATGGTTAAGAAATTGAAACCGTGACGGCGTTGGCGGACCGCGTCTTGCAAGGGTCTGTATTGCACCTATAATACAGTGGAAGCTTCTTGCGCGGCTCGGGCTAGCCGTCCACGGTTGTCCGACCCGCGCGAAAAGCACGGAAAGGATGAAGAATGGCCACCGAACCGGCACCGGAAACGACGACGCCGACCGCGACCAAGTTGAAGCTGGATCCTCCCGACGCGCTGCAGCCCGTCCCTCCGACGGAAGCAGCGGGACTCGTCCCGCTCAAGAGCGAGGAAACCAGCGAACTCGACAAAAGGGTCGGCCAATTCGTCGACGAGCTCGCGGCCCTCGATTCCAACAGTCCGGAATTCGGCAAGAAAGTCGACCAGCTGACCGCGATGGGGCGCAAGGAGATTTCCGAAGCGGCGGGCGCGTCGAACCGCTTTCTCGACCGGCCCGTGAAAGCGATCTACAGCGACACCGGGATCGGCGCCGATCTCACCGAGCTGCGCAAGACGGTCGAGGATCTCGACCCAAAGCGCCACGGCAATCTTTCGCCTGGGCGCAAGCTGTTCGGCCTGATCCCCTTCCGCGGCCGCATCCAGGGCTACTTTCGCCAGTACCAGAGCTCGCAGACGCACATCTCCGCGATCCTCGCCCGGCTAGGTTCCGGCAAGGACGAGCTGCTGATGGACAATGCGGCGATCGATACCGAGCGCGCGAACCTGTGGAAGATGATGCACAAGCTCGAACAGATGATTCACATCTCGAAGACGCTCGACAAGCAGCTCGAGGACAAAGCCGCCGACCTTGATGCGACGGAGCCCGCGAAAGCGAAGGCGATCCGGGAGAGCGCCCTTTTCTACACGCGGCAGCGCACGACGGACCTGCTGACGCAAATGGCAGTTACGGTCCAGGGCTATCTGGCGCTCGATCTCGTCAAGAAGAACAATGTCGAGCTCGTCAAAGGGGTCGACAGGGCATCCACGACCACGGTCTCGGCGCTGCGTACGGCTGTCACCGTCGCTCAAGCGATGACCAACCAGAAGCTGGTGCTCGAACAGATCGGCGCGCTCAACACGACGACCGCGGGCATGATCGATTCCACCGGCGAGATGCTGCGGACCCAGACGGGTGCGATCCACGAGCAGGCGGCGAGCTCGACCATCCCGCTCGAAACGCTGCAGCGCGCATTCCAGAACATCTACGACACCATGGACCAGATCGATCAGTTCAAGGCTCAGGCTCTCGGCAACATGAAGCAGACCGTCGAAACCTTGGGGAAAGAAGTCGAGAAGTCGAAAGGCTATATCGCGCGTGCGGAAGGCGTTCAGCAGAACCGGCTCGAAGGCGCTTCCTCGCCGCTTACTCCGATTGAGGCGCGCACCTGAGCAAAATGACCGAGGTCACGGACAAAGTAGAACGCGCGATCGCCCGGTTCGATCGCGTTACCCAACAGCTGGACCAACGCGGCGGACCGGTCCGCGAAGCCGCACGGCGCGAACGTCAGCGGCTGAATTCGGACCTTGCACGCCGCTTCGCCCGCGTCGGGACCGCGCTGCTGGTCATCAGCATCGTCACCATTGCCATC
This sequence comes from Sphingomicrobium sp., assembly GCA_035555035.1. Lineage (GTDB taxonomy): Bacteria > Pseudomonadota > Alphaproteobacteria > Sphingomonadales > Sphingomonadaceae > Sphingomicrobium. Next base: position 4,467 of record DATMHG010000102.1, read on the forward strand.
GGATTGTTCATACCCATCGGCATGTTCGGATTCCTGGCGGCCGTGGGACTCGCCATCGGTGTGGCCGCGTTGCTGGCTTTCACGCCCTCCCCGGCCCGGGTCGCGGCAGCACCTTCTGCCGACCTCCCCAATGGGGAAATGGTCCAGCGATTTGACTCCTACCTATACCGAGTGCGGCGGGTGCTTCCGCCCGCAGCACAGACGGAGGTGGATCGGATCAGTTCGCTGCTGCCGTCACTGAGGCAGACGCTCGAGCGCGTCGAGACTCTGGACCCGAACGCGCAGGACGCGCGCCGGCTCATGTCCATCCACCTGCCCGGGCTGATCGATCGCTATACCGACGTTCCCGCAGCGTTCCGGAGCGAGCGCGACGGTGAAGACAAAACGGTGGACGAGCGACTGGTCGAGGGGCTGACGGCGGGCCGGGCGGCGCTTGGCGAGATCGGCGAGCAGCTCGCGCGCGCGGATATGGCAGCGTTCGAAACGCAAGGCCGCTTCATCCAGTCCCGCTACGGCAGCGAAGGCCCCCAAAGCGCCGTCGGACCAACCGTCCCGGAGAAGGACGGCAACGGAGCAACCGTCGATAGCTGATTGATTTTGCTTGGCGTGCTATGCACCCTTGCAAGGTTAATGAGGCCAACGTCAGGGGGCCGACGTTATGGCGACGCGTTTCTGGGGTACGTTGCAGTGGCCCGCGGTGTCCGTGCCGCGGCTGCCGGAGCGCATCCCCGATCTGAAACGCCCATGGCTCTACGTCTTCGAGCTGTTCTGGTTCGCGTGCCTCCTTCTCGCGCTGGTCGGGCCGATCGAGGGTATCCGCTACCGCTTCACGGCGCCGGCCGAGAACAGCGCGCTCATGCTCGGAAGCCGGGCGGGTCTCGTCCTTGCGGAAGGCGACATGACCCACGTGCGTTTTCCAGTCGGCGCCGCAGCCGAAGCTGCAGGCGTCCAGGCGGGCGACAAGATCATCGCAATCGAAGGCCTACCGGTCTCGAAAGTGGTGCCGTACGACCAGCGACGCGCCGTCGGCCCCGGTCACGCCACGGACACTGACTACGCGCTCTTCGGGCCGATTATCGAAGGCAATCAGCCGATCGATCTCAACCTGACGCTGCGTTCGCCATCGGGCGAGATCCGCCAGTACCACGTGACAACCGGCGAGCAGCACATCGAACAAGCGGCGCGATCGAGAGGGCTGACCCCGCACTTCCTCAAGATCGTCGATCTATTCCACGTCCTCACTTATCCGTTCCTGCTTTTCGCCGCGTGGGTTCTGCATCGCCGCAAGCGCGAAGATCTCGTCAGCTCGATCCTCTCGCTGGCCGTGCTGCTGACGATGGCCACCGAGCAGCCGTCGTCGACCTTTCTCGATTATGTCGCCGCGATCCCCGTCTCCTGGCATCGTCACATCTACGACCTCGGCAATATCTGCCTGCTCGCGGGCATTCTGCTCTTCCCGTTCGGACAGCTGCGCCCGCGGATCGTCGTACCATTTCTGTGCCTCTTGCCGATGCTCTTCTTCCTGCACGGCAATGTTTATCGATTGAACTTCTATATATTCATGGTCGCCGGCGTCATGACGCTGCTCGTCCGCCTGAGGCGGACGCCGCCGAGCGCCGCGCGACAGCAGATCAAATGGGCCTTGTTCGGCTTCTCCGGCTATTCGCTGTTCCTCGCGATCGCACTGACCTGCGACATGACCAAGCTGACGGTCGGCTCTTTCGGCGCGCAGCTCACGCTCGAAGTTCTCGCCGGCCTGACCTTCGGCTTCGCCTTCCTCTGCCTTCAGCTCGGCCTGCTCATCGCGCTGATGCGGTTCCGCTTGTACGACGCGGAAGTGGTGATCAGCCGGTCCGCCAACGTGGCGCTGATCACGCTCGGCGTAGCCGCGGTGTTCGCCGCGACGGCGGATGCGCTGAAGCAGCTCGTCTACAATTACTACGGCAACAGCAACAGCGAATGGCCGGTGATCTTCGCTGCAGCGCTTTCGACGGTCCTGGTGAACCCGATCCAGGAGCGGATCACGCGATGGTCGCAGAACAAGTTCCAGCACAATCTCCTGATCCTTCGCGACGAACTTCCCGACAGCGTCCGCGACCTTCGCGAGACCGGCAACCTCGGCGAGCTGATCGACGACGTCCTGTCGCGGGTCATGAAGGGCGTAATGACGACGCACGTGGCGGCGATCATCGATCAGGGTGTGTTCCGTACGCGCGGCGTATCGAAGGAGAAGGTCGAGGAATGGCGTGACGAGACGCCCGGATGGAACGATTGCAGTGGTGAGATCTGCCATCATCACGACAAGCTCTTCCCGGTTCGGGTGCCGCTTCGGCCAGGCGAAGGCGAAGACCTCCTCGGCTTCATTCTCGTCGGCCCTCGCCCCGACGGGTCGCTGCCGAGCCGGGACGAGCAGAAGGCACTCAAGGAAATTGCCGAGCCGATCGCCCGCGCGGTCAAGAACGTGATCAAGCGCGTCGCATATGAGCGGCGGCTCGAATCCCTGATCGAGTCGAACGGGCATCGCCTCAATGAACTGGAGGCCCGGATCAACGGCTCGCCATTGTCCACGGTACCCTCGTCACAGCACGCCTGAAGCACCGTTTTCTTCTGCTTAATTGACCCCGTTCAAATCCAAGCATAATTTGCCGCCAAAGCGACACGGAAATTCCGACTCGCCGCTTGGCAAGGGGCCAAAGCGGCGATTTCGATTGGGGCGAGTAAACCGAGGAGCTTGAATATGCTTGGGAAGCTTTGGCTTGTGGGCGCCGCGACCGCGGCGATCCTGGGTTCGTCAGCGGCCGTTGCCAGCGTGGTCGTCGTTAAGTCGCTCGGGCCGTCCGCGAAGGCTTACCCGCCCGGCAAAACGCTCCCCGAAAGCGCCAAGATCACGTTGCAGGGCGGCGATGTCGTGACCGTCCTGGGGCCGGCGGCGGCGCAGACTCTGCGCGGTCCAGGAAACTTCTCGGCGGGGCAAATGACGCTGGCGTCGGCCGAACGCGGTCGCTTCGGCGCTCTTCGCGCGGCGGAAGTCGCCAGGAATCCGAGCATCTGGGATGTCGACGTCACGCAAAGCGGAAAGATGTGCGTGACCAACGCCAGCAAGCTCCAGCTCTGGCGGCCGGAGAGCGATGCGGCGGTGAAGATCAGCATCCACTCGTCGGACGGCAAGTCGCAGGACGTCGATTGGGCTGCCGGCAAGGCTTCGGCGATCTGGCCGGCCAGCCTGCCGGTCGCGAGCGGGGCGCAATATCAGATCGAATGGCCCGAGACCGGCGACAAAAGCAGCGTGACTTTCGTCACGGTGCCGAACGCTCCGCCCGATCTGGTCGGAGCCGCCCAGGTGCTGATCGAAAACGGCTGTCAGCACCAGCTCGACCTGCTCGTCCAGAGCGCGAGCAAGACCGGCAACTAACCGACCACGCCGCAGGACTTGAGCCGCTCGAGCTCGGCAGCGTCGATGCCGAGGCTCGTAACGACCTCATTCGTGTGCTCTCCGAGGGTTGGAGGCGGCAGGTCCGAGTCCATCCGTGCCCTGTCCAGCCGTATCGGCGCTCCGACCAATGGCATTCCGGCAAGCATCCGAACAATGCCCCGATGCTGCGCCTGAACGTCGGATAAAGCCTGCGTGATCGTGTTGATCGGCCCGGCAGGAATGCCGGCCTTCTCGAGCTGCTCCAACCAGTAGGCCGCCGGTTTTTCTCGAATGCAGCTCCCGACCAGCCGCACAATTTCTTCGCGATGCGCGACTCGCGCACCGTTGGTCGCGAAGCGCTCGTCGCTGGACCATTCCGGGGAACCGCACATGCCGGCAAGCTTTGCGAACTGGCGATCGTTGCCGACCGCAATGATGATCGGCTGATCGGCGGCATCGAACGGCTGATAGGGCACAATGTTGGGATGCGTATTTCCCTGCCGCGGCGGGTCTTTGCCGGAGAGGAGTGCATTGGACGCTTGATTGGCGAGCATCGCCAGCTGCGTGTCGAACAGCGCCATGTCGATGTAAGCGCCCTCGCCCGTCTTCTCCCGCCGGTACAGCGCGGCGAGGACCGCGACACATGTGTACAGGCCCGTAAACAGATCGACGACGGCGACACCGACCCGCATGGGCCCGCCGCCCGGCTGGTCGTCCGGCAGTCCCGTAATGCTCATCAAGCCGCCCATGCCCTGAATGATGTAATCGTAGCCCGCCCGGTCGGCATATGGTCCGTCCTGTCCGAAGCCCGTGATGGAGGCATAGATCAGGCGTGGGTTCGCCGCGCGTAGCGTGTCGGCGTCGAGGCGAAATTTCTTCAGGCCGCCGACTTTGAAGTTTTCGACGACTACGTCGGCCCCGGCTGCGAGATCCCGGACCAGCGCCGCCCCGTCGGGTCGCGAAATGTCGATAGCCGCCGATTTCTTGCCGCGATTGGCGCTGAGGAAATAGGCGGCGACGCGCTGCTCCCCGTCCCCGTGCCAGGGCGGACCCCAGTGCCGCGTGTCGTCGCCGCTTCCCGGTCGCTCGACCTTGATCACCTCGGCGCCGAGGTCGGCGAACAATTGCGTGCACCAAGGTCCGGCGAGGACGCGGCTGAGGTCAAGGACCCTGATGCCCTCCAGCGGCTTCAATGCCGGCGGCCCCATATGCGCCGATCGGAGAGGAACGCATGCGCGGCGTTATGACCCGGAGCCCCCGTCACTCCGCCGCCGGGGTGGGCGCCGGAGCCGCAGAGATAGAGCCCCTTCAGCGGCATCCGGTAATCGGCGGCGCCGATCATGGGCCTGGCACTGAAGAGCTGATCGAGGCTCATCTTGCCGTGGAAGATATCGCCGCCGATCAGCCCGAAGCGGCGCTCGAGGTCGAGCGGCGAGTGAATTTGGCGGCCGAGCACGGATTTGGCGAAGCGGGGGGCATGCTGATCCACGGTAGCAACGATCGCGTCAGCCGCTTTCTCGCGCTCCTCGTCCCAGCTCCGCCCAGGCCCCAGATCGTAGCGAAAATGCTGGCAGAAGAGCGAGGCGACATGCTTCCCCTTCGGAGCGAGCGTGGAGTCGAGCGTCGAGGGGATCAGCATCTCGATGATCGGCTGCGTCGCCCAGCCGTTCACCGATGCATCGAGCCACGCGCCGTGCATGTAGTCGAGGCTCGGCGCCATGATGATTCCGGCAGTCAGGTGATTGCCCTTCTTCGGAAGCACCGTGAACTTGGGCAGCTCCGACAGTGCGACGTTCATGCGGAAGGTCGCGCTCTCGCACTTCCAACCGTGCATCCGGGTTGCGACATCCTGATCGACGGCGCCATGCGGCACGAGCCGGTCAAACAGCAGCCTGGGATTGACGCCGGCGATGACGGCGTTGGATCGCCATGCCTTGCCTCCGGCGACGACACCGGCAGCGCGGCCGTTGGCGACGATCACCTCCTCCGCAGGCGTGTTGAGCACGATGTCCACGCCGGCTTCGCGGCATGCGCGCGCCATGGCTTGCGTGATCGAGCCCATCCCACCGACCGCATGGCCCCACGCTCCAGGCACGCCGGCAGCTTCGCCGAAAAGGTGGTGCAGCAGCACATATGCGGTGCCCGGCGACTGCGGCGACGCGAAATTCCCGACCACGCCGTCGAAGCCGAACAACGCCTTCGCAAGATCGCCTTGGAAATGCCGATCGAGGATCTCCGCCGCGCTGCGGACGGCGAAATCGTGGACGATCCGGGTTTCGGCGAGCGACAGACCCGCCATATCGCGCCCGAGGCTGAGCAGCTTCGGAATTGCGCTGACCTTCCGGCCGACGTTCGGCGGCGCGCGAAGCAGCCATTTCTTCAACAGCCGCACCACCGTTTCGAGCTCGGCGATGTAGCGGTCGTAAGCCTCGGCATCGGCCTTGGCGTGCCGTGCGATTTCCTTGCGCGTAAGCCCGCCGCGGCCAGCAAGCAGATAATCGCCATCGCCTGGTAGAAAATTATCCGTCTTGCGGAGCACGACCTTCAGCCCGTGCCGCTCCAGCTGCATGTCGCGGATGACCTTCGGCTGCAGCAGGCTGACGGTGTAGCTCGCGGCGGAATTGCGAAAGCCTGGCAGGAATTCGTCCGTCACCGCTGCACCGCCGACGGTCCCGGCGGCTTCGACAACGGCGACGTTCAGCCCCTTCTTCGCCAGGTAATAAGCGCAGGTAAGGCCGTTATGGCCGGCGCCAATGATAATCGCGTCGTGCAAAAAGGTCCCCTTCCGTCAGCGCATCAGCACCAGCTCTTCGGCCATCGTCGGATGGAGCGCGACGGTGGCGTCGAAATCGGCCTTCTTCAGCTTCGCCTTCACGGCGATTGCGGCGACCTGAAGCAGCTCCGGAGCGTCGGGACCGATCATGTGCATGCCAACCACGGTTTCGCTCTCCGCATCGACGACGAGCTTGTACAGCGAGCGCTCGTTCCGGCCCGCGAGCACGTTCTTCATCGGCCGGAAGTCGGACGTGAAGATTTTGACCGGTCCAATCGTGTTGCGAGCCTGACCTTCGGTCATTCCGACACCGGCCAGCGGCGGATGGCTGAACACTGCCGAGGGAATGCAGGAATAATCGACGCGGCTCGGCTTGTTGCCAAAGAAAGTGTCGGCAAACGCCTGACCTTCCCGGATGGCGACCGGGGTCAGCTGAATGCGGTCGGTGACGTCGCCGACACCAAAGATCGACGGCACGGATGAGCGATTGTCCGCATCGACCTTGATCTGGCCTTTGTCGCCCAGCTCGACTCCCGCTTCGGCGAGCCCCAGCCCTTCGGTGTTCGGCTTGCGGCCGAGAGCGAACAGCATCTGGTCCGCCTCCAGATCGTCGCAGCCGGTCATCGAGATGCGCAACGAGCCGTTCTCAGATCGTTCGATGCGGTCGACCGTCGAATTGAACCGGAAATCGATCCCCTTACGCAGTGAAATCTGCAGCAGCCGATCGACGATCTGCTGGTCGTAGTGCCGCAGGATGACGTCGCTTCGGTTGATGAGCGTCACGTGGCTTCCGAACTGATGGAAGATGCCCGCGAACTCGTTGGCGATATACCCGCCGCCCGCGATCACGATGCGCTTCGGCAGCTTGTCGAGGTGGAACACGTCGTTCGAGCTGATCGCATGCTCGATGCCGTCGATCTTCGGCATCACCGGCCGCGCGCCCGTCGCGATCAGGATCTTGCCGGCGGTCAGTTCCTTGCCGGCCGCGAGCTTCACTCCGTTCGGCCCCCTGACCGTCGCCCGCTCGTGGAAGATCGTCACGCCATGATTGGTGAGTGTTTCGGTATAGGCCCCTTCGAGCCGGCCGACTTCCGAAAAGACATTGTCGCGCAGGACGGCCCAGTCGAAGCGCTTCTGGGGCACGTCCCATCCGAACATCGCCGCATCGTCGAGGTCCTCGGCGAAATGCGCGCCGTAGACGAGCAGCTTCTTGGGAACGCAGCCGCGGATCACGCAGGTTCCGCCAACCTTATATTCCTCGGCAATGGCGACACGGGCGCCATAGGCAGCGGCGACGCGGGCCGCGCGAACGCCGCCCGATCCCGCGCCGATCACCAACAGGTCGAAGTCGGCCATCAGACACCAGCCCTTTCGATCAGCGCCCGCGTCGATACATCGAGCTTGTCCTCGTCGGCGCCTTCGGCGAGCTGACGCGCGATCTCTTTCCCGAGCTCCACTCCGAACTGGTCGAACGGATTGATCCCCACCAGCACGGCATTGGCCAACGTGCGATGCTCGTAGAAGACGATCAGCGCGCCGAGGGAGCGGGCGTCGAGGCGGTCGAGCAGGATGGTCGAGCTCGGGCGGTCGCCGGCATAGCTGCGCTGCGGATCGTCGCTGGTCTTGCCGTGCATCAGCGCCGCCCCTTGGCCGAAGGCATTGAGCAGCAGCAATCGATGATGCTCGGGGTCCTGATCGTCATCGCCCTCACGCACCGCAACGAATTCGACCGGCACGAGCACGGTGCCCTGGTGCAGCAGCTGGAACACCGCGTGCTGCGCGTCGGTCCCGGTGCCGCCCCAGGTGATCGGCGCCGTCGGATGGCCGACCGGCAGTCCGTCCTTCGTCACCGACTTGCCGTTCGATTCCATCTCGAGCTGCTGGAGATAGGAGGGCAGAAGCCGCAGGCGCTCGTCGTACGCGAACACGCCACGGCTTTGGGCTCCTCGGTGCTCAACGTAGAGCCGGTCGGCGAAAGCAGCGATCAACGGAATGTTCGACGCGTGCTCGGCGAAGCGGAAATGGCGGTCCATTTCGGCGGCGCCCTCGAGCAATTCCTCGAACGCTTCCCAGCCAAGTGCCAGTGCGGCCGTCACCCCGACCGAGCTCCACAAAGAGTAACGGCCGCCAACGCCTTCGCCGAACTGAAGAACGCGCGTCTCGTCGATTCCGGCTTCGACCGCCGCTTCCGGACGAGCCGTGACCGCGATGAAACGCCCATCCGGATCGGCAACGTCCGCAGCCTGGAGCCACTCGCGAGCTGCCTCGAAATTGGTGAGCGTTTCCAACGTCGTGAACGTCTTCGAGGCGACTACGACCAGCGTCGTTGCAGGGTCGAGCGGCCGCACTGCATCGTCGAACGCAGCGCCGTCTATGTTCGAGAGGAAGCGCACGATGAGCTTCGCGCTGCGCCTGCCAAGGGCGTCCACGAGCAATGCGGGCCCAAGGACCGAGCCGCCGATACCGATGTGCAGCACGCCGGTGATGTCGCCGAACGCGCCGGCTTCGATGGCGTCCACCAGCGCGCGCATCCGCTGGCGGCGGGCGGTTGCGAGGTCGACTTCGTCCGGTGCTCCGCTTCCCCGTTCGGCGACATGCGTCGCGGCACGTCCCTCGCTCGGATTGACGATCTCGCCCGAGAACAAGGCATCGCGCGCCTCGGCAAAGCCCATGCGCTTCGCGCGTTCAATGAACTCGCCGATGAGCTGCTCATCGAGGTGGGTCTTTGACCAGTCGAAATAGATCCCGGCAGCCTCGAAGCTGAGGCGGCTCAAACGGTCGGGCTCGGCCTTGAACAGCTCCTCGAGCGTGCGTGAGGGAGCCTGCTGCTGTTGGGTTGGCATGCGGGCTCGCACATAATGGCCGCCCCGGCAAATGCCACCCCGCCTTGACCATCGGCGGGTGGGCGGAAACAAGCAGCATTGATGCAGTGGCCGATCTCCAGCGCTCGACAAAGTGTCGCGCGAAAGCGCGCGAAGGAGCGCGGGCGGGAAAGCGCGTGGAGTCTGGCCCGCTTTCTCCTGACGCTGGCGATCCTTGCATGGGCGCTGAGGAGCTTCGTCGCGGCGCCGTTCAGCATCCCTTCGGGATCGATGCTGCCGACGCTGTACATCGGCGATTATCTGGTCGTGGCCAAATGGCCCTACGGTTATTCGCGCTACAGCTTCCCGCTTCAGCTGCCTTCGTTCAGCGGTCGGATCGTCGCAGGCGTGCCGAAGCGCGGCGACGTCGTGGTATTCCGCCATCCGACCGAAAATGACGATCTCATCAAGCGGGTCATCGGCATACCGGGGGATACGGTCGAGCTTCGCGAAGGCGAATTGATTCTCAATGGGCGTCCCGTGCCGCGGCAGGCGCTCGCTCCCTACAAGCTGCCGGTCAGCGCCAACACGCCTTGCAAGGTGGTTCCTCCGGCGGCACCCACGGTCGTCCAGGTCGAGCGCCAGACGTACTGCGTCTTTCCCGCCTACCGCGAGACCTTGCCCGGCGGTCCTAGCTACACGGTTCTCGACCAGACCTCGAGCGAGGCGGACAACTTCGGACCCGTGACCGTCCCTGCCGGCCAGGTTTTCCTGATGGGCGACAATCGCGACGACAGCCTCGACAGCCGCTTTCCGGCGGAAGTCGGCGGAATTGGCATGGTGCCGATCGATAATCTCATCGGCCGCGCCACGGTCACCTTCTGGTCGACCGATGGAAGCGCCTCGTGGTGGCGGCCCTGGACATGGTTTTCCGCTCTGCGCGCCAAGCGAATAGGGAACGGCTACACGGGAGAGGCCGAATGAGCCGCGACCTCGAGTCATTCGTCCTGGATCGGTTGGGCCACCGGCCGAAGAACCTGACCCTTTTCGAGCTCGCCTTCACGCATTCGAGTGTCGGCCGCGACAGCTATGAGCGGCTCGAATTCCTTGGCGACCGAGTGCTCGGCATGGTGATCGCGAACGCACTTTACCGCCGCTACCCGAGCGAGCCGGAAGGCTATTTATCCCGTCGCTACAACGGGCTCGTCGATCGCGAGACATGTGCCGCCAACGGCCGCGAGATCGGCATTCCGGCGCTGATTCGTCTCGGCAAGCAGGCGCGCGAGGATGGCGCCAGCCAGAGTGAAAACGTGGTCGGCGATGTCGTCGAGGCGCTGATCGGGGCTCTGTTCATCGATGGCGGAATCGAAGCCGCGGAGCGATTCATTCTCAAGCTCTGGGAGCCGGACCTGGCGAGCCAGCGCCGTGCTCCCCAGCATCCCAAATCCGCGCTGCAGGAACTGGCCGCCGCCAAGGGCTGCAAGCCGCCCCATTATGAGGTCGTCGGGCGAACCGGCGCGCATCACGCCCCGAAGTTCACCATCCGGGTGTCCGTCGGCAAGCTCGGGGAAGCGATGGCCGAAGGCTCGAGTAAGCAGGAAGCCGAAACCGCGGCCGCCACGGCTTTGTTGTCGCAATTGCAATGACCCAGGAGACAACGCGGGCCGGTTTCGTCGCAGTGATCGGCGCGCCGAATGCCGGCAAGTCGACTTTGGTCAATACGCTGGTCGGGCAAAAGGTCGCGATCGTCAGTCCCAAGGCGCAGACGACACGCGCCCGGCTGATGGGCATCGCCATCGCGGGCTCCGTGCAGATCCTGCTCGTCGACACGCCGGGCATTTTCGAGCCTCGGCGGCGGCTCGATCGGGCGATGGTCGCCGCGGCGTGGACCGGCGCGCAGGACGCCGACCTGATCCTGCTGGTGATCGATGCCGCGGCAGGCGTGAACGCCGAGGTCGAACGCATCAGCGCATCGCTCGAAAAGCGCGAACATCCGCTCTTTGTCGCCCTCAACAAGATCGATCTGGTGAAGAAAAGCGCACTGCTCTCGCTTTCCGCGCAGCTCACGGCCCGCCTGAAGCCCGAAAAGGTTTTCATGACCAGCGCCGCTCAGGGCGACGGGGTCGACGACCTCAAGCGGGGGCTCGCGGAAGCGATGTCGGAGGGTCCGTGGCTCTATCCCGAAGACGAAGTTTCCGACGCCACCGAGCGCATGATCGCCGCCGAACTGACGCGCGAGCAGATCGTCAACCAGCTCCACCAGGAGCTCCCCTATGCGACCGCCGTCGAGATCGAGAGCTGGGAGGATCGGCCGGACGGCTCGACCGTGATCAACCAGCAAATCTTCGTCGAGCGTGACAGTCAGAAAGCCATCGTCATCGGCAAGGGCGGACGGCGCCTCAAGGCGATCGGGGCGGCGGCGCG
>DATMHG010000103.1:0-6933 GCA_035555035.1 Sphingomicrobium sp.
GTAGAGGATCTCGTCCATCTCGAACGCGGCGGGGAGGGTCTCGATCAGCACCGTCGCCTTGATCGTCCCGCGCTCGAGGCGGAGCTTGTTCTCGCCGAACGCGAAGATGTCGCTCCATAGTGCCGCTTCCTCCATGCTCTCGAGCTTGGGGAGGTAGAAGTAAGGCCCTGAGCCCTTCGAGAGCGCCGAACGCGCGTTGTGCCAGAGGTATAGGCCGAAATCGAACAGAGCGCCGGCGATCACATCACCGCCGACGGTCACATGGTCCTCCGGCAAGTGCCAGCCGCGCGGCCGGACCATCAGCACTGCGGGATTCTCGCCAACCGCATAGTGTTTGCCGCTCTCCGGGTCGGTGTAGTCGAGCCGCCCGTTCCAGTAGTCGCGGAGGTTTACCTGGCCCTGGATCAACTCGTCCCAAGTCGGCGACGTCGCATCCTCGAAGTCAGCCATGAACACCTTCGCGCCGCTGTTCAGCGCGTTGATCAGCATCTTGGCGTTGGTCGGCCCGGTGATCTCGACCCGGCGGTCGTGGAGGTCGCGCGGGATTGCGCCAACCGTCCACTCCGCCTCGCGAATATCGCGCGTGTCCTCGCGGAAGTCTGGGAGCTCGCCCGAGTCGAGCCGCTCCTGGCGGTCCATTCGCCGGTCGAGCAGCTCCAGCCTCAGGCTGTTGAACCTTTCGTGCAGCTCGGACAGGAACTCGAGCGCGGATGGAGTCAGGACTTCGTTGGCGCCGCGGATGTCCGAGGGCTCCGCGGCAATGGGGGAAACGTCGAGCACGTCCATCAGTGTAGCACCGGCTCCACGCAGATCGAGTAGCGTTCGGTCGCTCCGCAGCGGTCGCGGAATGTCAGCCGCTGCCATTCCATCTTGGCCTTGAGCTCGTCGCTGTAGGGCCCGTGCAGGATCTCGGTGCCGGGCCTGAGGTCCTTGAAGCGGCAGTCGGAATAGTCGCCGCCGACGACCCAGTAACGCTGTCCCATTACTTCCTCCTTATTCCGCTGCCACGGCTTCCTTTGCTTTGAACTGGGCCGCTTCGGTGGATTCCTTGAGCGCGACGGTCGACGCCTGGCCGCGCGAGACCGCATTGGCGATCGCGTCGAAATAACCGGTGCCGACCTCGCGCTGGTGGCGGGTCGCGGTGTAGCCGGCCGCCTCGCTGGCGAATTCGGCCTGCTGCAGTTCGGAATAAGCCGCCATGCCGCGATCGCGGTAATCGGACGCCAGCTCGAACATCGCATGGTTGAGGCTGTGGAAGCCGGCAAGCGTCACGAACTGGAACTTGTACCCCATCGCGCCGAGCTCGTTCTGGAAGTTGGCGATGGTCTGCTCGTCCAGCTTGGCCTTCCAGTTGAAGCTCGGCGAGCAATTATAGGCGAGCAACTTGACCGGGAATTGCGCGTGAATCGCCTCGGCGAAGATGCGGGCGTCTTCGAGATCCGGGTGGCTGGTCTCGAACCACAACAGGTCGGCGTGCGGCGCAAAGGCGAGACCGCGCGCGATGCAATGGTCGAGGCCGCTGCCGTCCTTCAGCCGGAAGAAGCCCTCGGGCGTGCGCTCGCCGGTGATGAAGGCGCGGTCGCGCTCGTCGACGTCGCTGGTGATGAGCCTGGCGCTCTCCGCGTCGGTGCGGGCGACGAGAATGGTGGGGACGCCGCAGACGTCAGCGGCGAGGCGCGCGGCGTCGAGGTTGCGGATCGCGGCTTGCGTCGGGATCAGCACCTTACCGCCGAGATGTCCGCATTTCTTCTCGGATGCGAGCTGGTCCTCGAAGTGAACGCCCGCGGCGCCCGCTTCGATATAGGCCTTCATGATCTCGTAGCAGTTCAAAGGTCCGCCGAATCCGGCTTCCGCGTCGGCGAGGATCGGCGCGAACCAGTCGCGCGTGGCACCGCCCTCGAGATGCTCGATCTGGTCCGCGCGCTGCAGCGTCTTGTTGATCTTCTTCGCCAGCTCCGGACCGGAATTGGCGGGATATAGCGACTGGTCGGGGTACATCGACCCGCTGACGTTCGAGTCGGCGGCGACCTGCCAGCCGGAAAGCTAGATCGCCTGCAGGCCGGCGCGGACCATCTGCATCGCCTGGTTGCCGCTGAGCGCGCCGAGCGCGCGCACCGGCTCATCCCCGTTGAGCAGCTCCCACAGCTTCAGCGCGCCGCGGCGGGCAAGCGTGTGCTCGATCGGCAGGGACCCACGCAGGCGGAGCACATCCTCTATGCCGTAAGGCCGCTCGATCCCATCAAACCGCCCCTCAGGAGCCGCAACTGCCAGCCCGAAATCACTCATTACGCATCCCCTGTCTTCGTCAGACACAGGAGAACCCATCGCGTTGGTAAAAGTCGCACTGAAAAGTGCTTACGTGTCAGCAATAGACTTGTGATTTTGTAAATTCTGTGACAGCTTCACAGCCGATGCTCCAGCGGAAGCTCTTTCTCGGCGCTCGCCTCAAGCGGCTGCGGCGCGAGCGCGGGCTCAACCAAAGCCAGATGGCCGACGAGCTCGGCATCTCCGCCTCCTATCTCAACCACCTCGAACGCAACCAGCGGCCGGTCACCGCGGGCATCCTGCTGCGGCTGGCGGAAAGCTTCGACATCGACGTGAAGGCGTTCGCGGCCGAAGGAGGTGACGGCGGCGGCGCGACCCAGCTCGCCGAAATCTTCTCCGACCCGATGCTCGCTGACCTCGGGATCAGCCGCTACGAGCTGGTCGAGCTGGCGGACAATGCGCCTTCGGTGGCTGAGGGCATTGCGCGGCTCTACACGGCCGTGCGCGAGGTGCAGCGCCGCCCCGACGGCGAGGAGCGGCGGGCCGACCCGCGCTCGCTGATCACGCCCGAGACCTGGGTGCGCGACTACATCCAGGCGCAGCGCAACCATTATGCCGAGCTCGAGGAGGCCTCGGAGACGCTCGGCGGAGCATTGAACCACCCGCTCTCGCTCGCCGAGCCCTTGCGCCAGCGCCTGAAGGACGCGTGGGGCGTCGAGGTGCGCGTGGTCGGGCCCGAGGTTCTGGAGGATGCGAGTCAGAGCTACGATCCGCAGCGGCGAATGTTGCAGCTGTCCTCGCTGCTGCGGCCCGAAAACCGCCAGTTCGGCATCGCCTACCAGCTCGCGCTGCTCGAGTTCGCGCCGATCATCGCCAACATGCTGGAGGCCGCGCGGCCGCCCGATCCCGGCAGCCGGCGCCTGCTCCACATGAGCTTCGCCAATTATGCGGCCGGCGCGATCATCATGCCCTACCGCAAGTTCCTGCGCGCGGCCGAGGAGTATCGCTACGCGATCGATCTGCTCTGCGCGCAGTTCAACTCGAACGTCGAACAGGTCGCGCACCGGTTGACGACCTTGGGCCGCTCCGGGGCCAAGGGCGTGCCTTTCTTCATGCTGCGGGTCGATCCGGCGGGGAACATTTCGAAGCGCTACGCCGGCGAGAATTTCCCCTTCTCGCACTTCGGCGGAACCTGTCCTCGCTGGCACCTGCACGCCGCTTTCCAGACGCCGGGCCAGACCATTCGCCAGCTGATCGAGACGCCCGACGGCGAGAGGTTCTTCACTATCAGCAGAACCATCGAACGGCCGATCCGTCCCGAGCTCCGCGACGATGCCCTTCTCGCAATCGGTCTTGGCTGCGACGTGAAGTACGCGAACCGCATCGCCTATGCCGATGGACTCGACCTGGTGCACACGCCCGCAACACCGGTCGGACCCGCCTGCTCCATCTGCCCGCGCCTGCAGTGCGCCTATCGCGCGACTCCGCCAGCCGGGCGGATGCTGGCCGTGGAGGAAAACCGGAAGTCGATTTCGCCTTATCCGTTCGTTCCGACCTAGGGCGCGACGGGCTCCCGCTCCAGCGCCGCCCGATCCCATTTCGCGAGATCCGCTCCAGCTTCGTAGGCCGACTGCAGGAACTCGCCGAGCATCTGCTCGGGCTCCACGGAAGCGCGGACTTCTGAGTAAGGCAGCACGAATTCTCCGTAGCTTTCGTCATATCGGCCGTGCGCGACCTGGGCCTGCCGATATCCGTCCGGTTCAGGATAGATGTAGGTATAGAAGAAGGGCTCGGCCGGGGTGACCCCGCCGCCCCAGAACCCGCCGCTCGTCACCTCGTGGCTGTAAGCCTCGCGCGTGATGCGGTCCGGCAGGCCCGGCATGCCGCCCGGATGCGGCGGCGCCGCGCGACCCGAGAACTTGCTCACGACCAGGTCGAATGCGCCCCACCACAGCTGCACTGGACTCGCCTTCCCGATGAAGCCCGCGCGGGAGCGGGCGAAGACGGGCAGCATCGCGGCGAAAGCCTCCCTGATGCGCGAGGCGGAGTCGCGATCGTAGTCTCGCGGCGCATGGTCGTCCGCAAACCGGATCGCGTCCGGGATTTCGCTCGGGCGCCCATTGAAGTCCGTCGGCAGCCCGTGCCGATCGAGAATGGCAATCAACCGGTGGTGCAGCGCGGCGATGCTTCCGGCGTTGAGCGGCACCTCCTCGCGCGATCCGTCGCTGACCCACAGCACCATCGCATGGCGGCAGAGGTCCAGCGTCAGCGTGAAGGTCCGGTCGTCCCCCACCGCCGTCGGCAGTGTGGAGAAGCCGCGGGCGTTCGGCTGGAGTGCGACGTGCCAGCCGTGGTTCATCCACGGCGCATGCGCCACTCGAACTTTTCCGAGCATCTGTGCCGCGAGATGGAGGACCGAAAGACTCTCGTGATCGCGCTCGACGCTCAGCTCAGGCCAGTCGCTCATCGCGAACGGCCTTAGCACAGGGTTTTGCATTTTGCGCCGCAGCGCGGCTAGAGCCCGCGTCCATGATCGACGCCGAAACCATGCTCGACCGAATTGCCGCTGCCGAGAGCCTCAGCGACCTCGAGGCGATGCGCGTGTCGGCGCTCGGCAAGTCTGGATCGATCACGGCACTGCTGAAGTCGCTGGGGTCGATGGACGCGGACACACGCGCGGCGGAAGCGCCGAAGATCCATGCGCTTCGCGAGCAGGTCACGATCGCGATCGCCGGCCGCAAGGCCGCGCTCGAAAGCGCGGAGCTGGAACGCAAGCTCGCGACCGAAACAATCGACCTCTCGCTTCCCGCGCCTGAGATCGTCTCCGGCACGGTCCACCCGATCAGCCAGGTCATGGACGAGCTCGCCGAAATCTTCGCGGACCTTGGCTTCTCGGTCGCCGAAGGGCCGGAAATCGAGAGCCAATGGTACAATTTCACCGCGCTCAACATGGGCGAGACCCACCCCGCGCGGGCGATGATGGACACGTTTTACGTTGAGCCCCGTACGGTGGGCGAGGAACCGCGCGTCCTGCGCACGCACACTTCGCCGGTGCAGATCCGGGCGATGGAGAAGGTCGGCGCTCCGCTCTACGTGATCGCGCCTGGACGCGTCTACCGATCCGATAGCGACGCCACCCACACGCCCATGTTCCACCAGGTCGAAGGGCTGGTGATCGATCGAGGCATCACGCTGGGTCACCTGAAGTGGACGCTGGAGACCTTCGTCAAGGCCTTCTTCGAGCGCGACGACATCGTGATGCGGTTCCGGCCATCCTATTTCCCCTTCACCGAGCCGTCGGCGGAGCTCGACGTCGGGTGGTCGCAGGAGAAAGGCCGCCGCGTCGTGGGCGGGAACGAAGGCTGGATGGAAATCCTGGGCAGCGGCATGGTCCACCCGCGCGTCATCGCCAATTGCGGACTCGATCCCAGCGAATGGCAGGGTTTCGCCTTCGGCTGCGGCATCGATCGCCTCGCCATGCTCAAGTACGGGATGGACGACCTGCGCGCCTTTTTCGACGGCGATATCCGCTGGCTCAAGCATTACGGCTTTCGTGCGCTCGACGTGCCGACGCTTTCGGGCGGAGTCGGCGCATGAAATTCTCGCTCGAGTGGCTCAAGGAGCATTTGGACACGGATGCTTCGGCCGAAGCGATCGCCGACAAGCTCACGGCGATCGGCCTCGAGGTCGAGCAGGTCATCAACCCGGCGGAGGTGCTTGCGCCGTTCCGCGTCGCCAAGGTTGTCACCGCCGAGAAGCATCGGCAAGCCGACAAGCTGCAGGTCCTCACCGTCGACGCCGGTACCGGCGAGCCCATCCAGGTCGTCTGCGGTGCGCCCAATGCGCGCGCGGGAATGCTTGGCGTTTTCGGACCGCCCGGCGCGTATATCCCGGGCAGCGACATGACCTTGAAAGTCGCAGCGATCCGCGGCGTCGAGAGCCGGGGCATGATGTGCTCGTCGCGGGAGCTGGAGCTCGGCGACGACCATAGCGGAATCATCGAGCTGCCCGGCGATGCGCCCGTGGGTGCCGCCTTTACGCATTATGCCGGGCTCGACGATCCGGTGTTCGACGTGAACGTGACCCCCAATCGCCAGGACTGCATGGGCGTCCGCGGCATTGCGCGCGACCTCGCGGCAGCCGGGATGGGCAAGCTCAAGCCGCTGGCGGTGCCGCAAATCGAGGGCAGCTTCCCTTGCCCCGTTCCAATCACGATCGAAGACCCCGAGGGGTGCCCCGCCTTTTATGGCTGCGCGATCAGAGGCGTGCGCAACGGCTCCTCGCCAGACTGGATGCAGCGGCGGCTCAAGTCGGCCGGCCAGCGCCCGATCTCGGCACTCGTCGACATCACCAATTACGTGATGCTCGAACATGGCCGCCCGAGCCATGCCTACGACATCGCCAAGCTGAGCGGTGGCCTGACCGCCCGGGCCGCACGCGAGGGCGAAAAGGTGCTTGCGCTCAATGAGAAAGAATATGTGCTCGAGCCGTTCATGACGGTGATCGCAGACGATCGCCAAGTGCACGATATCGGCGGCATTATGGGCGGCGAGGATTCGGGCGTGAGCGCGGACACGACCGACGTGATCCTCGAGCTCGCCTTTTTCACGCCCGAGCGCATTGCGCGGACTGGGCAGGCGCTCGGCCTCACCAGCGACGCACGCAGCC
>DATMHG010000104.1:0-6307 GCA_035555035.1 Sphingomicrobium sp.
AGGACCGCGACATGAGCGCCAGCGGCACGATCCGGCAGGTCAACCCCAACCGCCTCCACGTGCGGGGCTGCGTCTTCGCCTTCCTGTGCAAGACGACTAACTGGGACCGAGTCCGCTAAACGCGAGATCGGAGCCGAAGGCGCCCGCGAGCACGGCCGCCTGCACCGCTGACATCTCATCGGCCCAATAACGGTCGGAAACGAGATGCGGTGAGAGCCCGCGGACGCTGGCGTGGACTCTTTGGAGCTTTGCCGACGTCTGAAGCGGCGCGTGGCAATCGATACCCTGCGCCGCTGCGATAAATTCGACGGCGAGCACGCCTGCGACATTGCGGGCAATCTGGCCGGCCTTGCGCGAGGCGATCGGCGCCATCGACACATGATCCTCCTGGCCGGCCGAGGTCGGGATCGAATCGACGCTCGCCGGATAAGCCAGCGAGCGGTTCTCGCTGACCAATGCCGCCGCAGTCACCTGGGGGATCATCAGGCCCGAATTGACGCCGCTGTCCTGCGTCAGGAAGGGCGGCAGGCCGCTCATCTTCGGATCGATGAGGACGGCCGTCCGCCGCTCGCTGATCGAGCCGACTTCGCACATCGCCATCGCGATCATGTCCGCGGCGAAGGCGACAGGCTGCGCGTGGAAATTGCCGCCGGAAATGGCATTGTCGTCCTTTGGGAAGACAATCGGATTGTCAGTCACCGCCGCAGCTTCGATGGTCAACGTGCGAGCGGCATTCTCGAGCACGTCGAGAGCAGCGCCCATGACCTGGGGCTGGCAGCGGAAACTGTAGGGGTCCTGCACCTTGTCGCATGCCGAATCATGGCTTGCGAGAATCGCGCTGCCCTCAAGAAGTGCGCGAATCGCGGCGGCGACGCGGATCTGTCCAGGCTGTCCGCGAAGCGCGCTCAGGCGCGGGTCGAACGGCTTGATCGAGCCCTTGAGCGCATCGACCGACAGAGCACCGGCAGCGATCGCGGCGCTGAACGTGCGCTCCGCCGTGAAGAGTGCATCGAGTGCGACGGCCGTCGACATCTGCGTCCCGTTGATGAGCGCAAGGCCCTCCTTCGGCCCGAGCTGGATCGGCTCCAGCGCCAGCGCGCGCAATGCGGCCATCGCCGGCATGACCTCTCCGCGCAGGTCGATGAAACCGTGACCCATCATCGCTGCAATCAGATGAGCGAGCGGCGCAAGATCGCCTGACGCGCCGACGCTCCCTTGCGCAGGCACCACCGGCAATGCGCCTCGATCGAGGAGGGTCTGTAGCTGGTGGATCACGTAAGGGCGAACGCCCGAGTGGCCCCGGCCCAGACCTATCAGCTTCAGTATGATCATCAGCCGCGTGACGTTGCGCGGCAGAGGATCGCCAATACCGGCGCTGTGCGACAGGATCAGGTTGGTCTGGAGCTCTGCCAGCCGATCGTCGGGAATGCGCGTGTTCGCGAGCAGTCCGAAGCCGGTGTTCACGCCATAGACCGTGCTTCCCGAGGCAACGATGCGATCGATCGAAGCGGCAGCTTCGGCAACACGCTCGATCGCGGAATCATCCAGGCGGGCCTCGGCGCCGACCCAGAGTTGGCGCAGCTGATCGAGCGAGATGTTGTTCGGATCGAGCTTCACCGGTTCACCATCGGCAAATCCAGAGCCTGCTCGCGGGCGCAATCGATCGCGATCTCGTACCCGGCGTCTGCATGACGCATCACGCCGGTGCCAGGATCATTCCACAGCACCCGTTCGAGGCGGCGCGCCGCGTCGTCCGTTCCGTCCGCGACGATAACCATCCCGGCATGTTGCGAATAGCCCATGCCGACACCCCCGCCATGATGGAGCGAGACCCACGTCGCGCCGCTGGCGGTGTTGAGCAGGGCGTTGAGCAAAGGCCAGTCGCTGACGACGTCGCTGCCGTCCTTCATGCTTTCGGTCTCGCGGTTGGGCGAGGCCACGCTGCCGCTGTCGAGATGGTCACGCCCGATGACGATCGGCGCGCTGACTTCGCCAGTGCGCACCATCTCGTTGAATGCGAGCCCGAGACGGTGCCGCTGGCCGAGGCCGACCCAGCAGATTCGCGCGGGCAGGCCCTGAAAGGCGATCCGCTCACGCGCCATGTCGAGCCAGCGATGCAGATGCGGATCGTCGGGGATCAGCTCTTTCACGCGTTGATCCGTGCGGTAGATATCCTCCGGATCGCCCGACAGCGCTACCCAGCGGAACGGACCGGTCCCGCGGCAGAACAGCGGGCGGACGTAGGCCGGCACGAAGCCCGGGAAGTCGAAAGCGTGGGTGACCCCTTCGTCATAGGCCTCCTGCCGGATGTTGTTCCCGTAATCGAAAGTCGGCACGCCCATCTCGCGGAAGGCCAGCATGGCTTCGACGTGGCGCGCCATCGACTGCTTCGCGGCGTCGGCGACACCGGCCGGGTCGCGCTCGCGCATCTCCTGCCACTTCGCGACGCTCCAGCCGGCGGGGCAATAACCATTCGCCGGATCGTGGGCGCTCGTCTGATCGGTCAGCGCGTCCGGACGGATGCCGCGCTTCAGCATCTCCGGCAGGAGCTCGGCGGCATTGCCGAGCAGGCCGACGCTGGTCGGCTCGGTTGCACTGCGGATGATTTCCAGGGCTTCGTCGATGCTGGTCGCCCGGCGGTCTAGGTAGCGAGTCTCCAGCCGCTTCTCGATCCGGCTTTCCTGCACCTCGATCGCGATGCAATGTGCGCCGGCCATGACCGCGGCGAGCGGCTGCGCCCCGCCCATCCCACCGAGGCCGGCGGTCAGGATCCACTTCCCGTTGAGATCGCCGCCATAATGCTGGCGGCCCATTTCGGCGAACGTCTCGTAGGTGCCTTGGACGATGCCCTGCGTCCCGATGTAGATCCAGCTGCCGGCCGTCATCTGGCCGTACATCATCAGGCCCTTGCGATCGAGGTCGTTGAAGGTCTCCCAATTCGCCCATCTCGGCACGAGGTTGGAATTGGCGATGAGGACTCGCGGCGCGTCCTTGTGCGTCCGGAAGACGCCGACAGGCTTTCCGGACTGGATGAGCAGGGTCTGGTCCTCGTCCAGCCGCTCCAGCGTATCGACGATCTTGTCGAAGCACTCCCAGTTCCGCGCGGCACGGCCAATACCCCCGTACACGACGAGGCTTTGAGGATCTTCGGCGACCTGGTCGTCGAGGTTGTTCATCAGCATGCGGACGGCAGCCTCCGCGGCCCAGTTCTTCGCCTTGATGTCGGTCCCGCGGCGGGCGCGGACGCGGCGGCTGTTGTCTCGTCTTTCGGTCAGGCGTCTGCTCCGTTGAAAATGCGGCGTTCCGGTCCCGGAAGGCCAACCCAATAGCCGAGCTCCGCAAGGGATTCGATCTTCCACACGCAAAGGTCCGCCTGCTTGCCCGCAGCGATGGTTCCGACTGAATGCGCAATTCCGAGTGCCCGCGCAGCATTGATCGTCATTCCCGTGAGAGCTTCCTCCGGGGTCAGGCCGAACAATGTGCACGCCATGTTCATCGCCAGCGTCGGGGAGAGCATGGGCGACGTGCCCGGGTTGCAGTCGGTAGCGACGGCCATCTGCACCTTGTGCTTTCGCAACATCGCGACCGGCGGCCGCCTCGTTTCCTGGAGCGCGTAAAAGGCGCCGGGGAGGAGTACCGCGATCGTTCCGGCGGCGGCCATCGCCTTGGCGCCGGCTTCGTCGAGATGCTCGAGATGATCGGCGGACAGGGCATGATATTTGGCAGCAAGCGCGGCACCTTTCTGGTTGGACAGCTGCTCTGCATGCAGCCGGACGCGAAGGCCGTGATGGGCCGCCGCCTTGAACAGGCGCTCGGTCTCCTCCGGCGTGAAGGCGATGGTGTCGCAGAAGGCGTCGACGCTGGCGACGAGCCCGGACTCCGCGGCTTCCGGGATCAGCTTGTCGATGATCTCGCTGACGTAATGGGCGCGGCGGTCGCGCTGCTCCGCCGGGATCGCATGCAGCGCGAGGAGGGTGGGAACGATGCGCACCGGTTCCTGCTCGCCGACCCTGTTGGCGATGCGCAGCAGCCGCATCTCGCTCTGCGGATCGAGCCCGTAGCCGGTCTTGATCTCCACCGTCGTGCAGCCGCCGCGCATCAACGCATGGAGCCGACGGCGGCTCTGGTCGAGCAGTTCGTCATCGGACGCGGCTGCCGTCCTCGCTACCGTGGACGCGATGCCGCCGCCCGCTTTCGCGATCTCCTCGTAGCTCGCGCCAGCCCGACGCATCGCATGTTCGTCGGCGCGCGTACCGCCGAAGACGAGGTGCGTATGGCAGTCGATCAGCCCCGGCGTGACCCAAGCGCCGCCAAGGGCAACCACCTCCTTCGCTCGAAAGCCGGCGAGCTCGGTTCGCTTGCCGACTCGAACGATCTTGCCGTCCGTGATGCCGATCGCGCCATTCTCGACGATGCCGAGCGGAGTTCCAGGCCGTTCCTCCAGCGTGGCGATGTTGCAGTCGACGAGCAGCCGGTCCCACATGCCGTCGCCTTAGGCGAGGCGAGTTGCTACGGTCAAAAGGATGGCGGGCTGGCCGAACCTTTCCGATCTCGTTTCAGTGGAGCATCGCGACGCCAGAGTTGCCCTGCTTGGCGCCCCGCTGGCCGCCGGATCGGTGACTCCGGGCGCGTGCGACCAGGCCCCCGGGCTGCTTCGGCGAACGCTCCGAAGGATCGGACGCTATGACATCGATACACGTCGCGAGCTCGCAACGCCGGTGCTTGATCGTGGCGACGTCGACCTTGCGGAACTCTCCATCGACCAAGCCACGCCCCCGCTGGCCGACGCGGTATGGCTCAGCGTCGCTGCGCACGAGCTGACGCTCGTCATCGGTGGCAACAATGCGGTGACCCGCCCCGCAGTGCATGGTCTCGCCAAGGCGCTGAACCTGCCGCTCGACCGCATCGGACTGATCACCCTCGACGCCCATTTCGACATGCGCGACCTGGATCAGGGGCTCAGCAACGGCAATCCGGTGCGCGCTCTGATCGAGGACGGACTGCCGGGTCGCAACATTGCCCAGATCGGGCTTGCACCCTGGGCTAACACCCGATCGATGCACGAACTCGCGCTGGCTTCGGGCAATCTCGTCACTACCGCAGCGGAGGTGCGGCGGCTCGGCGTCCACGGGGCGGTAAACCAGGCGCTCGGCCGGTTGGAGCATCTCGACGCGATTGCCGTCGATTGCGACATCGACGTTATCGATCGTAGCCAGTTTCCGGCCGCGCCTGGGGCACGGGCTGACGGGCTGGCGGCCCATGAATTCTTCGAAGCCGCGCGGCTCCTTGCTGCTCACCCGAAAGTGCGGGTCACCGACCTGACCGAGTGGGACCCACCGCTGGACCCTACCGACCTCAGCGCTTTGACTGCCGCCCGCTGGGTCGCCGAGTGCCTCGCAGGTTTCGAGATGCGCCAGGCGCCTTCGCGCGCTTAGGCGGATCCACGGTAACCACGACTTCCTTCCGGTTGAGGGAACGGACGGACTCCCACGGAATCCGACGGCCTTCGCTCTTGGACGTTAGCCGTTCGAGAAAGCTGCCCGCGCCGCAAATGAGCGCGGTCACTTTCCCGTTGTCCGAATGCACTTCGTGTACGCGGCCGAGCGACTTGCCGTCGACCGATTTGACCCTGAGGTCCCTGAGGTCCGAAAGCCGCATCACATCGCCCCGAAACGGGGGATCCACTGCGCCGCGCGATCTTCGCTGAGGTGAAGCTTCAGCTTCTCCGCGCGGCACTTGAGTTTCACGACGGCGCCGATCTCGATGATTTCGGCTGCTGGAACCCGCGCAATGCGCTCGCCGCCAACCTTGCGGGCAAGCCAGAACATCCATTTCGGCATGCGGCCCTCGTAAGCGCCGGGCCCCACGAGCAGGGCCTTGACCTTGAGCGGCTTTCCCGGAGCACCGTCGAACTCGATATCGTCGACGATTCCGCACCAGCGTTCGTCCTTGTCGATGATCGGCAGGTCGAGCAGCTGGCTGACGAGCTTGATGGAGCCGCCGAGGTTCAAGCCTGGCCTCCCGAGGTGAGCAGGTATAGCGGAATCGCCGCGAGGGCCGCGACCGTCACGATGACGAAATAGGCCCAGCCGAGCCCCTTCGAGAGCCACTTGTTGGCATATTCGTGCATGTAGTTCCTGTCGCCCGCGAGCAGCAGCAGGGGCAGATAGGTCAGCGGCAGGACGACGATCGAGAAGAGAACCGCATATTCGACGAGGCTCATCACGTCGACACCCGTCAGGACGATGACCAGCGCAAGAACGAAGAATCCGACCCAGGCGAAGGTGAAGCGCGGCGCATCCCACGG
>DATMHG010000105.1:0-18301 GCA_035555035.1 Sphingomicrobium sp.
TCCATCGCAAAGACCTTCCGGGCAAGCCTGATCTCGCGTTCATTAGTCGTAAGAAAGCGATCTTCGTCCACGGTTGCTTTTGGCACCAGCATACGGCCTGCCGGGAAGGGCGCCCTCCCCGTTCTAACACCGCGTACTGGGAACCAAAACTTCAGCGAAACGTGGAGCGAGATCAGCGGAGCCTCGAGGACCTAACCGAGCGCGGCTGGAACCGGCTGGTTATTTGGGAATGCGAAACACGGGATGAGCCTGCTCTTGAAATGCGGCTTCGAGAATTTTTGGGTTGAAGCTTGGATCTCCTCCCGCCCGATGGCAGACTAGCCGCATGGCGACCGACAACAAGCGCGTGACCTATCTCTGCGAGAAATGCGGATCGGACGAGGTGACGCTCGACGCTTGGGCCGAATGGAATGTCGAGCAACAGGAATGGACGCTGGGCGCGACCTACGATCACACTTTCTGTCACAAGTGCGAAGGCGAAACGCATCTCGTCGAAGTCGAACTCGCGCCGATCGCGTGACTCGTCACCAGGGCTTGATTCGGGGTCCAGCCTATTTTCTACTGCGCCGTCGGGAAGGGGGCTTCCATGCGGTTTCGACTGCCTCGGCCGCTGCACGGCTGGCGCGAGTTCGCCTATGAGATCGTCATCGTCGTCATCGGCGTGCTGCTCGCGGTCGCCGGCGCGCAGCTCATCGACACGCTCAATACGCGCAGCGAAGTCGCCAGCTTCCGCGAGGCGGTCGACCATGAGCTCGGCCGCGATCTCGGCATCTATCAGAGCATGATGCCGTGGCGGGCCTGCGTCACGCGCCGGACGCGCGAGCTCGAGAAGTTCCTGACCGATGCCCGCGCCGGCCGGCACGATCCGCTCGCCCGCCCGATCGGCCGCCCGTTCATGCAGACCTTCTACTTCAGCGCCTGGGACAACAAGGGCAGCGCGGTGACCGACCAGCTGCCGTTCAAACTTCGCACCGCCTACGGCGAGGTCTACGACGAGTTCCGCGAGAATGAGAAGGTGCTGTTGAACGAGCGTGACGCCTGGCGGAGCCTGGCGCAGTTCGAGCAGCCGCTGCCGCTCGATGTCGCGAGCCAGCTCCGCCTGCGCGAATTGCTGAGCCGGGTCGAGCAGTACAACGAGGTCACGCCGGGCAATTACGATTACATCGTGACTCTCGCCCAGCCGCTCGGCATCCATCCCATCCGCGATACGATCGTCGCCCATGTGCCGAGCGACGCGAGCTTCTGCCAGCCGCTGTTCGCGCACTCCTGACGCGCAAAAAGACTTTCCTACACGTACCTATTTGGTTCATAATGCGCGACTCAGTCGTGAGGAGGGTTCGTGGGGAAACGGGTAAGGACCGAAATGACGGTCGAGGAGTTCGACGCTTGGGCGGCCGCCAGCAAGAAGTTCGAGAACGTCGCGGAGGCCGCGGATGAGGAAGGCGGGCCGCGCCTCTCGCTGGTGCCGGTGCCCGAGCAGAACATCGCCTGGCCCACGGACCTGCTTCCGCCCGCCGCCCAGGCCGAAGGCGATGCGACACCGGTCGAGCCGATGCCGTTCGATGGCGTGCCGCTGGAGAACAGCCGCAAGCGGCTCGCCGGCTGGAGCGCGGAGCGCCAGCGGCTGTTTCTGACCGTGCTTGCGGAGACCGGGTCTGTCCATCTCGCCGCCAATGCCGCGCGCCTCTCGGCGCGATCGGCCTACCAGCTGCGCGCCCGCTCGACCGCTTTCGCCCAAGGGTGGAACGCGGCGCAGCAGATCGCCGTCGGACGTCTATCGGCGCTCGCTTTCGACCGCGCGATCAGCGGCCGGGTGGAGCAGGTCTATCGCGACGGCCAATTGATCGCCGAACGGCGCGTGCCGAGCGACAAGATGCTGCAGTGGCTGATCGCCCGGCTCGATCCCAAGCGCTTCGCCTTGCCGTGGGAGCAGCGCGGCGATGCCGATCCGCAAGGCGAAGCGCTCAAAGGCTTCGCTGCGCTACTCGACGCGGTGACCGACGAATCTTCCTAAAAAGCCGCCGACACCGCGAAGATTCGGCTGGAGCCACCGAGCAATGTTCCCCTGCGGAGGGACCCCATCAAAGTAGTACTTTGATGGGACCCAGAAAGGGGTCCAGACGCGTGGAGCGCTTCAACGGCTCCGCCGGACTAGGCCCCTGCCTTCGCAGGAGCACTATTCAAAGACGAACCGCTAGTGGATGAAAGAAAGACTCAGCGGTCGGCGTCCTCGTCGGCCGCGCCGCACCAGTCCTGCTTGGTCCCGTCATATTCGCGAGCCACGCCCGCATCGATCATCGCATTGCCGACGTCGTCGCCGTCGACCTTCACCTTGCGGACCTCGCGTCCATAATCGTCGTGGAATGCGCCGCCGACCGTCACCTTGCCGCCGTTGAGCAGGGCGGCGAGGCGCACGGCGGCGCCGATCCCGCGGATTCGCTCCTCGGGGCAGCGCGCGCCCTGGATGTCGGGCACGTCGATTCCGGCAATCGTCACCTTCTGGCCCCAGACTCGGATCGTCTTGCCGTCAGCCACGCAATTGGGCCCGTTGCCGGTATAGCATTGGTCGAACCGATTGCTTGGCACCGGCGTCCCCGAGCGCTCGTAGAAGATCGTCACCGTGCCGATCGCGACCACCAGCGCCGCAATCCCGAGCCCGAACAGCACGACCCCGGCGACTCCGCCCCAGATCTCGAGCCCGCGCGCTCGCGCCTCGGCTTTCTCGAGCTCGGCCTTGGTCAGCGGCCGCTCGATTTCGAGGCGCACGGGATCGCGCCGGATGCGCGACTGGCGCCCCGCGGCGCCCTTGCGGCGAATCTTCGACTGGACGGTCACGCGCGAGACCTTACGCGCCGGGGACTTACCGTCCGGTTAGCGCGTGTCTGGTTGGCGCTGATCCGGGCTTTCGCCCGTCACCCTTCCCGCTTGAGCATCAATCCCCGCGCCGAGAACCAGTCATTGGCGGTGTTGGAAAACAGGAAGACCGAGATGACGATCAGCAAGATGAGACTGATCACGATCACCGCCTTCATCGGCGAGGTGAAGAAGGCGACCACCAGCCCGACCGCTCCGAACACGACGTAGAGCACCCGCGACCAGGGCAGTCCCTTGAAGATGCCGTAGGCGACGACGAGGTTGACGAGGACTCCGACGGTTCCCCACACCTGTTCGAACAGCAGCGGGACGTGCATCTCCGCCAGCGCCTTGGTCATGATCGGGTTCGATCCCATCGTGAAGACGCCGTACACGCCGAGCAGCGCGAAGACGATCAGCAGCCAGGCGATGATCGTCAGCGAAAGCGGACGTTTATCCATGCATTTCCCCCTCCTTGCGAGCAGGGCGAAGCTAACGCGGCTTCACGCCGTGGCAAGCGGCCGTTCGACGAACGGACGACTCCTCGAGCCTCAGACGGACTCGCGCAGCTCGGCGATGCGCGCCGGGCTGAAGGTCGGAGTCGCCGGCTGGTTCTCGGCCCAGGGCTGCTTGGCCGTCTTCTTCGGCATCCGTTTGGTCGCAAAATAATGTTCGAGCCGCTTGGTGTTCTGCGTGCGCACGAACGCCTTGGCCTGGCCCTGGTCGATGATATCGTGGGTGCGCAGCATGTTGCGGTTTTTGGAATAGGGATCGAGGTTGACGCTGCCGGCGAGCAGCTCCTGCTGCAGATCGCTCAGCAGCCTGGGCTGCGGCGGCGGCACCAGCGTCGGAACGTCGCTGCGCCATGTCTGGCCCGGCTGCCTGGTCAGATAGCGCTTCGTGAGCTTGTTGGCCTGCTTGTCGCGCTTGGTCAGGAAGTCGCCGAGCCCGAACGCCTCGATCACCGATCCGACGATGGTCGAATGGCTGTAGACTGTGGAATCGACTCCCGCCTTGAACCACGGCGAGACCAGGATGGCCGGAACGCGAAG
This sequence comes from Sphingomicrobium sp., assembly GCA_035555035.1. Classification (GTDB taxonomy): domain Bacteria; phylum Pseudomonadota; class Alphaproteobacteria; order Sphingomonadales; family Sphingomonadaceae; genus Sphingomicrobium. Next base: position 3,906 of record DATMHG010000105.1, read on the forward strand.
GCCGAGCCGCTGGAAGTCGAACGGCACCAGGAACGGCTTGTCCATTCGCCCGGCGATGCCGTCGGGCGACACCGTAGCCGGCGGCGGGACATGGTCGTAATAGCCGCCGTGCTCGTCGAACAGGACGATGAGCAGGGTCTTCTTCCACACGTCGGGATTGGCCTGCAGCGCGCCGTAGACGTCGGCAACGAGCTTCTCCGCCGGCCGGACGTCGGCGGGTGCGTGCATGCTGTTGATCGGGTGCTGCGCCGAATGGAAAAAGGCCGGCACGATGAACGAATAGGTCGGGAGATTGTCGCCCGCGACGTCCTGGACGAAATTGGTCTCGAAGTTGACGTGGTTGGTCGGATCCTTCTGCAAGTCCGGATAGAGCTCGAGCACGTCGTCATTGTCGTGCGAATAGACGCGCCAGCTTCGCGCACCGCCCGACGCATTGATCCGGTCGTACAGCGTCTTGCAGGTGAATTTGGGCTTCCAGTCGGCGTTGTAGGTATAGCCTTGCGAGGTCGCCGCGTGGACGAAGGCGCGGTTGGGCATGGTCGGACCGGGCACGTCGGCGAACCAGCGGTCGCACAGCACGAACTCGCGAGCGAGAGTCGAGAGCACCGGCAATTGTTCGGGATCGAACACGTTCATCACCTGCTGGAGCTCGGTCTGCGTGGGCTTGCGCTTCTGGTCGGCGGTGAACGAGGTGTTGAACGACGCGACGAAGCCGCTGAGCGGCGGCGTTGCGGCCGACTGCTCCGCCGTGGGCTTGGTGACTCCGAACAGCTGCTCGTTGGTCTGCTTGAGGCTGTGCGAGGGACCGTCGCCGGCCGCGGTGAAATCGCCGCCCCGCCCGGTACGGAATGCTTGCGAGCTTTGGTCGCCGGCCTTCAAATAATTGACCGCGTCCTGCGTCAGGCCGTCGCCCTTCCCCAGGTGTCCGAAGAGGTGGTCGAACGACCGGTTCTCGAGCATCAGGACAACAATGTGATCGAACAGCAATTTCGCCATCGCCAGCTCCTAATGAGTGAAGGTCTCGAGTTGGGCGCAGCTCAGTCCGCTGCACCGGCTGCGCGTGCCAGCCGATGTGCGTTCTCTCACAATCGATTCTTGCGCATGAGGCGCCCCCACTCGCGCCGCACGAGCGCGGCGTGGGCGGCTCGTCACCGAGCCTTGGAGTCGCCGAACAGCAGTTTAGCAGAAAGCGGAGCGCTTCTCACGAACTTCGGTCGGACGCGCCGAACGAGACTAAAACGCCGGCTTTGAGCTCGTTGCCGAGGCCGCCTTCGCGGCAGCGGCTGCCTTCCTCGCTGCCGCTTCTCCTTCCTTCTCCTCCCGCTGCTTTTTCGCGAGCTGGTAATATTGATATTCGGTCAGCTGCGGCTCAGTGACGAAGATACTGTCGACCTCCTGCCCTTTCGATAGGCGGTGAGCGACTTCGGCCGCGGTCGCAACGGCGCCAAGCACGTTGATCATCGGTGCACCGATGCAGGGTGCGGGACCAACGACCTTGCAGCTGTTGTCCTTCAATCTCTCGGGCGGCTTCGACCGTCCGGCGAGCGCATCTTTCTTCGACTTCTTCGCCGCGAGCACGTCGGGGTTGATGCGAAAGCCGTCCGGCTTCGTGGCGCAGACGACGACCTCCTGGCTGCCCGCACTCGGGACGGGCGGCACGCACTCGCTCTCCAGCGGTTTGGCCGATGCGGAAGGCCCGGCGGAAGCAGGCGAGGCGGGCCCCTCAGCCTGCGGCGCCTGGCCGAACAATGCTGCAGCAAAAGCGAGGCCGGCGATCACGGTTTCGGCTGTGTTCCCAAGGAGCTTGCCGACCGATGAACGTTGGGCCGCAACGGAGCGCGGATGCGACGAGCGGCTGAGTTTACCCTTCGATAACCACGGCGTGCGACACGAAGCTCATGCGCGCGATGCTTCTTCTGCTTTCGGCCGTGATACTCGGCCTCACCGGCGGCTATGCCTGGTCGAAATATTCGAAGCCCTCGGCCGCCGACATCGCCAACACGCACAAGGAGCCCTCCGCCAAGCCGGGTCAGACCGCGACGGAAATCGAGGAAAGCGCTTATTACGCCGACTGCGCCGCCGTGCGAGCCGCTGGCAAGGCGCCGATCTACCCGGGCCAGCCCGGCTACCGTGCCGAGCTCGACCCCAGCGGTACCGGCGTCGCCTGTCCGCCGATGAGCTGAGCCGACTGATCGGCTCTCGCGAGGCGCGGTTACGCCGTCCGGCGTTCGCGAGATTTGGAGAACAGCTCGGCTTCGCTCTTGCGGCGGACGCGCTCCTGCACTTGTGTGGTGACGTCCGCGGATTCCGGATTGCAGCGCCGATGGGTGAGACAGAGATTGTCGAGCGAGTCCGTGCCGGACAGAATCTGCTCGACCTTCGCTCCCACGTCCTGCCCCTCGGGCAGGTCGAAGCGCATCGGCCGGCGGCAGCGGCGGCACTCGTCGCCGTCGCGCTGCCTCAGCAAGCGAATGCGCAGCGCCTCCTGCTGGCGCCGGAATTTCCAGGGATTGACGTAGCGCAGGATGACCGTGCTGCTCATGGGGCTGAGCTTAGCCGCAACTGATTACCGTCAAGTTAGCCACGCCCGACCCTGATCCGGCATTCGTCAGCCCTACTTCGGCGGAACCGTCATCCAGGCGACAAAGGGGGAGCGAAAAGATGGTCGAAGCACCGCTTCGAACTCGAGGACCTGCCGCAGGACACGTACCAGCACGCGAGTCAAGATCGCCCCTTTCCGGCACAGCCATCGGGTTCCGGAACCCCGGCCTGTCCAATTGGTTAATTTTTGGTTAAAGGCGGGACCACTCTTAAAAGGAGATGCACATGAAAGGCATGTTGCTTGTCGCAGCGGGCGCATTCGCTGCGAGCATCCTGACCACAAGCCCTGGAGAGGCGCGGAAGTTCGAAGGTTCCGGAGTCACTTCCGAACCTGCTGTCGGACAGCCCAGGTTCGCCTGTGATAGCCTCGTCCGCAACGGGAACTCCGCCCGTTCCGATGGCATGCGCAATCACCGCATCCGCGCCTTCTGCAATTCAGACTCGATCGTCTACGGCGGCGAATGGGCGCTGTATAACAACCGTAGTTGGGAACCCGACAGCTACAATGATTGGTGGCACGATCGCCCGGATCGCGCCTATCCGGCGTGGATGCGGCACAATCAGGATTGCCAGCGGATGTGGTTCGCCGGGGATACTCTGCGCTGCTAGCTTGACCTTTCAGCTCCTGCGGAATTCCTTTTCCGCGTCCTGGAACCAGCCCTTGGCGGCGACGCCCTGCTCTCGGGCCACGGATTTTTGTGCCGGCTGCGGCTGACTACCCGGCCAGGCGATGATCATGATCGCGACCGCGAGGATGGCTAGCCCAGCGAGGAGAGCTAGAAAAGGAATGGTGCTGAGCAGCAGGCGCGGGCTTTCCGGCTGGGTCCGGGGGCCAGGCTCCCGCTGCCGGCGGGCGGTCCGGCGGCGCGCCAGCGCGCCCAAATAATCGTCCGGCCGAGTCCAGCGGCGGTGCTCGGGAGGAGCCAGTTCGCCCTTGTGCTTCACGATCGGCAAGTGCGCCTCGGGGGCGCCGATTTCAACTCGATTTTGCGATCCCCGGCGAGCCCGGCTCATTCCGCAAGCGGTTCGCCGCTTGACTCCTGCTCGAACAGGTCGGCAACGACGTCGCCGCGCGCGGTTAGCCTGACTTTATCTCCCTCGACCTCGGCGACCAGTCCGCGAGGAACATAATGGTGGTGCTCCTCGTGACCGATGCCGCTGTCGGCGCGAATGAGCTTGATCCGATTGCCTTCCACCCGGTCCACGGTTCCAAGATGAACGCCATCGGCACCGATCACTTCCATATGCTCGCGAATGTCTTCGAAGCCGCTCATCGCTCTCTCCTCATCCGAACTGCCGTAGCCCCAACGCTTCTACCGCAGGGACGCTCCGGACGGCGGGTTGTTCCGTCACGGGCTCGCGCTTAAGTGCCCCCACATGGCTGACGTTCGTACCACCACCATTCCCGACGCGCAGACTGCCCCGGAAGCGCCGCCCTCGCCTACACATGTCACGATCCGCCGCGAGGATTATCGTCCGCCGGACTGGCTCGTGCCGGAGATCAGGCTGGACTTCGAGCTCGATCCCGAACGGACCCGAGTCCGGGCCATGCTCAGCGTCGAGCGCAATGGGGCGCACGACCGGCCGCTGAGGCTGGACGGCGACGAGCTCAAGTTGATTTCGGTCAAATTGGACGGCTCGGAGGCGAGCCATCGAATGGAAGGCGAACAGCTACTGATCGATCTGCCCGGCGATCGCGCCTTCGTCGAGACCGAAGTCGAGATCAGCCCCGCGGCGAACACCAAGCTCATGGGTCTCTATGCCTCCGGCGGGATGCTCTGCACCCAGTGCGAGGCCGAAGGCTTCCGCCGAATCACTTTCTTCCCCGATCGCCCGGACGTCCTCTCGAAATATCACGTTCGGATGGAAGCGGATGCGAAGCGCTTCCCCATCCTGCTGTCGAACGGGAACCGCATCGCGCAGGGCGAGGCGGCGAACGGCCGCCACTGGGCGGAGTTCGAGGACCCCTTCCCCAAGCCCTGCTATCTGTTCGCCCTCGTGGCCGGCGATCTCAAGGCGAACCGCGACCAGTTCACGACCATGTCCGGCCGCGGGGTCGACCTCGCCATCTGGGTGCGCGAGGCTGATCTGCCGAAAACGCAGCACGCGATGAACAGTCTGAAGCTGGCCATGGCGTGGGACGAGGAGGTCTACGGCCGGGAATACGATCTCGATCAGTTCAACATCGTTGCCGTCAGCGACTTCAACATGGGGGCGATGGAAAACAAGAGTCTCAACATTTTCAACTCGGCCTATGTGCTCGCCGATCAGGAGACGGCCACCGACGGCGACTTCGACAATATCGCGCGCGTCGTCGCACACGAATATTTCCACAACTGGTCGGGTGATCGCGTGACGTGCCGGGACTGGTTCCAGCTGAGCCTCAAAGAGGGCTTCACAGTCTTCCGCGATCAAAGCTTCTCCGCGGACGTGGGAAGTCCCCCGGTGAAGCGGATCGAAGATGTGCGCGTGCTGCGGGCGGCGCAGTTTCCGGAGGATGCGGGGCCGCTCGCGCACGCGGTACGGCCCGACAGCTATATCGAGATTTCGAACTTCTACACGGCAACCGTCTACAACAAGGGCGCCGAGCTGATCCGGATGTTCCACACCGTGCTGGGTCCCGAAAAGTTCCGCGCCGGGACCGACCTCTACTTCGAACGGCACGACGGCGAGGCGGCGACCTGCGACGATTTCGTCAAGGCGCTGGAGGATGCGAGCGGCGTCGATCTGTCGGCATTCAAGATCTGGTACAGCCAGGCCGGGACGCCGCATGTCAAAACGCGGCTGGAGCATGACCCCGAGACCAAGAGTGCGACGCTGTACCTGGAGCAGAATGTTCCGTCGACACCAGGCCAGTCCGTTAAGCAACCGATGCCGATCCCGCTCAAGACGGCGCTGATCGGCGAACAGACCGGTTCCGAAATCGCGGCCGAGCGGCTGATCGTTCTCGACGAGGCGCGGCAGAGCATCCGCTTCGACGATATTCCCGAACCACCTTTGCTCTCCGTGAACCGCAATTTCTCCGCGCCCATCATATTGCAGGCCGACCGCCGTCCGGGCGAGCTCGAGCGGCTCGCTCAGTCCGATACCGATCCGTTCGCCCGCTATGAAGCGACGCAGGAGCTGATGATGCGCGCGTTGACCGCAGGCGCGCGCGGCGAGCCGGTCGATAGCGATGCGGTGGTGCGGGCGGTTGCTGCGACCCTGCAGTCCAATTCTCTCGATGCGGCTTTCAAGGGCGAGGCGATCCTGCTGCCGAGCGAGAGCGTGGTGGCCGATCGTTTGGACGTGGTCGATCCCGACGCCATTCACGCATCTCGCGAGAACCTGCGCCGGATCATTGGGTCTGAGCTGTCGGGCCCGCTGCTCTCGGCACACCATTCAGACGGTGCCGCGGGCGACGACCTATCGCCCGCCGCCAAGGGCGTTCGGCGCCTGCGCACGGTTGCACTCGGGATGCTCGCGGCCGCCAATTCCGCGCAGACTGCTGCGCTCGCGAAGACGCAATTCGACGGCGCGGACAACATGACCGACCGGCAGGGTGCGCTCGGCGTCCTCGTGTCGCTCGATGCGCCGCAGCGCAGGCAGGCATTGGACGCGTTTTACGACCGGTTCCGCGAGGACGCCCTCGTGCTCGATAAGTGGTTCGCGCTGCAGGCGGCAGCTCAGCTGCCGGATACGGTCGACGATGTGCTGAGGCTCGCGACGCACCCCGATTTCGTCATCACCAATCCGAACCGGCTGCGTTCACTGGCGGGCACGTTCGGAGGCAACCATTGGGCGTTCCATTCGCCGGACGGGCGGGGTTACGCCTTCCTCGCCGACATGATCCTCACCGCTGACAAGCTCAACCCGCAGGTCGCGGCGCGGCTGGTGCCGCCGTTCGGCCGCTGGCGGCGGTTCGAGCCGGGGCGCGCCGAGCTGATGCGCCAGGCGCTCGAGCGCATTGTCGCCACTTCGGACCTGTCGAAGGACGTCTTCGAGCAAGTATCCAAAATCCTCGCCTAGCGAACGAAGGCCAGACGATTGCCCATGATTGTCTGGAACTCCGCAGCCGTTAGCGGCACTTTCGACCGGAAGATTTCCCAACCGGCGCGAATGCTTCCACCCGGTGGTAGCGTGTCCGACCCATAGAGAATATGTGAGGGCCCGACCTGACGGATGCGCTTTGCGATCAACGCGCAATCGGCACTGGAAGCTTCGGCTGTGACCACACCCGCGACATCGAAATAGAGATTTCTTGTCGCCTTGCTGCGCTGCTGAGCAGCGTCACCGAAGGCGGCCATGACCTGGTCGAGTTCGGCGGAATAACCGCCGCCGCCGCCCAGATGCGCAACGATGATGTCGACCTCCGGCGCAACTGGAACCAGCTTCGCCAGAAAGAGACGCGCGTCCTCGGCACCATAGTTCACGCCCCCGCGTGCGCGCATGTGGACGAGGATGGGAACCATCAGGCGCTCGGCGAGCGCGAAGACCTTTTGCATGTGGGCGAGGTGCGCGGGATTGCGCAGGGTGACTCCGCTATTTCCCCAATGCTGTTTGATCCCGACCATGCCCGGAAGCTTGAGGCATCGCCGCAGCTCGTCGAGTGCAGCATCGCGCAACGGATTAGCGCTGCAGAATCCGATCAGACGCGGCGCATTCTTTACGACTTGGGCGGAGGTCCAGTCATTCTCCTCCCGCGTGAGCCGATCCGGATCGGGGAGTGCTTTGCGGTCATCCGCAAAAGTGTAGGCAACGGACAGGACTACGGCACGCTCAATACCAGCCGCGTCCAGCTCGCGCACCAGGGCGGCGCCATCGCGCGCGGGCAGTTCGACTATCGGAGCAAATGCCGGACTGACGAGGTGCTGGTGATAATCGACGAGCGGCGCCATCCGTGGGTACGGCGCAGGAGTCGCGCAGGCGGCAAGCAGTAGCAGCGGAACCGCCGTGAGAAGGCCGGTCAGCCGCCTATCCACTGCGCGACTTGCTGCGCCACCTGATTCGCCGCTCGATTGAGCGCGGGTGCGACAGTCGCTGCGGTTCCGTCGGCGGGCGCGGTCGCAGTGAAACGGCGAGTCTCGACATGGTTGCCCCCGGCCGCCGACAAGGATCCGTCATATTGCACGACAACCTGGCCGGTCGCCGCATCATATCCGAACCGCTGCAGCTGGCCGGTGACGGTGAGGCCGGGATCGAGCGTCGTCTGCTCGGGATCGAGCACGACACGGCCGGTGGTCCGCCGCACGGTCTCGGAAAGCAGGTTCTGGAAGAGCCGCGCGGGCGCGTCCACCAGCGTGAGATCAGGGACATATTGCACGTCGCTCGGATTGACCTGAACCGGGACCCGGACGGTGCTCAATTGCCTGCCCGTTGTCGGTGTCGCGATGGTCACCGCCTGCCCGGCCGCCGCATTGCGGACGATCTGCGCCGGCTCCGGCGCTTCGGGCGTAAGGGTCACGAGAGTATTCGGCGGCTTGCCTCCGCCCAACATTCCACCGAGTGAACAAGCCGCGAGAGCGAACGCCAGCGCAGTCGACGCGGCAAACCTGGTAAGCCTCATTTGCGTTTCCCTGGCTTGTAGTCGGGCAGCTTGGGCGGTCCGAGCGCGCCGCCGATCCCCTGCTGGTTGACGCGGTTGGAGACCGCCTCGAGCGATTTGGAAAGATCGCGCAGATCGTGAACCAGCCGGTTGGCCTCGGGCAGAGTGTCTTTGGTGAAGCTCTGGACGCCGGGCCGCGCGTCGCTCAGCATCGCGTTGAGATTGTCGGTGGCCTGCTGGACCGAGGCGAGCGCCTTGTTGAGATTCTGCATCGCCGGCCGGCCATCCTGCGTCACCAGCTGGTTCGCATTGGCCGAGAGTGCCGCGACGTTGTTCGCCGCGACCCCCGCGTTGTGCGAGGCAACCTTAATCTCGGCGATCGTGTCGCCCATTTCCGGCGCATGCTTGCGCAGCTCCGCCGTGGTCGCGTCGATATTCTCGAGAATGTCGGAAATCGAATTCTGGTTCTTGTCGCTGAGCAGCTCGGTGAGGCGCTCGGTGAGGCGCTGGATTCGGTCGATGAGCTCGGGCGCGCTGTTGAGAAGGGCGCTGATGCCCCCCGAGCTTGCAGGCACCACGGGGCAACCCTGCGGCCCGAGTTGCTCGATCGCCGGACGGCCACGCTCGGCGCCGGCGAGCTGGATCTCGCTGACGCCGGTGAAGCCGACGCCGTGGATCTGTGCAGTCGTTCCCTGGAGGACCGGCGTCTGCTGGTCGACTTCGATCCGCACCCAGACGAATTCAGGCCGGTTCGGAAGGAGCGAGATGCGCTGCACCTGGCCGACAGGCACGCCGGAGAAGGTCACGTTCGATCCCTTGTTGAGGCCGCCGACAGCTTGCGAGAAATAGATGTCGTAGCATTTGGTCTGCTTGCTCGAGAGTCCGGCGAGCCACACGATGAACAGGAGGACGCCGGCGAGCAGAGCGACCGTCACCGCGCCGACCATGACATAGTTCGACCGGGTCTCCACTAGGCCTGAGCCCCCTCTTCCTCGCGTTCATAACTTTCCGCCGCGGTGCGCCCCCGGGGTCCGTTAAAATATTCTTGTATCCAAGGATGATCCAAAGCCAATAGTTCCGGAATCGTTCCGACCGCAATTACCTTCTTGTCCGCGAGCACGGCGACCCTGTCGCAGATGGCGTGCAGCGTATCGAGATCGTGCGTGATCAGGAAGACGGTGAGGTCGAGCCGCTCCTGGAGCGACTTGATGAGCTCGTCGAACGCAGCCGCCGCGATCGGGTCGAGGCCGGAGGTCGGCTCGTCGAGAAAGAGCAACTCGGGATCGAGCGCGAGCGCTCGCGCGATACCGGCGCGCTTGACCATGCCGCCCGAAAGCTCGGCCGGATATTTCGGACCCGCGTCAGGCGGAAGTCCACCCATCGCGATCTTGTAGGAGGCAATCTCGTCGAGCAGCGGCGGCGTGATGTACGGAAAATATTCGCGGATCGGCACCTCGACATTCTCCGCGACTGTCAGAGTCGAGAAGAGCGCGCCGTTCTGGAACAATATGCCCCAGCGGCGGCGGATGTTCTTCGCCTCGTCCTCCGTGCGGTCGACCATGTTCTCGCCGAGAACGTCGATTTGGCCCGCCTCGGGAGTCTGGAGGCCGATGATGGACCGCAGGAGCACCGATTTGCCGGTGCCCGAACCGCCGACGACACCCAGGATCTCGCCGCGGCAGAGGGTCAGGTCGAGACCATCGTGGATGACCTGCTCGCCGAATGCGTTCTTCAGTCCCCGCACCGTGATGACGGCTTGGCAGTCCTTCGGAACAGATGCCGGATCGAGCTCCTTCGGGATTGCAGTCATACCCAGCCGATCGAGCTGAAGAAGACGGCGAAGACCGCGTCGAGCACGATCACGAGGAAGATCGACTGGACGACCGCCGTCGTGGTGCGCGAGCCGACCTCCTCGCTGTTGCCCTGGACCAGCATGCCCTGGAAGCAGCCGGCGAGCGCGATGATGAACCCGAACACCGGTGCCTTGATGATTCCGACCCACATGTCGGTGAGCGGAATGACCTCGTTCAACCGCTGGATATAGGTGAGCGGCGGAATCGAGAGTGAAAGCCACACGAAGATGCCGCCGCCAATGAGCGCCAGGAGCATCGACCAGAACGCGAGCAGCGGCATCATGAACACGGACGCAATGATGCGCGGAATCACCAGCGCCTCGATCGGCGAGACACCGATCGTCCGCATCGCGTCGATCTCTTCGGTGATCTTCATCGTACCGAGCTGCGCAGCGAACGCGGAGCCGGATCGGCCCGCCACCATGATCGCGGTCATCAGCGTTCCGAGCTCGCGCACGGTGATCCGGCCGATGAGATTGATGGTGTAAACCTCGGCGCCGAACTGGGCGAGCTGGACCGAACCTTGTTGCGCGATGACGATGCCGATCAGGAAACTCATCAGGCCGATGATACCGAGCGCGCGCACGCCCACCACGTCGAAGCGCTGAACGACCGCATTGACGCGGAAGCGGCGAGAGGGCCGCCGGATCACGTTGGCAAAGCCGATCAGCGTCGCACCGAAGAAACCAAGCAGTCCGACGAGCGTCTGGCCTGCCTCCGCTACCCATTCGCCGAGCTCACGCAGACCGGCGAGAAAATTGTGCGGTTCATCCGGAACCACGCGCGTCGGATGATCGAACTCACCGACCTGCTTCAACAGGCTGACCTCCTCCCGACTGGCGCCGATGACCTTGGCACCACGGTCACGAACGGTGCGGTAGACGATCCAGGCTCCGACGGTGTCCATGCGATTGATCTCGGACAGGTCGATCACGACCGGATCGGGCACCGCGTCGATCTCGCGCTGGGTCGTCGCCGCGCGCGTGATCGTCAATGCGCCGGCGACGCGGTAGACGTTTCCGTGCGGCTGTTCGCCCTCGGGTTCGTTAAGATCGGCCATGCGCGTGGGATTAGTGCGCGAAATGAATGTGCACGGCAAGTCGCTGCCCTTCCCAGCCGCTACAGCCGCCGTTATGCGCGCCTGCCAATGGCCAGCGACGCGCCCCTGCTCTTCGTACCGATCGGCTTCAACCCGGCCCGCGCGTTTGGAATGAACGCGCGCGAGCGGGCGTGCCGGCTCGCGGCAAATGCCGGCTTCGAGTGCGGCCGCGATGTGCCGGACGGCCGCGCGGCGCTCCTGGCAAGCATGGGCTATGCCTGGGATCCCGCCTGGCTCAAGGTGATGCGGGACCGTCCGCGGATGGTTCTGACCCGCGGCAGCAAGCCGGTTATGGCGCATCTTCCGACGGGCGAGGATGCCGCGCCGGTCATCGCGGCCCTCGAGTCCGGAACCATTCTGAAGGGTTACGATACGCTCGATGCCGAGACGGCGGAGTTCAATTATGCCGAGCTTAGAAAGCGGGAGCGCCCGTTCGTCCTTCCACTAGATCCAGCCGATCCGGAGCCGGTGGAACGTGCGGCTTATGACGCTGCCTACAAGGGCGTGACGGACCTCCTGACGCTATATCTCTGGCGCAAGCCCGCCTTCTATCTGACCCGCTGGGCGGCGCGGGCAAGGCTCTCGCCCAATTTCGTCACGCTGATCGGTGCCATCCTTTGCGTGCTCGCCTTCTATCTCCTCTGGCGCGGCGAATATTGGTGGGGGGTGCTGTCGGGCTTCGTTTTCATGGTGCTCGACACGGTCGACGGAAAGCTCGCGCGCGTGACGGGCGCTTCGTCAAAATGGGGCGAGGCGTTCGACCATGGCATCGATTTGATCCATCCGCCCTTCTGGTGGTGGGCGTGGGAGCATGGGCTGAACACTTACGGCCGCCCGCTCGAGCCCCTGACCGCGACCATGGTGCTGTGGGCGATCATCGGCGGCTATGTCGCTCAGCGGATCATCGAAGGACTTTCGATCAAGCGCTTCGGCATCGAGATCCATGTCTGGAAGCGGATCGACAGCCGCTTCCGGCTGATCACCGCGCGGCGCAATCCGAACATGGTGATCCTGATAGCCTCGCTGCTTTTCCGGCGTCCGGACATCGGGCTCGAGCTGGTCGCCTGGTGGACGATCGTCAGCCTGATCGTCCATGCCGTACGCCTCGCGCAAATGGGCGACTTGAGGGCACGCGGGCGGCCGATCGTCTCCTGGCTGCAAGCGTGAAATATACGGCGATCGTGCTCGCCGGCTCCCGACCCGGGGGCGATCCTTTCGCAAGACAGTTCGGGACCGACATCAAGGCGCTGGTGGCGGTCGCGGGCGAGCCAATGGTGCGAAGGCCGATCCGCGCGCTGCTCGCCAGCAAGAAGGTCGCTGAGGTGATCGTATTGAGCCAGGCTCCTGACAGGTTCGCGGACGTGGTGCCGAAAGGCTGGGGCGTTGGGATGCGACGATCCGCTGCGACCATCGCTGAGACGATGCTGGAAATCTGCAACAATCCGCATACGCATTGGCCGCTGCTGGTGACCACCGCCGATCATGCGCTGCTCGACACAGCCACGGTCGACGAATTCTGCCGCGGTGCAACGGACGCCGACCTCGCCGTCGGGGTGGTTGAGCGCCGGGTCTTGATCCAGCGCTTTCCCAACGCAGAGCGCACCTGGCTGAAATTCCGTGGCGGCGCCTACACCGGCGCCAATCTTTTTGCGCTCCGCTCGCCCAAAGTCGCGGCGGCGATCCAGTTGTGGCGGTCGGTCGAGCAGGACCGGAAGAAAGGCTGGCGGGTTGTTGCGCTCATCGGACCTCTCGTACTCATTGGCGCGCTGCTGCGGCTGCTCAGCCTCGACAATGTGCTGGCACGGCTTGGACGCAAGCTCGGCCTTGGTATTGAGGCTGTGCGATTGAGCGATCCCGTCGCCGGCGTCGACGTGGACAAGCCGGTAGATCACACACTCGTCGAAGACATACTCGCGGGCCGCGCATGAGCGATCTCGCGATCTACGACATGGACCGCACGGTCACGCGGCGCCCGACCTACACGCCGTTCCTGCTGCATACCGCAGTGAGGCGCGCGCCGTGGCGGCTGCTGTTCGCTCCGATCGTCCTCCTGTCGATGCTCGCCTATGCAGTGCGGTTGATCGACCGGGCGAAGCTCAAGGAGATCAACCACCATCTGCTGCTCGGCTCAAAGATCCACCCGCGCGAGCTGCAGCCGCTGGTCGAGAGCTTCGCCGACAAACAAGTTGCGACGAACATCCGCCCGGGCGCCCGAGCAGCGATCGTGCGCGACAAGGCGGAAGGCCGGAGGCTCGTCCTCGCGACCGCCTCCTACCGCCTCTACGCCGACGCGATTGCAGAGCGCCTCGGCTTCGACGACGTGATCGGCACGGGGTCGATAATCGGGCTCGACGAGCGCGTGCACGCCAGGATCGCCGGCGAGAATTGCTACGGTCCCGCCAAGCTCCGGATGATCGCCGAGTGGGTCGAGGTGTCAGGATTGAAAGGCGTGCCCGGCCACGTGCGATTTTACTCCGATCATGTGTCGGACCGGCCGGCGTTCGAATGGGCGGATGACCCGGTCGCGGTAAATCCGCATGGGAAGCTACGGCGGCTCGCCCAACAGCGCGGCTGGGCGGTCGAGGATTGGGGTTAAGCCATCGACCTTGCTTGTAAGGAAGCTTCAGCAGCAGGCATGTACGTTGCCCTGAGGGCGCTCTCGACTAATACTTTCTGTGTGAACGACATTGGTGATCTGCCGGTGATGCTGTTGCTGGCCTGTTTTTTCGTGGCGCACTTCTTTCGCCGAAATGGCTACGGACTTCCATTGCTGTTCCAATGGGGCTGGTTGGAATTTGGCAACTGGCGTTCGGCCTACATATTGTCGTTCCCAAAAGCATTGGCCACCCACTGACCAAGATTGTCCCTGCAGTCCTGATGGTGCTTGTCCTTGCTGCGCTCGGTTTTCACATTGTCGAAAAGGCCAGGGGCGGCAGCAGGGAATGGATTCCATAGCGTGCGCTTTCCACCCCCAAGCGCATTCCTCGTGCGATTTGATCGCTAAACCGCTCCCAACGCATTCGCGAAGTCGGCGATGAGGTCGTCGGCATTCTCGCATCCGATCGAGATCCGCACCAGGTTCGGAGTGATGTCGAGCTGCTTCTTGCGGTCGTCGGGCACCGACAAATGCGTCATCGCCGCGGGCGCGCTGGCGAGCGTCTCGGTGCCGCCGAGGCTAACCGCCAGGTTGGCGATCTGCAGCGCGTCGAGGAAGGCGAATGCCTCCTTCTCGCCGCCCTTGAGGTACAGCGAGAAGGTCGAGCCCGCGCCGGTGCAATGGCGGCGGAAAATGTCCGCCTGGCGCGAACCCTCCTCGAGG
>DATMHG010000106.1:0-4547 GCA_035555035.1 Sphingomicrobium sp.
GCGCTGCTGCTCGAAGGCTTTGTCATGGGTCTGTGGGATGGTGCGAAGGACGCGGACGCTATCTGCGAAGCGGCGCGCGACGCATTGCGGAGGGTCGTGTGAACCGGCCTGATCAAATCGGCCCCGGTACGGGGAGGGGAACCGCGGCGCGAAGCGACGTGGTAGAGGGGGCCCACGTCTCCGCCGCTTCGACCGTGGGCCCCCTCCACCATGCTCCGCATGGTCCCCCTCCCCGTTCCGGGGAGGAACTCAACGTCCGCGATCAGTTTCCGGCGATCGCCGGTTGGCATTATCTCGACAGCGCCGCGACTGCGCAGAAGCCGCAGGCGGTGATCGATGCGATCACCCAGGCTTACGCGCGCGATTACGCGACCGTGCACCGCGGCGTTTACGAGCGCTCGGCGACGATGACCGACGCCTACGAGCGTTCGCGCGCCGCTGCGTCGAAGCTGATCGGCGGCCAGCCCAATGAGCTGATCTTCACCCGCGGTGCCACCGAGGCGATCAATCTCGTCGCGCGCACGCTCCCGAAGAACGGCCGCAACCGCGTGCTCCTCTCGCAGCTCGAGCATCACAGCAACATCGTGCCGTGGCAGCTCGCCGGCTTCGAGATCGATGCAGTGCCTCTGACCTCCGACGGCCAGATCGATCTCGACGCGGCGGAGCAGATGCTCACCGAAGAGCATCGCGTCGTCGCGTTCGCGCATGTATCGAACGTGCTCGGCTCCATCCTGGGCGCGACGCGTGCGGCGGAGATCGCGCACACCAAGGGCGCCCTGCTGCTGCTCGACGGCTGCCAGGCCGTGCCGCGACTGCCGGTCGACGTCGCCGCGATTGGCGCCGACTTCTACGCTTTCTCCGCGCATAAGCTCTACGGCCCGACCGGCATCGGCTGCCTGTGGGGACGGGCCGAGCTGCTCGAGCAGCTGCCGCCATGGCAGGGCGGCGGGGCAATGATCGACAGCGTGACCTTCGAGGAGTCGACCTATCTCGATCCGCCGGCGCGCTTCGAAGCGGGCACGCCGCACATCGTCGGCGCGGTCGGCCTCAACGCTGCGGTGAACTGGGTCGAGCAGCTTTCGCTCGACGCGATCCACGCGCACGAATGCGCGCTGGTGGCCGAGACCCGCGACGCGCTCCACAGCATTGCCGGTGTGACGCTTTACGGACCCGAGGACAGCGCCGGCATCGTCAGCTTCAACGTCGACGGGGTTCATCCGCACGACACTGCCACCATATTGGACGATGCGGGCGTCGCGGTCCGCGCCGGCCACCACTGCGCGCAGCCTTTGATGCGCTGGCTCGGCGTCGAGGCGACCGCCCGCGCGAGCTTCGCGGCGCACAGCGACAGCTCGGATATCGAAGCTTTGGCGCGCGGGATCGATCAAGTGAAGCGGGTGTTCGCGTGAACGAGGAGCGCAGGATCGAGACGGAGGAAGTGACGGGTGTTCCGACGCCGCCGCGCGCCCGTGTGACTCCGGAGTTCGAGCGCAAGCGCGACTATCTCGCAGGCTTCCTCGCCGGCGAGCCGAAGGATGAATCCAGAGCGGGTCCCGGAGGCGATCTCCAGGCTGCGGTCGTCGAAGTCTTGAAGTCCGTCTACGACCCCGAGATTCCCGTCGACATTTACGAGCTTGGCCTGATCTACGGCGTCGACATCAGCGAGGACGGCGACGCGACCATCACCATGACCCTGACGACGCCGCACTGCCCGGTCGCCGAATCGCTTCCGAACGAAGTCGAACTGCGGGTGCTGTCGGTGCCCGGAATCCGCGATGCGGTCGTCAATCTCGTTTGGGATCCGCCGTGGGATCCGTCGAAGATGAGCGACGAGGCTCGCCTCGAGTTGGGAATGCTATGAACAAGGAAACCAAACTCCGCGCGCGTCCCGCGGCGATCACACTGACTTCGGCTGCCGAGGCCCGGATCGCCGAGCTGATGAACCGGGCTCCGGCGGGCGCGATCGGAGTCAAGCTCTCGACGCCGCGCCGCGGCTGCTCGGGCTTGGCTTATTCGGTCGATTACGTGACCGAGGAACAGCCGTTCGACGAGAAGATCGAAACGCCTGGCGGCAGCTTCTACGTCGACGGCGCATCAGTGCTCTACCTCATAGGCTCGACGATGGACTGGCGCGAGGATGACTTTGCCGCCGGCTTCGTCTTCGACAATCCCAACGCGAAGGGCGCGTGCGGCTGCGGGGAAAGTTTCACCGTCTGATCGGTTGACGCTGGATAAGCTTGCGCCCCACGGGCCCGGGAAGCTTCACCGTCCCGCCAAGAAGTGGTAAGCGGCGCCCCGAAAGGGAGAGTGCAAATGCTCCTCTTCAGCATCGCTCTGATGGCAGCTTCGGCCAGCGCGCAGCCCGCGCGCGACATGCCGGTCATCAATCCCTCTCCGGACCGGCCATTCTGTCCGGAAACGCCGATGTCGCTCGCTCGGAAGCTCGGCAAGGCGCCGCCCCGCGCGATTCCGCTCAGCCAGCTTCCGCCGGCAACCACCTTCATGGCGGTTGTGCGACATGTCGGCACCTGTGAGGTGCCGCTGACCATGACGGAGTACCGCAACCTGCGCCGTTAGTGCGCCACAAAGGGGGGATCAGATATGTCCCGAGCAGCAGCGCTCCTGTTTGCGATCATCTGCTATGCGATCTTCTTCGCGACCTTTCTCTATCTGATTGTCTTCGTCGGCGATTTCGCCTTCGCGAAGATCACCGTGAACTCGGGGCCGCAAGCTTCCGCGGGGTTCGCGGCGATCGTCGACATTTTCCTGATCGCCCTGTTCGGGCTTCAGCACAGCATCATGGCGCGGCCTGCCTTCAAGCGCCGCTGGACCAGAATCGTGCTGCCGCCGATCGAACGCAGCGTCTACGTGCTCAGCGCCAGCATCATGCTGATCATCCTGTTCCTCGGCTGGCGTCCGATCGACGCAATCGTCTGGAACGTGACCAACCCGATCCTCAAGGATATCCTGTGGATCCTGTTCTGGGCAGGCTGGGGAATGGTTCTGGTCAGCACCTTCCTGATCAATCATTTCGAGTTGTTCGGCCTGCAGCAGGCCTGGTTCCACGTGCGCGGGCAGCAGGCCGCCAAGCCTGAGCTCCGGCACCCATTCTTCTACCGCTGGATCGCTCACCCGCTCTATGCTGGATTCTTCCTCGCCTTCTGGGCGGCGCCGCAGATGACCGTCGGGCACCTGCTTCTGGCAGCCGGCGTGTCGATCTACATGCTGATTGCGATCCCTTACGAGGAGCGCGACCTGACCGACGTCTTTGGCGAGGAATATCGGCGTTACCGCTCGGGCGTCGGAATGCTCATCCCAAGGTTCGGTCGAGGCCGCGGAAACTCCGCCGCCTGACTTGCTCTCGCGAAGTTGCGGGGGGTAGGGCGAGCCGCTCATGGACGCCCGCTTCGCCCACATCCGCGACTGGATCTTCGATCTCGACAATTGCCTTTATCCGGCCTCGACCGGACTATTCTCGCTGATCGACGAGCGGATGGGCGCCTACATCCAGCGGCTCCTCGGCTGCGATCCGGAAGAAGCGCGGCGCGTCCAGAAAGCCCACTTCCATCAGCACGGGACGACGCTCGCCGGCCTGATGAAGGAGCATGCCGTCGACCCGCACGATTTTCTCGGCGACGTGCATGACATTCCGCTCGACCGTGTCGCCAATGACGAGCGATTGGCGAGGGCGCTCGGGCGCCTACCCGGCCGCCGCTTCGTCTTCACCAACGGCGACGCGCCTTATGCGCGGCGAGTGCTCGAGGCGATCGGCGTGCACGGCCATTTCGACGACCTGCACGACATCCATGCGAGCGAGCTCCGGCCCAAGCCCGACCCGCACGGCTACGCACTCCTGTGCGATCGCTTTGGCATCGATCCGAACCACGCGTTGCTCGCCGACGACATGGTGAAGAATCTCGCGCCGGCCAAGGCGCTGGGCATGACCACGGTCTGGGTCGACAACGGTTCCGAGCAGGCGGGGCGCGATTACGACGAGGCGATCGTCGACATCCGGACTACAGACATCAGCGAATGGGTTGAGTCCATTGTGGGGGAGATTGAATGAGCGACATGCAGCCGATCATCGACCGCGCCTGGGACGAGCGCGACAGCATCGGCCCGGCGACCAAGGGCGACGTGCGGCAAGCGGTCGATGCGGCAATCGCGGCGCTCGACTGCGGCGAGGCTCGCATCGCCGAGAAGCAGGGCGGCGAATGGGTCGTGCACCAATGGCTGAAGAAGGCGGTGCTCCTGTCCTTCCGCCTCAACCTGATGGAGGCGATCGCCGGCGGTCCTGGCGGCGCGCACTGGTGGGACAAAGTGCCGTCGAAATTCGCCGGCTGGGGCGAGAAGGAGTTCGCCGCCGCCGCTTTCCGCTCCGTTCCCGGGGCCATCGTCCGCCGCGGCGCCTTTGTCGCGCCCGGAGCGGTGCTGATGCCGAGTTTCGTCAACATCGGCGCACGGGTCGGCGAGGGGACGATGGTCGACACGTGGGCGACCGTCGGCAGCTGCGCCCAGATCGGCAAGAACGTGCACATTTCCGGCGG
>DATMHG010000107.1:0-23259 GCA_035555035.1 Sphingomicrobium sp.
GAACGCCGGCTTCGCGTTCGTGTGGACCGTGATCGTCTGCGAGCCGCTATGGAGCGGCTTCCGGCCGAACGCGATCACGTTCTTCTGCGAGAATTCCCCCAGGCCCGGCCGAGCGGTGAACAGTCCGATCTCGATCGCCTCCTCTACCGGGCCTTTCCCTATACTTATTTCACGCGGCTGAGCCGGCCCGACGTCGACGCGATCTACGCTTATCTGCGGACGCTCCCGCCCGTCTATCAGGTGAAGCCCCCGAACAAATTGCCCTTCCCGCTTACGATCCGCCCGCTGATGGCCATCTGGAACGCGCTCTTCTTCAAGCCCGGCGAGTTCCAGCCCAATCCGGCGATGAGCGCCGAGTGGAACCGCGGCGCTTATCTGGTGTGGGGGCCGGGCCATTGCGGCGGCTGCCATACCCCCAAGAACTTGCTTCTCGCCGACCGCAACGGCCATGCGCTCCAAGGCGCGAAGCTCAACGACTGGGTCGCGCCCGATTTGACCGAGGACCCGCGCAAGGGCCTCGCGAGCTGGACCAGCGGCGATATCGTCGAGTTCCTGAGGAGCGGCCGCAACGCGCGCGCGACGGCCTCGGGCCCAATGCAGGAAGTGATCTATTATTCGACCAGCCGAATGAGCAATTCCGACCTCGCGGCGATCGCGACCTATTTGAAGCAGCTTCCGCCGCGGCGGCACATGAAGGGCTTCGCGCCGCCGGGCGAAGGCGCGATGCGCGCGGGCGAGGCGATCTACACCGACACCTGCGCGGCGTGCCACGGGGACCATGGCGAAGGCCAGCCGCGCACCTTCCCGCCGCTCGCCGGCGACGCCTCGGTCCAGGCGCGCGACCCGGCGACGATCGTGCGGATCGTGCTCGCCGGGAGCCGCGCAGTGCCGACGCCGGCAGCGCCGACCCCGCTCGCCATGCCGCCGTTCGACTGGAAGCTCGACGACGGCGAGGTGGCCGCGGTCGCGACCTATGTCCGCAACGCCTGGGGCAACGCCGCGCCCGAGGTGAAGGCGCCGACAGTGGCGAAGCTTCGGCGGCGATACGCGCAGCCGGCGGAGCAGCGCTGACGGGCGCGAAGGCCGATTTCGTTTCGGAATCGAATCAAGGATGCTATGTCGGTTGCGGAGGACGCAACCATGCACCTTGCTCTGCTCTGGGCCACGCTGGCCGGCGCCGTTCTCGGTTCGCTCGCGGACTGGTTGTTCGCGGGCGTGCTGTTCCACGAACGCTACAAGATCCATCCAGAAATCTGGCGGCCGACGACCAACGACGTCCAACGCGTCATCCTGGCCCAGTTGACGACGCTGATCACCGCGGGAGCGTTCACGTTGCTCGCCTACAAGCTCGACCAGGTGCAATTGAAGCACGCGCTCGCTCTGGCGGCGATGGTCTGGCTGATCGGGCCGGTGCCGCTGCTCATCGGCAACGGGCTCTTCATCAAGATCGACTGGGTCATTACCGCGGATCACGCGGCCGGCTGGCTGGTGAAATTATTGCTGTGCGGCGCCGCAGTGGCGTTTTTCCTTTAGGGGCAAGCGCTCCGCCAAATCGCGCGCTGCCCGCGCGGCCAGAACTTTGAACCGTTGTTGCGGTATCCTCCACGAACACTGGAGCGGTCACGGCGACCGAGATTTGCTCGAGCCAGGTGTTCCCGGATGGCTCGAGGATTCCGTCCAGCCAGTTTTGCCCCAGCCGACGGCCGCGATTCTGGCGCGTGTGCATCGGGAGCGTAAAGCCTATCCGCTCGTCAGGTCCTTCACATTGTCGTCGCTGTTGCGGTCGACGTAGAAATTATAGGGGTCGACGCCCGCGAACGCCGGCTTCGCGTTCGTGTGGACCATGATCGTCTGCGAGCCGCTATGGAGCGGCTTCCGGCCGAACGCGATCACGTTCTTCTGCGAGAATTCCCCCAGGCCCGGCCGAGCGGTGAACAGTCCGATCTCGATCGCCTCGTTGAGCGGCGCCTTGGTCTCATTGCCCTTGCCGTCGGCATAATATTTATCGGCAGCGATGGTCAGCTTCGTGGTCCAGCCGGTGGCGTCTTTCTTCGTGACCGCGTCGATCACCTTGAGGTCGTAAAGCGTGATCCGGTCGAACAGGTCGGTGATCAGCTGCTGCTGCTCGGGCGTCTTCGCTTCCTTGCGGAACTCGGCGACGAGGTCGAGCGAGCGCGGGTAAGGTGGCCCCTTGAAGCGCCACGCGGCATCGAAGCGCGCCAGCGCGCGGTCGACCGCCTCTTCGCCGAGGCGCTCCTGCAGCAGGTACATGACGAGTGAGCCCTTGCGGTAGTGAATGTACGGCTGGTCCTCGACCCGGTCGAGCGGGAGCTCCTCAACCGCCTCGCCCGCGCGGCTCCTCAGGTAATTGTCGAGCTCGTACTTGAGGAAGCGACGGATTTTGTCGGGGCCGTACATGTGTTTCATCACCATCAGCGCCGAATATTGAGCGAGCGTCTCGCTCATGCTCGTTCCGCCCTGCATGTCCGCGCCGACCACCTGATGCGCCCAATATTGGTGCGCCATCTCGTGGCTGACGACGTAACTGGTGAAATCGATCTTGGTGGGGTCGTCGGTGTTGGCGTTGAAACCGATCGATTCCGAATAGGGCATGGTGCCGGCAAAAGCCTGGGCGAAGCTCGCATAGCCGGGGAATTCGACGATGCGCGCATAGTCGAACTGATAGGGTCCGTAATGCGCGCGATAATAATCGAGCGCCGTGCCCATCGCGTTCAGCATCTTGGGCACATTCCAGTCGTGGCCGGGATGGTAATAGACCGACAGCTTGAGGTCGTTGTGCATGCGCGTCGCGACTCTGTAGCGGGCCGACTGGATCGAGAAGAAATTGAGGATCGGGGCGGGACTGACGAAACGCGCGGTGCGGCGGCCGTTCACAGTCACGTCCGATACCTCGTTGCCGGGCGCGATCGGCGTCTGGTCGGCATCGGTCGACAAAGTGATCTCGCTCATCACCCAGTCCGAATGGATATAGTTGCGCCCGGTGGCCTTGATGTCCTCCAGCTTCGCGGGGCGGAGCTCCGGCGGAAGGTGCTGGCGCCGGCGCTTGGCGCGGTCCTGGAGCAGCGAGTTCCGATCCATGCCGATGATTGGCGCGAAGTCGAAATTGTTCGCGAAAGTTCCGTTCTCGATGACATCCGTCGCCGGGGAGCCCGCCCTGAAGCCTCTATGCCAGATCTGTGACGTGAAGGTCAGCGCGGCCTTCGCGCCGGGGGCGAGCGGTCGGTCGAAGCGATAGATGCGATAGCCGAACTTCGGATCATCATAGACGAGCCGGGCGCCGGCAATCGCAAGCTCGAGGAATTGGGTGTTGCGGTCGCCGCGCCGGACATGGACGTCGCGGATCGGAGCATTGGTCTTGTTTTCGAGATCGTAGCGCCCGACGGTCACGAGCCGGCGCTCCTTCGGGTAGAGCTGCACGTTCAGAGTGACGCGCGTGACCGCCGGCATCGGCAGGTTCTCGTACCTGAGATATTTCCGCTCGTAATCGGCCTGATATTTCTCAACGTCGTCAGGCGTCCGATAGGCGTTCAGGATCTTGATATTATAATAACCGAAGGCGCCGGTCGCGGCCATCGCCAGCGCGGCGAAAGCGATGATCGTCAGAGACGCGGCCGACATATGCCGGCCGATGCGCCGCAAGCGCACGCGCGGCGACAAGTCCGTCCCCCGCGGCCACAGCCAGTGCGCGAGCACGACGAGGATGATCGCGAAGCATAGCCAATAGAATTGGAAGACCGCCGAGCCGAACCAGAAGCTGCCCTGGCCGACGAAGTCGCTCAGCGGGACGTTGGGTCCGGCGCCATACCGATAAAGCGGGTCCGAATAGCCGAGATTGGTCAGGAAAATGCCGGCGACGAACCAGACGAAAAGGATCGCCCAGCCGGCATATTTGTTTGGGCTGAGCACCTGGACGAAGACGGCCAGCACTGCGATCTGCAGCCCGTCGACAGCTGCGGGCAGGATGAACCAGGTAAGGTAGGAGACGATTCCGAACTCGCGGGCGCCGCGGACGAGCTCGAACAAGAGGCCGGTCAGCATTGCGGCGATATTGACAAGCAGCAGGACGGCGAAGATCGCGAAGATTTTCGGGACCGTGATCACCCAGCTTTCGACCGGCGTCGAATCGATGATCTCGCTGATGTTGCGATCGCGTTCGCGCCAGACGAGCTCGCCGCCGTAGAAAGCGGCGATCAGCAAGATGGTGATCCCGAAGCCGCCGCGCACGACCGTGACCGTCTCGGAGACTGTCGGATGATCCGGAGTCCCGTAGGCGGAAGGTCCGAACCAGAGCAGCACGGCACTCAAGCCGATGCCAAGGAGGACCAGGATCGGCGTGCCCGGACTGGTGAGCACCTGCCGAACCTCAATCCTCAGGCGCGCGAGGAACTGTGCTCCGCGCGATGGGCGAAGGTTGCGCGCGGTAACGGACTCGACGCCGACCGTGGGTGCCGCGGCGACTGCCTCCACGTCGTCAGCCTGGCGCGCCGCCAGTCTTCGCAAGCGCCATTTGGAGGGCGCGCGCTCGGTCGCCGAAAAGCTCCAGACGGTGATCGCGAGAAAGATGAGGCCGAGCGCGACCGCAAGGATGCGATTGAACAACAAGGTCCCGCTGAGCTCGACGAGCTTGCTGTTCATCTCCGACTGGGTCCAGTAGCGCGTTGCCTGACCAAGCGCGTTGGTGCCGAGCGGCTCCCATCGCGCCAGAGTTTCCTGATATTCGATCTTCTGGCCGACGGCGCTCGTGCCGATGATGTAGCCGATCACCAGCGCGACCGTGCCGACATAGGCCGCCATCATCGACCTCAGCCGTGTCGCAAGCGCGAACAGCAGCGCGCTGGTGAAGAAGATGTCGGGAATGGCGAAAATCAGGAAAGGCCATCCATAATAAGACAGCTTCTGGGGACCAATCGTCTCCGGATCGACCCACGGCATGACCGAGCCGGCCCACATGCCGACGGGGATTGCGACGTAGCCGAGGCAAGCGATCGTGAAGCCGCCGAGGAACCGGCCGAAGACGATCTGTGTGCGCGTGACGGGTGTCGCGCGGATGATGGGTGCAAAGCCGCTGCTGTCGTCGCGGACGATCGCGTTCGCGACGAAGGCGGTGATCACAAACAGATAGAAGAGAGTTGCTGCGGCCGTGAGCACCGCGATTGCATAAGGCGCGTTCTCGTGGACCGCGCCCGGCGTGCCGATGCGAACGTTCTCGCTCGCGGTGACTCCGAATCCGAGCAGAAAGAAGATTCCGACGGCGACCCAGAAGACGGGGTTTTTGAGCTGGTAGCGGATTTCGAAGCCGGTGATCCCGAGAAACATCGTCGGCGAACTCCGCTCAGGCCGCGCGTCGCAGGGTGGAGAGTGTCGAGAAATAGACGTCCTCGAGGCCGCCCTCGACCGGCTCGAAGCCTTGCGGCTGCTGGTCGGCGAGGACGTGGACGATCGTCCGGCCGGCGAACAACCGGGTCGAGATCACCTCATATTTCGCCTGATATTCGTCGAGCTCACTATGGAGAATCGCCTTCTTCCACACCTTGCCGCGCGTCGACTCGATCAGCTCGGCGGGCTTGCCCTGCAGCTGGAGCCGCCCGTTCGCCAGCACCGCCATCATTGGGCAGAGGTCGGCGACGTCGGCGACGATGTGGGTCGAGAGGATGACGACGACATTGTCGCCGATGCCGGCGAGGAGGTTTAGGAAACGGTTGCGCTCCTCGGGGTCGAGACCTGCGGTCGGCTCGTCGACGATGATCAGCTCGGGGTTGCCGATCAGCGCCTGGGCGATCCCAAAGCGCTGGCGCATGCCGCCGGAGAAACCCGCGATCGACTTGTTGCGAACACTCCAGAGATTGGTCTGATTGAGCAGGGTGTCGATCACGCCTTTACGCTCGCCGGCCCCGGTGATGCCTTTGAGGAGCGCGAGCTGGTCGAGCATCGCATAGGCCGAGACGCGCGGATAGACGCCGAAGTCCTGGGGCAGATAGCCAAGCGTGCGCCGAAGGCGCTGCGGCTGGGCGAGAACGTCGATCTCCCCGAACCGGATCGTTCCGGCGGTCGGCTGCTGGAGGGTCGCGACCGTCCGCATCAGCGTCGATTTGCCCGCGCCGTTGGGGCCGAGAAGGCCGAACATGCCGCGCGGGATCGAGAGGCTGACGTCGTCGAGCGCGACCGTCCCGTTCGCGTATGTGTGCGACAGATTGGCGATTTCGAGCATGGGCCCCCCTTGGCGCGTCATGCGTAAGCGACCGGCCAGCAAACCGCAAACAGCCGTTCGACCAATGGACGAACGTATGCCGCGTGCCCGGCAGGCGCATGAAATCTGCGCAACAGCCGCAGAGTCCGCCTTCCGACTCGGCTCAATCCCTGTTAAACGCCAAGTGCTTAATCGAAGGGGGCTTCATCATGACCAAGTACGCGTTGCTCGCCGGCGCAGCACTCTCGCTCGTCTCCACCGCGGCGCTCGCCGACCCGAGCTCGGGGCGCAAGGACCAGGTTCGGGGCGAAGCGGAAATCCCGCAATGCACCCACCGCATCGGCACGCTGGCGATCGTTCCGCCGGACAAGGAGTGGTGGCGCGAGCTGAACCTCGGCAGCCCCGAGGCGATCATCAAGGTGTTCGTCCAGCAGTCGGGCTGCTTCACATTGGTCAACCGCGACCGTTCGATGCAGAGTCGCGAGATGGAGCGCGCGCTGGCCGACAGCGGCGAGCTTCAGCGCGGCAGCCGCATGGGCAAGGGCCAGGTGAAGGCGGCCGACTATTTCCTCCAGCCCGACATCGTCAGCACCAACAAGAACAGCGGTGGCGGCGGCGCGGGCGCGGCGATCGGCGGGCTGCTCGGCCACTTCGGCGGCTGGGGCGGCGCGGTCGGGGCGATCGCGGGCGGGATCAACGTCAAGAAGGGCGAGGCGAACGTCACCCTGTCGCTGGTCAATGCGCGCACCACCGAAGAGGAAGCGCTGACCGAAGGCTATTCGCGCAAGACCGACATCAGCTGGGGCGCGGGCGGCGGCGCCGGCTGGTGGGGCGGCTTCGCTGCGGCGGGCGGCTACGGCTATCAGAACACCGAGATCGGCCAGGTCATCGTGCTTGCCTATCTCGACGCCTACAAGAAACTGGTCGCCCAGCTCGGCGGCGTGTCGGCGATCCCAGCGGCAGCGCCAGCCCCGCGGCGCTGAGCCGATAGGAGCTTCAAGGGGCCGCTGCACGGCGGCCCTTTTTTTCCTATAGTTTAAGCTCCCGCATCACGCGGTCGGTGAGGGCGGCGCAATCGGCGCCGGCGAACGGGAAGGTGCCGCTCAGCGCGGTGCCCATCTCCGGGGCGAGCATTTCCTGGAGGCGGCGGCGCGCGCGGAACAGGCGCGTCTTGATGGTGGCCGGCGGGATGCCGAGCACTTCGGCGGTTTCCTCGCTGCTGAGCCCCTCGATCTCGCGCAGCACGAACACCGTTCGGAATGCATCGGGGAGCTTGGCGATCGCATGCTCGAGGAGCTTGCGGAGCTGTTCGCGGGCGAGCGCCGCATCGGGCGATTCCGCCTGCGACCCTCGCGCCAGGTTTTCACGGTACGCGT
Organism: Sphingomicrobium sp.; assembly: GCA_035555035.1. GTDB lineage: Bacteria > Pseudomonadota > Alphaproteobacteria > Sphingomonadales > Sphingomonadaceae > Sphingomicrobium. The sequence goes on from DATMHG010000107.1 coordinate 7,585, forward strand.
CGAGCACTGCTACGCCCTCCTCGTCGAGATACTTACGGCGGCGCTCCTCGGCTCGGCGGCGCCCGAGCGCTTCGTTGACGACGATCCGAGTCAGCCAGGTGGACAAGGCGGACCGGCCTTCGAACGCGCCGATGTTGGCAAAGGCCGAGAGATAGGCCGCCTGGACTGCTTCCTCGGCTTCGGAACGGTGCCGGAGGATGCTCCAGGCGGTGCGGAACAAGCGCTGGTTGTTGGAGGTGACGACCTGGCGCACCGCCTGCGGGTCGCGTGCCGCGCAAAGGCGCGCGAGCTCGGCGTCGGCGAGATGGCCGTAATCGAGTGCAAGCTCGCTCATTTGACCTGCAGTACGCCCTTCATGTTCGGGTGGAAACGGCACACGAACGCAATCGCGCCGGTCTTGGTCAGCACGGTCTTCCCCATCTTGCCGGGCATGAGGTCCACGTCGAAGCTGTGGTCGGCGGCCGTCGCGGTGTGGCGGAACATGTCCTTGTTCACCCACACGATCGTGTCGCCCTTGTGCAGCTGCGCCGGCAACGGTCCGAATTTCATCTTGTCCATCACGACGGTGTAAGTGTGCGGGGCCGCTGTTGCTGGAGTTCCGCCCAGCAACAGGGCCCCCACGCCCACGACCCACAGGGGGCAAAGCCGTGGGCGCATGATCATTTCAGACCCTTGGCCACCTGCTCGGCGTGCGCCTGATGTTCCTTGAACAAGGTCAGGCCGGTCTCAAGCAGTGACTTCAATTCGCCGTTCTTGGCGTTGGGAATGAGCACGGTCGCGAGCGCGCCGTTGACCGTCTTGTGATAGGCGACCTCGTTATTGACATATTCGCGGTCGAACGCAGCACCGCTCAACTTGGCGAGCTTGGCGCTCTCGGCCGCCGCGGCCTTGCTCAGGCCCTGGCTGGTCGGATTGTCCTGCGGAGTGACGTGCAGCTTCTTCACCAGCGCGAGCGCCTTGTCGTTCACGGCCTTATGGTCGCGGACCATCTGCTGGGCGAAATCGCGGACCGCCTTGTTATGCGTCTTGGCGAGCGCCTGCTTGCCGGCGGCGATGTCGATGGTGCCGGCGGTATAGGCGATGTGGGCGATCTGCGGATCGGTCGGAGCGGCGGCGGCAAAGGCCGGAGCGGCCGCAATGAGCGCGGCCGTGCTGACGAGTGCGAGCGTGAATTTCATCTGGTCATCCCCTGATGTGCGCGAACCCCACCGCGGGGTCGCCTCACGCCATTGGATGACGAGCGCGGTTGAAGGTTCCCGAGGGAGAACTCAGACGAGGCGCGAGAGGAGTTGCTCGAACACCGCCGGGTGGAGCGAGCGTTCGAACTCGACGCCCGCGCAATGCGCGTCGGACCAGGTGACGGTGGCTGAAAAAGGCTCGAGGCCGGGCAGGCGGGCAATCACATGATCGCCGGTATCGATGAACTCGACCAGCTCGACCATGCAGCCGCCGGTCGAAATATCGCCGAGCGGAACCTGGAAGCTGAAGCTTCCCGTTTTGCGCATCGAGATTTCGGCGCTGATCGCGACCCGCGGGCTGCGGCGGCGGCCGTCGCGCTTGTCGGCCGAGGTGCCGCACGCGGCGCTTGCGCCGGCGGCAATGCTGCGGTCGATCGCGGGCGACCGGTTGGGGAGCTCGATCAGAGGGCTCGACAGGCCGCCCTTTGCGCCGAACGTGCGAAGGCGCAGGCGAAGCCGCTGCAGCCGCTCGGCTGCCTGCCGTTTCTTCAGATGCATTGATCGACGGCTCGAGCGATGTTGCGGTCGAGCGGCGACGCCGAGCTTGCCGCTTCCAGGCGGACCTCGCGGACGGGCCCACGGTCCGAGATCGCGAGGTAGTAGAGCCCCTGCGCACCGCGGGCGCCGACGTTGGAGAAAGTGCCGCCGTCGCCTTTGGGGATGAACGCCCAGGCGCGTGCGGCGCGGTCCTGCGACCCGACGAAGCAGCCGCCGAACTGAGCGAGGGTCTTGCCCGTCTCGAGCGTCACGGCGTCGGCGCGGGCGTGCGCAACGGGAGCCGCGGCGGACGCAGCGACGCTGATGAGAGTGACGATTCCGACCTGCTTCATGACTAGCCTCATTCCCCCAACGCATGACAATTGCGCGCGGGTTTTGTCGTAGCTTTGCCTCGTCTGCCGAAGCGTCGCCGCGTGCAACGGGCCTGCCGCGGGTGACCCAAAATGGAGCGCTCCGGTTACTGCTGTTGAGTCGCCCGCGCGCGTGTGGACTTATTGGGATGCAGGTTGAGGCCGCCGCCTCCAGTCCCGCGCGTGCCGAACCATTCGAGAAACAACAATGAGCGCTGCTCGCGCGCAGATCACCCAGCAAAGGCTCATCCGGCATTTGCGCCGGAGGCGGCGGCGCGCCGTTCAGCGGCAGCGCAGCCGGCGGATTCTCGGCGGCGCTGCGGCGCTGGCTTTTGCACTCGCGAGCGCGCTCGGCGTCGCGAGCTTCACGGGAACGGACCTCGCGGGCGCGGCGGCGACACGCGCGCAAAGCCTGATGGAGCTGCTCGACAAGCGCTCGCCCGGCCAGCGGACCGAAGGCCAGCTCACCAAGACGAAATCGCATCAGCGGATGCTCGCCGACCGGCTGCCCGCGCCCGCGGTGCACGCACCGGTCGAACTTGCGCAGATGCTGGCTCCGCCGCCGGGGCTGGTGCCGGTCAATGTCGGAGTGCCGCCCGCCGAGCTCGAGTTCCTTGCGCCTCCGCAGCCGCCGGGCGCGATCTTCTTCTCTCCGCCGGGAGGCGGACCTCCGGGGGGCGGCGGGCCGCCCGGCGGCTGCTGCGGCCCGGGAACTCCTCCAGGCAGCCCGAAGACTCCGGCGACGCCTGCCCTTCCGGAGCCAGACACGTGGATGACGATGCTGGCCGGCTTCGGATTGATCGGCTGGGTGTTGCGCCGGCACAAGCCGCAACTCGCAACGAGCATAAGAGAATGAGCCGGCGTCACCCGCAGCACGGCTGGGACGCCGTGCGCTCGCAGATCCGCGACCGGATGGCGCGCTGCGAGGCGCCACGCGACGAAGATCTGCTGACGCCCGACGAGCGGCACATCTTCCGCATCGACGATGCGGAGCCTTATTACGGACCGACGCGCGGCGCGCGCGAGGCGGTCAACCTCGTGCTCGAGTTGCAGCCTGGGGCCGGGCAGATCGAATGGGAAGCGGCGCTCGGCAACGACGGCCGGGTCGACCCGCTGGTCGAGGCTCTCGGCAATGCGTCACTCGATACGGAAGCGCGGAGCGCCATCGCGCTGCTGCTGCTCGACCATCTCGACCGCATGGCCGCCAGCGGCACCGAGCTGCTCGCACGCATCCGCTGGCACCTGCGCGCCGATACGCGGGTGCAGGCGCGCATGCGCTACTGGTGGATGCACATGGATGGCAGCGATGCGGTGATGGAAGCGTTGAGCTAAGGTCCGCTTTCAACCGTTATCGAAATTAGATGATCGTGTCGTTTCCCGGCGGCTAGTGAATCACGAGCAACGCCGGTATTGTCGCTCGACCAGGTTCGGGAAAGTCCATGCGCATGTTTATGGCCTTGGCTACCGCATTGCTCGCAGGGAGCAGCGGGGCAGCGACGTTCGATCTTCCGGCGACGCCGCAGACGGTGGCGTGGGGGCATTACGATGCAACCTCGAAGTCGGTGCTCACCATCAAGTCGGGCGACACGGTGGTCGTCCACACGTTGCTGACCAACAGCCCGACCGGGCTGGAAAAGGCCGGCGTCGCGCCCGCCGACATCCAGCAGAGCTTGCGCGCGGTGTACGACGGTGTCCCACAGTCCGAGCGGGGGCCGGGCGGTCATATCCTGACCGGTCCGATCGCGATCGAGGAAGCACAGCCTGGCGACACGCTCGAGGTCAAGATCCTCAAGGTCGATCTTGCCATCCCCTATGCCTACAACGGCTTTCGCTACGGCGCCGGCTTCCTGACCGACGACTTTCCCTATTCGCGCGTGAAGATCGTGCCGTTGGATGCGAAGCGGATGATTGGCCATTTCGCGCCTGGCATAGAGGTACCGTTGCACCCCTTCTTCGGCAGCATGGGCGTGGCGCCTCCGCTCTCGTTCGGCCGTTATGACTCGGCACCCCCGACGATCATCGGCGGCAACATGGACGACAAGGCGCTGGTCGCGGGGACGAGCGTCTTCTTTCCGGTCTACGTGCCTGGCGCTCTATTCCAGGTGGGCGACGGACACGCCGCGCAGGGCAACGGCGAAGTCGACATCACCGCGCTCGAAACCTCGCTGACGGGCACGCTCCAGTTCATCCTGCACAAGGGCATGAAGTCGTCATACCCACGCGCCGAAACACCGACCGCCTATATCGCGATGGGGTTCGATGACGACCTCAGCCGCGCGACCCGTAAGGCACTCACCAACATGATCGACTTCCTGGTGCAGCAGAAAGGGATGAGCCGCGACGATGCCTACATGCTCACCAGCGTAGCCGGCGACGTCGAAGAAACCGAACTCGTCGATCGCAACAAGGGCGTCCATGTCGTTCTGCAGAAAGCGCTGTTCACGAAGAAGTGAACCGCCACCGGCAGTTGCGAGGGATTCAGCGGATCGCGTGGAGAAGCGCTTGTTTCGACCGCGCGTCGGGCGAACAGTAGCTCCTGACGTGATCAGACGGGCTTCGGCGAACCCTCTCCTCTGATGATCGACACGTCGTCGCCGATCTTCACCGCGTCGAACAGCTTCGCCGCGAAGGCGGTCGGCACTCCGATGCAGCCGTGGGTCGCGAAGCCCCAACGGACGTTGCTGCCGTGGATCGAGACTCCGTCGGCCGTGAGCCGCAGCGTATAGGGCATTGGTGCATTGTCGTAGGTCGCCGACCTGTGGTCCTTCAGCTTGGCGAGGACGGCGAACTTGCCGATCGGGGTCGGCACTCCGTCGGCGCCGTAGAGGATCACCGCGGTGCCGATTTCGTGGCCCGAGCGGAATACCGAGATGAGCTGCGTCTTCAAGTCGACGCGGACCCAGGTCGTCCCCGGGGGCACGCCTTTGTCATCCCATCGATAGTCGCCGTACGCCATGGGCGTGCGTACATCGAGGATCGTCTTTATCGGTCGATCGATGAGGCCTGAGGCATAGGCCTGGCGAAGGTCAGCGGGGCTAATCGCGATACGCTCGAGGGGCGCGGCCGCTTGCACTGGAGTGGGCCCCGCCGTTGCATGGGCCGCCGGATGCGGGTGGCCGAACAAGGCCGCCGCGGCGGCTCCGCCAAGGCTGAAGCCGAGCGTCGCGAGCAGAGTCTTCATGCGATCAGTGTTTCGGTGAACCGAAACGGATCAGCTGTTCGCCCCCTCCGCTGAGCTCGGGCTTCGCATAAGCGAGGCGCGCCATGTCGAAGGGCTGGTGGAACTTCAGTCCCGCCTGGTCCCCCGCTGCCCAGACGACCGAGACGAAAATCGCTCCGGCGTCACCCAGCTCCAGATAGGGCTCGGCGCCCGGCGTGAGCTCGAACGAAGTCTCGATCATCGCACCGTCGGGCGAGATGTTGCGCAGCCGGGCGGGGGTGCTGCCATATTCGCAGTGCAGAGTGCCGGACCAGATGAACGGGTGGCGATGCTCGCCGCGGTGCTCGTCGGGATCGCTGGGCTCGACATGTTCGCGCGCTTCGAAGCGCGCTTCCGGGAAGTGGCGGCGGATGACCTCGCGAACGATGGCGCCCTGCTCGTCTTCCTCGCAATCGAGCCGCGTCTCATGCGCGAATTCGAGGCCCAGGCGTCCGTGCCTGATCCAGATCACCGAGCATTCGACGGTGCCGTGCTTACCGAGGTTCAGCTCGAGCGGTTCGAACAGCACGGGCTCGAACGCGGCGGTGATCATCGCGCCTCCGCCGCACACGTTGACCACGCGCACGTCGTGGGTGGCGCCGCGACGCGTCACCGTCGTCGTCTCGCCGGCCAGCGGAAAGCGGTTCTCGAGGCGCGTGTCGGAATGGCGCCCGTGCTGACGCACCACCGGAATGGAAAGAAGCTCGTCGGCGTGCGCGCCTTTGGGGCTCTTCACGCATACAAGCGGGGATTCGGCGGGGCCGTTCTGGCCGAAGATTTGGGACCGGATGTTCATTGGTCAGCTCCAGTGCGTGAGGCTGAAGCTTATGCGCTCCGGCGCGGCTGGCCGGAATTGGGCAGCAGGCGCCTGTCCCGAATCAGGAAGCTTTTGAGCGGGCCTTGCCGGAGACGATCAGCACTTCGTCGCCGGTGTGGACGACCTCGAACAGTTTGGCGGCGAAAGCTTTCGGGACACCGATGCAGCCGTGGCTGGCAAAGCCGTAGCGGACGTTGCTGCCGTGGATCGACACGCCGTCGTTCCGCAGCCTTAGCGTATAGGGCATCGGCGCATTGTCGTAGGTCACCGAGCGATGGTTCCTGAGCTTTGCGAGGATCGGGAACTTGCCGGTCGGCGTCGGATAGCCGTCGGTGCCGTAGAGGATCACCGCAGTGCCGATCTCGTGCCCGGCGCGGAAGACGGAAATGAGCTGCGATTTGAGGTCGATGCGGATCCACGTCGGGCCGCGCGGGACGCCGCGTTCGTCCCAGCGGAACTCGCCATATTCCATCGGCTGCCGCACATCGAGGATGGACTTGATCGGATGGTCGATCAGGCCGGCGGCATAGGCCTCGCGCACCTGCGCGGGCGTGACCGGGATGCGGCTGGGGAGACGCGTTGCAGCCGGCGCTGCTACGGCGGGCGCAGCCGCGCGCGCCGGTTGCGGCTGATGCGTGAAGCTGAGCGCCGCGGCGGTACCGGCAAGGACCGTGAGGGACGCGACCGTAGCGATGTGCATGATCTAGCGGTCGAGCGCCGGACGATCGGCTCCGCGCCGCCGCCGCAGCGCAAAACCGGTGAGGCCGAAGCCGGCGATCATCAGCGCCCAGCTCGAGGGTTCTGGAACCGCCGGCGGCTGGTTGGGGGGCGGCTGGTTGGGTGGGGGAGGTTGGGCCGGCGGTCCTCCGCCGCCGCCTCCAGGACCGCCGCCGCCGCCGCAGCACGGCGCGAAGATCGCACCGCCGATCACGGGCGCAAAGATCGGCGGAGGCAGTGGCGGCGCGCTTGCCGAAAGCAGCGGCAGGGTCTCGGGAATGACCGGAGCGGCCGCCGGCGGAAGGAAGACTTCGACGAGCGGCTTTTCTATCGCGGGCGGTGGGATCTCGGCTTCCTGATGATCCGCGAGGACCGCGAAATGCTTGTGCTTGGTCTTGACGAGATGCGCCTCGGTCCGCTCGCCCGGCGAGCGGCGGGCGAGCAGGTCGGCGATGCTCTGCGCGCGGGCAACGGCTGCGCCGGCGACGTCAATACCGCTCAAGGTGGCGATCGAGAGAGCGGAGGTCAGCGCGAGCGCAACCGCTGCCGTGCCGACGAGAACAAAATGCCGGCGCGCGCGGCGTGCTCGCCGCTTGTGTCCTGACCTCAATTTGCGCGAACGAGCGCCGGGCATCCCTGTAATTTCTCGCCTTTCACCCCCGGCGAATGAACACGTTCCTCCGGCGCGAATACGATTAACAGCGGATTAAGGTTCCACAAGGCGCTGAGAGGTTAAGAGCAGCGTCTCGGCGGCCAAAACTGTGGACAAGTCGCCGCAGCCGCGCGGCATCTTGGCCTGCCCACTTCCTTTATGGTTTGCACAAAGTTAACAAGGTCGGTACGTTCCTGTCCCGAAATGAAACAGAAGCTCTGCCTTGCGATCGCTGCTGCGGCGGTTTCCGTGACGGCATCCGCTGCGCCGGACGCGACGGCGATGCGCACGACCGCCAAAGGTGTCGAGTCCTTCGCGCAATGCTTCGCCGCCACGCAGGATCTCGCATCTAGGCCCTGGTCGTTCGTTCCGAAGGACAGCGGCGGAGGGACGTTCTCCGACCTTGGCGCACGCGGCATTGGCCCGCCTTATTTCGTCGAGATCGCGGATCGCGGCCCGCGGCGCGAAATCCGTCTGACGCCCGTCGCGGACGTTTCGGTGCGCCGCGCCGTCGATTCCTGTATCTGACCGCTCTCCCCGTTCATCGCGAATCCGGAGGCGGCGAGCGACAGCCGTTGCGCTGAGCAAAGGGGCCGCTAGGTTCGGCGCCACGGTCAAATTCACCGGAGTTTCCAGAATCATGCGCCATTTCAGCAGCGTCACGCTCCTCGCCGCCGCAACCGCACTCTCGTGGCCCGCCTTCGCTGCCGAAATTTCGCAATCGGTGCCGATCCCGGCCCTGGTCAAAGAGATCTCGATCCCCCACACCATATTCAAGCTCAAAAACGGCCTGACGGTGATCGTGCACGAGGACCACAAGGCTCCGATCGCGGCGGTCAGCGTGTGGTACAATGTGGGGTCGAAAGACGAACCCAGGGGCGAGACCGGCTTCGCTCACCTGTTCGAGCATTTGATGTTCAACGGCACGGAGAACCTGCCGGGGGACTATTTCACCTATCTCGAGCAGATCGGCGCGACCGACCTCAACGGCACGACCTGGTTCGATCGGACCAACTATTTCGAGACGGTGCCCGCGGGCGCGCTCGAGCGCGCCTTGTTCATCGAAAGCGACCGCATGGGTCACCTGCTCGGCGGAGTGACGCAGGGCGTGCTCGATAATCAGCGCGGAGTCGTTCAGAACGAGAAGAGGCAGGGCGACAGCCGGCCCGGCGGCCTCGTGCAATATGAGGTTTACGGCACGCTCTTCCCCGAAGGCCACCCGTACCACCACACCACTATCGGCTCGATGGAGGACCTCGACTCCGCCAGCCTTGCCACGGTCAAGCAGTGGTTTCGCGACAAATATGGTCCCGATAATGCGGTGCTGGTCGTCGCCGGCGACGTGCGGCCGGACGAGGTGAAGCGGCTTGCCGAAAAATATTTCGGTCCCATCGCCCGGGGACCGATCAACGTGCCTGCCGCCGCGAGCGTGCCGACTCTTCCGGCTGCGAAAACGGTCCAGATGAAGGACCATGTCGCGACCACCAGCATCACCCATTACTGGGCGGTTCCGGGGCTGCTGGACCCGCGCACGCCTGCGCTCGACATCGGCGCCTCGGTGCTCGGCGGCCTTGCCAGCTCGCGCCTCGATGAGGAGCTGGTGCGCAAGGAGAGAATCGCCGTCTCGGTCAGCGCCAGCCTCAGCGCCTTCCAGCGCATCGGAGTGCTGAGCGTCAGCGCCAACGTCAGGCCGGGCGTCGATCCGAAGCTCGTGGCCAGGCGGCTGGACGAGATCGTCGGCGACTATATCGCCAAGGGCCCGACCAAGGACGAGGTCGAGCGGGCGGTGATGAGCGAAGTCTCGGGGCGCATCCGCGGGCTCGAGCAGGTCGGCGGCTTCGGCGGAAAGGCGGTTTCGCTGGCGGAAGGGCAGACCTTCGCCCACGACAGCAACTTCTACAAAAAGACCCTTGCCGAATATGCGGCGGTCACGCCCGCCGCCGTCCGTGCCCAGCTCCAGCAATGGATGCGGCGTCCGGCGCTGACCATCGTCCTCTCGCCCGGCGAGCGGCCGGCCTATGCCGAAGCCAAGAGCGTTGCTCCGCCCAAGCCAGGGATCGACAAGAGCGCGGGCGCGGTCGAGGGCAACCGCCCGATCCCGCCGGTCGGGCAACTGGCGGCGCTCAAATTCCCCAAAATCAGCCATGTCAGACTATCGAACGGGCTTCCCGTGGACTACGTGCAGCGTCAGGGCGTGCCGGTGACCCAGGTGGCGCTGGCGTTCGACGCCGGCGATTCCGCGGACAGTCCGCAGGCGCGCGGCCTCGCCGCCATGACCGTGGACCTGCTCGACGAAGGTACGTCGAAACTCACCTCACAGCAGTTTGCCGAGGCCGAGGAGCGGCTTGGCGCCGACGTCAGCACCAGCAACGGGGCCGACCGCTCCTATGTGATGCTGAACGCCCTTTCACCCAACCTCGCACCGTCGCTCGACCTGATGAGCGGCGTGGTCAGGGACGCGGCGTTCCGGACCGAGGACATCGACCGTATCCGGAGCCAGCGGCTGACGGCCATCGCGCAGACCCAAAAGGATCCGACCCGGGCCGGCCGGCGGCTGCTTCCGGTCGTGCTCTACGGCGCCAACCATCCCTATGGCGGACCTCCGGGCGGCGACCCGGCGGCACTCGCGAAGGTCCAGCGCGCCGATCTCGTCGCGTTCGAGAAGCGCTGGCTGCGCCCGGACAATGCAAAGGTCTTCATCGTTTCGGACCAGCCGCTGTCATCCGTTCAGCCGTTGCTCGAGGCGCGCTTCGGGACTTGGGCGCCGCCCCCCGGGCCCAAAGGCGTGAAGGCATTCACCGCGCCTCCGCCGCGGCCGACGTCTCCCAAGATCCTGCTGATCAATCGGCCCGGAGCGCCGCAGTCGAGCATCATCGGCGCGCAGCTCCTGCCGATCGATCCCAAGGCCGACATCGTCCCCTTCGACGCGGCCAACGACGTGCTCGGCGGCGACTTCCTTGCCCGGCTCAACATGGATCTGCGCGAGGAGAAGGGCTGGTCCTATGGCGTTGGCGGCGGCGAGGCCCTGAACCTTCACGCCGTGCCGTATACGATCTCGGCGCCGGTCCAGGCGGACCGCACGGCGGATTCGGTGGCCGAGCTCAACAAGCTCGTCACCGATTTCCTCACGAGCAGGGGCACGACCCAGGAAGAGCGCGACCGCGTCGTCACCAAGAGCATCAACGAGCTCCCGGGCGACTTCGAGACCTCGGGCGCGGTGCTCGGCGCGATGATGAACATCGACATGCTCGGCAAGCCCGACAATTATTACGAGACCCTGGCGCCGGAGTATCGGTCGCTGACCGCGGCGAGGCTGGACCAGGCCGCGCGCAGCGCGCTCGACCCGAAAGGCTTCACGTGGATCGTGGTGGGCGACGCGGCTAAGCTCCGCCCGCAGCTCGAGCAGCTTGGAATGCCGATCGAGGTGATCGAGGCGCCGTAGTTGGCACGGTAAACTGCATCCATTTCGGAGCAACCGCTCCCCCGAGCGCCAGCCGTTGTATACCTTTGGGCATGGGCAACCCATTGGCATCCGCGGTGGAACACAGATCGGAGGGAAGATCCAATGTCTTCCTGACGGCCACGCTGGAAGGCGGCGGCACCTCCACGCCCGTGCGCATCCGCAATCTCTCCGGACGCGGAGCCCTGGTGGACGGCGGGGCCCTTCCGCCGGTCGGAACGCCCGTGAAGCTGTCTCGCGGCCGCCTTTCCGCCGCCGGCGAGCTCGCCTGGGGAGGACAGGGGCAAGCTGGTCTCAACTTCGATCGCGAGATCGACGTTGCAAGCTGGGTGCAGCGTGTGGGTCATAGCGGTCAGCAGAGGGTGGACGGCGTCATCGCAGCACTGCGTAGTGGCGCCGTTCCCCCTGAATCCCAGGACCAGGGAACCGAGTTGTCGCTTGCGGAGATTAGCGCCGCGCTCGACGAGACGTGCGAACGCTTGGCGCAGACCCAGCGCTTGTCGGAGGAATTCGGCGAAGAGCTGCTGAAGCTCGATTCGATTGCGCAGGCGCTGCGCCGACTGGCGACGGGACGCGCGTACAGAATCCCGGAGCAAAGACGGCCGTAGAAACCGAAGCGCGGGGATCGTATTGAGCCCCCATGGCCACCGAGCGACAGGCCGCGCTTGCCGAGTTCAAGCGGATCATGAGGTGGATCGCGGTCATCGCGGTGCTGATGGTCGCTGGCGCGCTGGCCTACCTCTATCTCACCAGCACGCTCGACGCGAATACGGTGATTGCGACGACGCTCGGGGTCTTCTTCTCGGTGCTGCTGGGGTGCGGGCTGTTCGCCGCGGCCTTCTTCAGCTCGAAGAGCGGCTATGACGAGAAGGTGACCGACGTCACCAAGTCGGAACGCGACAAACGCTAGCGCTTCACGCGGGTCACGTGGCCCATCTTGCGGCCGGGCCGCGCCTCGTCCTTGCCGTAAAGGTGGAGATGAACGCCGCGCTCGCGGACGAGGTGCGGCCAGCGGTTCACCTCATTGCCGATCAGGTTTTCCATGACGGCTCCGCCGCGCGTGAGGCCGGTTACGCCCGGGGGAAGGCCGCAGATCGCGCGGATGTGCTGCTCGAACTGCGAGGTGACCGCGCCCTCGATCGTCCAGTGGCCGCTGTTGTGGACTCGCGGCGCGATCTCGTTGACCACAGGGCCATCCTCGCTCGCGAAGAATTCGACGGTGAGGACTCCGATGTGGCCGAGCGCTTCGGCGATGCGCAGCGTCGCTTCGCGCGCTTCGGCAATCTGCGGCGCGACCGCATCGCCGCACGGCACGCTCGAGCGGCGGAGAATCCCCTCGTGGTGCTCATTCTCCGGCGAATCCCAGAAGACGTGGCCGCCATCCGCCCAGCGCGCGACGATCACCGAGAATTCCGCGCTGAAGCTCACACCGGTCTCGGCCACGGCGGGCTCCTCCGCGATGACGGACCACGATTCTTCGGCCTGCTCCGGCGCGCGGATCCAGGACTGGCCCTTGCCATCGTAACCGTAGCGCCGGGTCTTCAGGACCAGCGGGACGCCGATCCGGTCGACGGCCTCGCACACCTCTTCGTAGCTCGCGACCGCCTCCCATCTGGCGACGCGCGCGCCGCAGCCTTCGATGAACGCCTTCTCCCGCGCGCGGTCCTGAGCGATGGCGAGCGATCGCGTCGAGGGGCGGAGCTTGTCGCCGAGCACCTCGAGTGGCTCGACGGGCAGATTCTCGAACTCGTAAGTCGCGACGTCGACCTTGCTGCCGAAGTCTCGGAGCGCGGCCATGTCGTCATATTCGGCGCGGGTGAAGTCCGCCGCGACGTCGGCGGCCGGCGGATGCTCGTGCGGGTCGAAGATGTGGCATTTGTAGCCGAGCTGCGCCGCCGCCATGCTGAGCATGCGGCCGAGCTGGCCGCCACCGACGATGCCGACGACGCTGCCGGGTGGAATGACGGCGACTTCGCTCGGCACAGCAATCATTCGGGCGCTTCTGCCACCGCCCCTGTCTGCTGTTCCCGCCAGGCGTCGAGCCGCGCAGCGAGGTCCTTGTCGGCGGTCGCGAGCATGGCGGCGGCGAGGAGCGCCGCGTTGATCGCCCCGGCCTTGCCGATGGCGAGGGTCCCGACCGGTATGCCCGCCGGCATCTGAACGATGGAAAGAAGGCTATCCATACCCTTGAGCGCCTGGCTCTCGATCGGAACGCCAAGGATCGGAAGCGAGGTCATCGAAGCGGCCATTCCAGGCAGGTGGGCGGCGCCGCCCGCTCCGGCAATGATCACTTTCAACCCGCGCTCCTTGACCGAATGGGCATAGTCGTAAAGGCGCTTGGGCGTGCGGTGGGCGGAGACGATCTTCGTCTCGTGCGGTATGCCGAGCTTGTCGAGCGTTTCAGCCGCGTGACGCATCGTCTCCCAATCGGAGCTGCTGCCCATGATGATGCCGACGAGCGGCTCCGTCATCGTCCCGCCTTGAAACAGTGAGATAGTGCAGGCTCGTTTAGGGACGGGATTCGGCGTACGCAACGGCACGTTCTGAGTAACCGCGCGTCCACTGGTTGGGCACTAACCAAAGGTACTCATTTTCAAGGGTTTGAAATCGCGCTATGGCAATCGTCCAAGGGCGGCACAGGGGCAATGGCTGACCACGTAACAGACGACGCGGACGTTGACCGGCTCGTCGAGGAGATTTCGTGTCTCCGCGGCCAGGTCGCACAATTGCAGGAGCGCGTCGAGCAGCTCGACCATCTCGCGCACCAAGACAGCCTGATCGATCTTCCCAACCGCCGCGGTTTCCTGCGCGAACTGGAGCGTCTGATCGCGCGCGTCAGCCGCTACGACGCCAAGGGCGCGATGCTGTTCGTGGATGTCGACGGCCTCAAGGCGATCAACGACTCGTTCGGCCATCGCGCCGGCGACGAGGCACTGATCGAGGTCGCAGAGCTGCTCGCCAGCGGCGTGCGCAAGAGCGACGTCGTGGCGCGCATCGGCGGCGACGAGTTCGGCATCCTGCTCGAAAATGCCGACGAGCAGAGCGCTCATGAGACCGCGTCGCGCCTCATCGACCTGATCGCCGCGTGCGAATTCCTCCACGACGGCAACGAGCTGCCGCTGAGCGTCGCGATCGGTGTCGGGCTGATCGATGCGAGCGACACCGCCGAAACGGTCATGGCCCGCGCCGACCAGGAAATGTACCGCCGGAAGGCCGCGGCTTAGGCGCCAACCTCACCTGAGCCGAATGAGGTTGACGCGGACTCTTACGCTTCGTCCAAATAGAACCGGCTCTCCACCGAAAGATCATCGGTCAGTTCGTACACGATCGGCTTGCCCGTCGGGATTTCGAGCCCGACGATCTCGTCATCCCCAATGTTCGAGAGATGCTTGATGATTCCGCGCAGCGAATTGCCGTGGGCGACGACGAGCACGCATTTGCCGGCCTCGAGCGCCGGGACAATGTCACTGTCGTAATAAGGGAGCGTTCGGGCGATCGTGTCCTTGAGGCTCTCGGTGCGGGGCACGGGGACGCCGGCGTAGCGGCGGTCGCGGCTGACGTCGTAGGGGCTGTCCTCGGGCAGCGGCGGCGGCGGAATGTCGTAGGAACGGCGCCAGATCTTGACTTGCTCGGCCCCGACCTTGTCGATCATCTCCTGCTTGTTCAGGCCGGTCAGCCCGCCATAATGGCGCTCATTGAGACGCCAGTTCTTAGCGGTCGGAAGCCACAGCTGGTCCATCTCGTGGAGCACCAGATGGAGGGTTCGGATCGCGCGGGTGAGGACGCTGGTGAAGCAGCAGTCGAAGTCGAAGCCCTTGTCGCGCAGCTGGATTCCGGCGGCTCGTGCTTCCCTGATGCCCAGTTCGCTGAGATCGATATCCCACCAGCCGGTGAAGCGATTTTCGAGATTCCACTGCGACTTGCCGTGCCGCAGCAGCACGAGTGTCGGCATTAAGCTTCGACCTTCTCGCGCTTCGCCCCTGTGCGCTCCTTTTGCGCCGCCTTGAGCTCCGGCAGGATCGCGTGCAGCGCATCGAGGCACGCATAAGCGAGGTGCTTCGAGCGCTGGGGCGACCAGCCATAAACCTCGTCGGGCAGGTTGAAATTGTCCTTGAACGGCATTTCGAGAGTCATCGACACGCAGCCGTAGCGCTCGGCGAGCTGGGTGGTCGACATGCTCATGTTGGCTTCACCCGGCTTCGGGATCTCATAGCCCTGCTCGCGCTGAAAGTCGGGCGAAATGCGCTCGAGCGTCTCGCCGAACAGGTTGAACAATTTCTGCTGGCGCTCGGTGTGCGAGGGGATGCCCTCGAAGCCGGCGAGGAAGTTGGCGGGGATCGCCTCGTCGCCGTGCACGTCCATTGCGAAATCGACGCCGGTCTCGTCCATGGCGTTGCGGACGCACAGCACTTCGGGGCTCCGCTCCGCCGTCGGCGCATGCCATTCGCGATTGAGGTTCGCGCCGACCGCATTGGTCCTGAGGTGGCCTCGACGCGAGCCGTCGGGGTTCATGTTGGGAACGACGCGGAAGGTGCATTCCTTGCGCAGCACCCGCGCGACCGGGTCGTCTTCGTCGGTGAGCTTCTCGAGCGCGCCTTCCATCCACCATTCGGCCATGCTCTCGCCGGGATGCTGGCGGGCATAGAGCCAGACGTTCAAGGCACCTTCTCCGATGGTCAGGCAGTCCATGTCCTGCCCGTCGAGGCTCTTGCCGAGTGAGCGGTACTCGACGCCGGGAATGGTC
>DATMHG010000108.1:0-16600 GCA_035555035.1 Sphingomicrobium sp.
ACGAAACGATGGAATCGGCGATCTTGCGCGAGAAGCGTGTCAAGCGCTGGCCGCGTGCGTGGAAATACGATTTGATCCATGAGCGGAATTCGACCTGGCGCGATCTTGCCGAGGACTTTGGATTTCCTCCGCTGCCGCGGAAGTGAAGGCGGGTCCCGGCTCAAGGCCGGGATGACGATTGTTACCGAATCTCCGACAGCTCCACGCCCTTGGTCTCCTTCGCCAGAAGCGCGCTGGCGCCGCTGATCGCGCAGGCGATGGCGACGTAGATCGAGACCGGCACCGACGAGTGCAGGTCCCTGTACAGCCACAACGCGATGATCGGCGCGAGGCTGCCGGCGAAGATCGCGGTCAGCTGGTAGGCGATCGACACGCCCGAATAGCGGATGCGGGTCGGGAACAGCTCGGTGATGAAGGCGGCCTGCGGCGCATACATCGACGCGTGGAGAACGAGGCCGATGACGATCGCGAGGATGATCAGCGCGTCGCTTCCGCTCGCCAGCATCGGGAAGAACAGGAAAATGAAGATCGCCGAGGCGAATCCGCCGAAGGCATAGACCGGGCGCCGGCCGATCCGGTCCGACAGGATCGCGAGCAGCGGGATCGACACGAACTGCACCGCGGCGCCGATCAGCAAGGCGTCGAGCGCGAGGCTGCGGCTTTGGGCGGCGACATCGACGAGGAAGGTCAATGAGAAGACCGTCAGCACATAATAGACGATGTTCTCGCCGACCCTGAGACCGGCGCCGATCAGCACGCCGCGCGGGTAATCGCGAAACACGTCCATGACTGAGGCGCTCGGCGGCGCTTCGGCCATTTCGATCTCGGCCTCGAACATGGGGCTCTCGGCGACGCGCGTCCGGATGTACCAGCCGGTCACGACCAGCACCGCGGAAAGCAGGAACGGCACGCGCCAGCCCCAGGCGAGGAAATCCGCTTCGCTCTGCACGCCCGCCATGAGGGCAAGGATTCCGGCGGAGAGCAGGCTGCCCATCGGAACGCCCGCCTGCGGCCAGCTCGCCCAATAGCCGCGGCGCTTGGCATCGCCATGCTCCGCGACCATCAGGACCGCGCCGCCCCATTGGCCGCCGACGGCGAAGCCCTGCAGCACGCGAAGCACGATCAGCCCGACGGGAGCCCAGACGCCGACGGAGTCGTATCCGGGCAGGAGCCCGATCAGCACGGTCGCGAGCCCCATCGTGACGAGGCTCCACATCAGCAATTTCTTGCGCCCGATGCGGTCGCCGAAATGGCCGAACACGATCCCGCCGAGCGGGCGCGCGACAAAGCCGACGGCGTAGGTCGCGAACGCGAGCAATGTCCCGACCAGCGGGTCGAACGACGGGAAGAACAGCTTGTTGAAGACCAGCGCCGCGGCCGAGCCGTAGAGGAAGAAATCGTACCATTCGATGGTCGTGCCGATCAGGCTCGACGCGATCACGCGCGTCAAACCGCTGCGCTGTACTTCCGCCATGAACTACCGCTCCTTTCGTCATCGCAAGCGTAGCGACGCGATTCAGCAAAAGGCAAATTGGCTCACACGAACGAAGAAGAAAGGAAGCCGCGAAGAGAACGGTGAGGCAACTTCGTGCCTTGTTTTCTTCTTCGTGCCTTCGTGTGAAATCAAAATCTTGATTTAAGGCGGTCTGGACCCCTGCTTTCGCAGGGGTACAAGGGTGTATGCGTGCCCTCGTCCTCCCCGCTCTCCTCTTCCTGCTCACCGCGGCTTCTCCACCCGACATCGCGCGATGGCGGACCGAGGCGAGCCACGTCACCATCACCCGCGACGATTGGGGGATCGCGCACGTCCACGGCCATACCGACGCCGACGCGGTCTTCGGGATGATCTATGCCCAGGCCGAGGATGACTTCCCGCGGATCGAGGCCAATTACCTCACCAATCTCGGCCGCACCGCCGAGGCGGACGGCGAGAAGGCGATCTGGCAGGATTTGCGAGCGCGGCTCTACGTCAGCCCGTCCGAGCTCAAGGCGGACTATGCGCGCAGCCCGCTGGCAATGCGCAAGCTGATGGACGCCTGGGCCGACGGCCTCAATTACTTCTTCGCCACGCACCCCAACGTGCATCCGCGCGTGATTACGCATTTCGAACCGTGGATGGTGATGAGCTTCACCGAAGGCAGCATCGGCGGCGACATCGAGCGGATCGATTTGAACAAGCTGGAGGCGTTCTATTCCTCTCGTCATCCCGGCCTTGAGGCGGGATCCGCCTTATCTTCAGACAAGGCAAAAGGCAGGCAAGTCCCGGGTCAAGCCCGGGATGACGTGCTGGAACCGCAAGGGTCCAACGGCATCGCGATTGGGCCGAAGCTGACGAGCGACGGCAGCGCGCTGCTCCTCATCAACCCGCACACCAGCTTCTACTTCCGCTCCGAGCTGCAGATGGCGAGCGACGAGGGGCTGGACGTCTATGGCGCCGCGACGTGGGGGCAGTTCTTCATCTACCAGGGCTTCAACCCGCACGCCGGCTGGATGCACACGTCGACGGGCGTCGATAATGTCGACGAGTTCGCCGAGAAGGTAGAGCGGCGCGGCAGCGGCTATTGCTATTGGTACGGACGGACGTGCCGCCCAATCGGCGTTCGTCCGATCACCATTCGGTATCGCACGCCGGACGGCCATCTCGCGTCGCGCAGCTTCAATGCCTGGATGACTCACCGCGGCCCGATCGTTGCGGCAGACGACGGACGGTGGATCGCCTTTGCGATGATGAACCGGCCGGTTGAAGCGCTCCAGCAGAGCTTCCTTCGCACCAAGACCACCGACCTTAAGTCCTACATGCGAATCTCGGACTTGAAGGCGAACAGCTCCAACAACACGGTGTTCGCCGACGACAAGGGAGAGATCGCCGTGCTTGCGCCGCAGTTCATGCCCCGCCGCGACAACCGCTTCGATTACTCACGGCCGGTCGACGGCAGCAATCCCGCGGCCGACTGGCATGGCCTTCACGAACCGTCGCAGCTTCCGAACACGATCAATCCGCCGAACGGCTGGGCCTTCAACAGCAACGACTGGCTCTATTCCGCGGCTGGACCCTATTCCCCCAAGCCCACGAACTTCCCCGCCTATCTCGACAGTGCCGGCGAAAGCTATCGCACAATCCACGCCACGCGCTTGCTGACGCAGCCCGGCAGGTGGAGCCTCGACCGGCTGCAGACTGCGGCCTTCGACAGTGCGCAGCCGTCATGGGAAGTACTGGTGCCGATGCTGGCTTCGGCGTGGAAGGCGCTTCCGCCGACCGACCCGCGCCGCGGGCGTTTGGCCGAGCCGATTGCGGCGCTTTCGAGCTGGGACAAGCGCTGGTCCGTGACCTCGATCCCGAACACGCTCGCTAATTTCTGGGGCGACGAGCTCGCCAAGGCGGCGACGTCGCACGAGTGGAACGACCACCGCAATTTCTTCCGGCACATGGAGGCGCTCAGCCCAGCGGAAAAACTCGACACCTTCACCCGCGCAATCGACCGGCTCGAGCGCGATTTTGGCGGCTGGCGGGTGCCGTGGGGCGAGGTCAACCGCTTCCAGCGGATCGATCCCGCGATCGACGCACGATTCGACGATCGAGCGCCGAGCATTCCCGTCGGCTTCACCTCGAACAAGTGGGGTTCGCTCGCGTCGTTCGGAGCGTCGCAGAAGCCCGGCACGAAGCGCTGGTACGGCACCAACGGCAACAGCTTCGTCGCTGTCGTCGAATTCACCCCGCATGGCCCGCATGCGCGTGCGGTCACTGCCGGAGGCGAGAGCGGCCATCCGGATTCGCCGCACTTCAAGGATGAGGCGCAGCGCTACGCGTCAGGCGCTTTGCGTGAGGTCTATTTTTATCCCGAGCAGCTCAAGGGCCACGCTGAACCGGCCTATCACCCGGGCGAGTGATTTCTAGATCCTCCCTGCCGCCTCAGGCGGTGGGAGGGGACCGCTCAGCGCAGCTGAATGGTGGAGGGGTCGGCCCCTCCGTCAGTCCCGCTGTCGCGTGACTGCCACCTCCCCATCGGCTTCGCCGACAGGAAGGAGCTACATCCCCGCGAACCGGTCCGTCGCTCGGATTAGGCCGTCAAGCACTCCCGGCTCACTGAACAAATGCCCGCCGTCGGGAATGATGTTGAGCTCGACCTCCGGCCACGCCTGCTTCAGCTTCCAGGCGGCGACCGGCGGCGTGCAGGTGTCGTGGCGTCCTTGCACGATCACGCCCGGGATGCCCTTCAGCTTCGTCGCCTCTCGCAGGAGCTGACCCTCTTCGAACCAGCCATGGTTCGCCATGTAATGATTCTCGATCCGGGCAACCGCGACGGCAACTTCGGGGCTGGTGAAATGGTCGATGGTCGAGGGGCTCGGCAGCAAAGTGACGATCTCGCCCTCCCACTTGCTCCACGCCTTGGCCGCGCGCAGTTGCTCATCCCTGTCATCGCTCGTCAGCCGCTTGCGGTACGCTTCGACGAGGTCGCCGCGTTCGCCTTTGGGGATCGCGCCGATGAACTCCTCGAACTTATCCGGATAGACCTGCGAGGCGCCGCCTGCCTTGTACATCCAGTCGATTTCGAACTGGTCGAACAGGAAGATGCCGCGCAGCACCAGCTCGGTGGCCCGCTCGGGATATTTCTCCGCGTAGGCGAGCGCGAGCGTCGAGCCCCAGCTGCCGCCGAAGACCTGCCACTTGTCGACCTTCGCGACCTCGGTGCGGAGCTTCTCGATGTCGTCGACGAGATGCCACGTCGTATTCGCCTCGAGGCTCGCATAAGGCGTCGATTTGCCGCAGCCGCGCTGGTCGAAGACGAGGATCTTGTACTTCTCCGGATTGAATTGCCGCCGGTGCTCGGGGCTGGAGCCGCCGCCAGGCCCGCCGTGCAGGAACACGACCGGCTTGCCGTTGGGATTGCCGCTGAGCTCCCAGTAAAGCCTGTGACCGTCGCCCACGTCGAGGTGCCCGGTCTCATAGGGCTCGATTTCCGGATAAAGGCTCCGGCGGCGTGTCGCTGGCATGTCCATCAGAAGCTGAACTCCTCATAGATGTGGGACACGTCGCCGTTCCACGGGCCGTTGTAGCGCGCGAGCAGTCGGTCCGCGGGCGTCATGCCCGTTGCGAGGACGTCGCGCAACGGATCGAGGAATCCACCCTCATTGTCGCCGGCGCTGTTGAGCTTGGCGCGCCGCGTGAGTCCGTCAGCCGCGATGTCGAGAACCCGCCCGGCGAAGTCGCGCATCGATTCTCCGTCGGGCGTCACCGCGTCGAGCGCGAGCTTCGGCACGTCCTGACGCAGCTTCTCGCGCTGCTCGATGGTCCAGTGCTTCACCAGGTCCCACGCCTCATGGAGCGCTCGGCTGTCGTACAGCAGCCCAACCCAAAGCGCCGGAAGCGCACAAATGCGGCTCCAGCGGCCCCCATCGGCCCCGCGCATTTCGAGGAAGCTCTTGAGCCGCACCTCCGGGAACGCGGTCGAAAGGTGGTCCGTCCAGTCGGTGATCCGCGGCTTCTCGCCCGGCATCTGCGGCAGCTTGCCTTCGAGGAAGTCGCGGAAGCTTTCGCCCCCGACATCGATGTATCGGCCGTCGCGATAGACGAAGTACATCGGCACATCGAGCGCATAGTCGCAGTAGCGTTCGTATCCGAACCCATCTTCGAATACGAAGGGCAGCATGCCGGTACGGTCGGGATCGGTGTCTTCCCAGATGTGGCTGCGGAAGCTCTTGTAGCCGTTGGGCTTGCCTTCGGTGAACGGCGAGTTGGCGAAGAGCGCGGTCGCGACCGGCTGGAGAGCGAGGCCGACGCGGAACTTCTTCACCATGTCGGCTTCAGATGCGTAATCCAAATTTACCTGGATGGTACAGGTGCGAAGCATCATGTCGAGCCCGAGGGTGCCGACCTTCGGCATGTAATTGAGCATGATCGCGTAGCGGCCCTTCGGCATGATCGGCAGCTCGGCGCGCGTCTTGTCGGGCCACATGCCGGTGCCGAGGAAGCCGAGTCCGAGCCGTTCGCCGACCGCCTTGCACTGATCGAGGTGCCGCGCCGCTTCCGCGCAGGTCTGGTGCAGGTTTTCGAGCGGCGCGCCCGACAGCTCGAACTGACCGGCGGGTTCGAGGCTGATCGTGCCTTTGTAAGGGCCCATCAGCGCGATCACCTTGCCGCCTTCCTCGACGGGCTCCCAGCCATATTCCGTGAGGCCCATCAGCAGGTCGCGAATGCCGCCGGGCTCGTCGTAGCTCGGCGCCCGGTGATCGGCCATGCGATAGACGAACTTCTCATGCTCGGTGCCGATACGCCACGCGTCCGGGGACTTTTCGCCGCCCTCGAAAACCGAAAGGAGATCGTCGCGGCTCTCGATCGGCGGGGAGTAGTTGTCGTCGGTGCGCTGCGTCATGCGGGGCGGCGCTTAGCCTCGCCCTTGAGGGCGCGCCAGCACTTCTAAACTTATGGGTTCAACAGCCGCTCTTATGGCCGCCAATCGCCGGCCACAGCCATATAGGCGGCCAACGCGGCCAGCGCCGCCGTTTCCGCGCGCAAGATTCTGGGCCCCAAAGACACGGCCACGCTGTTGGGAGCGGCGCGGATCGCGAGGCGCTCCTCTTCGGTGAAGCCGCCTTCGGGTCCGGTCAGGATCATGCATGCTCCCGCGGTGAAGGCGTCCGGCGCCCACTCACCGCCCGTTTCATCGGCGAAATACAAGGTCCGCGCGGCATCGCGATGGGCGAGCAAATGTTTCAGCGGCCGCAGTTTCGCGATCTCAGGCAGGCGCGTCCGGCCACACTGCTCCGCCGCCTCGATCGCGATCGCTTCTAATCTTTCGAGCTTCACCCGCTCGGCGACGGTGCGCTGCGTCATTACGGGAATCAGCCGGGCGACGCCAAGCTCGGTCGCCTTCTCGATCAGCCAGTCGGTCTGCGCGCGCTTCACCGGAGCGAATGCGAGCCAGACATCGGGAATCCTCTCCGGTTCGCGGGTTTTGCGCTCGACCGCCAGAGTCATGCGTTTCTTCGCCGCTTGGACGATCCGCGCCAACCATTCGCCCGTGGTTCCGTCGAACAGGAGCAGCTCGGCGCCCTCACCGAGCCTCAGCACATTGCCGAGATAATTCGCCTGCGCCGCGTCGATCTCGACACGAGCATCTTCGGCAAGCGATTGCCGCACGAATAGGCGCGGCAGGCTCTTCGGCGGCCAGGCGGGGGTTGCGGGCATCGGCGCCTCCTACTTAGGTGCAACCGTGACCGCCACCACCGACATCGTCCCCGACAGCGAGAGGCGCGGGTTCATCGGCGCGCTTCCGCCGCGGCTGAGGCCTTACGCTTCGCTGATGCGGCTCGACCGCCCGATCGGCACATGGCTGCTTTACTGGCCATGTGCGTGGAGCGTAGCGCTGGCGGGGGTCGGCGGCCGGTGGGAGCTGTTCCTGTGGCTTGCGCTCGGCGCGTTCGCCACCCGCAGCGCCGGCTGCGTATACAACGACATTGTCGACCGCGATCTCGACCGCCGGGTCGAACGGACGCGGCTCAGGCCGCTGGCGAGCGGTCGTGTGCCATTGCGGTTCGCGTTGGTGCTGATCGGCCTGTTGTGCCTTGTCGGCCTCGTCGTTCTGCTCCAGCTCAATGTCGTCGCGGCCATCACCGCCCTGATCAGCGTGGCTCCAGTTGCGGCCTATCCTTTCATGAAGCGGATCACCTGGTGGCCGCAGGCGTGGCTGGGGCTGGTGTTCTCATGGGGCGCGTTGGTCGGCTGGCCCGCGGTGACCGGCAGCCTGTTCTGGACGCCGTTTCTCCTGTGGTTCGGCAGCATCGCCTGGGTGATCGGCTACGATACGCTCTACGCAATCCAAGATATCGAGGATGACGCTTTAGTCGGCGTCAAATCCTCGGCGCGGCGCCTCGGCGATAAGGCTCCGGCTGGCATCGGCATCTTCTACGCAGTCGCGCTTGTCCTCTGGGCAGCCGCGATCTGGACCGTGCGGCCGGACTGGCTCGCGGTGGCGACGCTCGCGCCCGCCGCGCTCCACCTCGCGAACCAGGCGCTTCGGGCCGACCCGGCGGACGGAGAGCTCGCGCTTCGCCTGTTCCGGTCGAACCGCACCTGCGGCCTGCTCGTCGTCCTCGCCATGCTGGTCGTGGGGCTTTCGACCCGCTAGGCGGCGCGCGATGCAATCTCCCGAACAGGCACGAAAGATCGCCGAGTCCCTCGTCGAGCGCGGGATCGCGGCCGGCGCAAGCGCAGCCGACGCGCTCTACGTCGGCGATCGCTCGTCCGGCGTGCAGGTACGGCTCGGGGAGCTCGAGGACGTGAGCCGGTCGGAAAGCGAGCAAATCGGACTGCGTCTGTTCGATGGGCAGCGTTCGGCCACCGTTGCTTCGTCGGATTTGTCGAGCGAGGCCCTGAACACGCTCGTAGAGCGATGCCTGGCGATGGCGCGGCAAGCGCCGGAGGACCCATACGCCGGCCTTGCACCCGAGCCGTTGCTCCACAAAGGCCAGCTTCCGCCGCTCGAAAGCTTCGATCCGCGCGAGCCCGAGCCGGCGGAACTTCGTGCAAGAGCGCTGGAAGCCGAAAGCGCCGCGCTCGCAGTCCCCGGCGTCACCAACTCGAGCGGCGCCGGTGCAAGCGCGTCGGCGAGCACCCTGGCGCTGGCGACCTCGGGCGGTTTTTCCGGTGGTTATCGTGCGAGCGGCCACGACTGCACAGCAATAGCGGTTGCGGGCGAAGGTACCTCGATGCAGCGCGATTATGCCGGACACAGCACGCGATACATCGAAGATCTCGAGAGCGGGGCTGAAATCGGCCGCAGCGCCGGTCAGCGTGCCGTCGCCAGGCTCAATCCGACACGGCCCAGGCCCGGTAAGTATCCGGTCATTTTCGATGAACGAATCACGTCGACGCTGCTCGGCCATTTCTCGAGTGCGATCAGCGGCTCCTCGGTCGCACGGCGTACGAGCTTCCTCCAGGACAAGCTTGGCGCGGCCGTATTCGGCAGCGGCATCACAATCGTCGACGATCCGCTGCGTCTTCGGGGCCTCCGATCGCGTCCATTCGACGCGGAAGGCGTACGGGTGGCACGGCGCGAGCTCGTCTCGCGGGGAGTCCTCAACAGCTGGATCGCGGAGAGCGCGTCCGCCCGGCAGATCGGAATCGAGCCGACCGGCCATGCGTCGCGCGGCGTCGGTGGAGCGCCCGGCGCGTCCCCAAGCAACCTCTACATGGAAGCGGGCCAGCGCAGCCGTGAGGAACTGCTTGCAGCCTTCCCCGCGGCTGTGCTGGTCATCGAGCTGATCGGCCAGGGCGTGAACGGCGTGACCGGCGACTACAGCAGGGGCGCGGTCGGGTTCATGGTCCGCGGCGGCGAGATCGCCGAACCGGTGACGGAGATCACGATCGCTTCCAACCTCATCGACATGTTCGCGAGCCTGGAGCCAGCGTCCGATCTCGAATTCCGGCGCGGCATGGATGCACCGACCATCCTGGTGCCCGAAATGACGGTGGGCGCCGCCTAAGCCTCCGCCGCAATCCTGGGTATGCCGAGGCGAGGGATTTCGATCTTCGGGCAGCGGTCCATCACCACCTTCAGTCCCGCCGCTTCCGCTCGTGCTGCCGCTTCTTCGTTGATCACGCCGATCTGCATCCATACCGCCTTCGCGCCGACGAAGATGGCCTGCTCGACCGCTTCGGCCGCGGCTTCCGGGCGCCGGAAGATGTCGACGATATCGATGGGAACGCCGATCTGTGCGAGTTCGCGCCAGACGAACTCGCCGAGCACATGTTCTCCGGTGATCTGCGGATTCACCGGAAGCACGCGATAGCCCCAGTCCTGAAGAAATCTCATCACTCCGTAGGACGGCCGGTTCGGCCGGTCCGAAGCGCCGATGACGGCGATCGTCCGCGCAGTGGTGAGGAGGTCGGCAATGTCTTCGTCACGGGTGAACGGCATGAGTTGATAACGGCTCAGCGGACGGGTGTTTCCAACGTCTCGAGCAGTTTCGTGGCCAGGGCGGCGAATGCGTCCGCTTCGGCCCCGTTTGCCGCCGCGGGAGGTGTGCCTGCGTCGGACGCTTCGCGGATCGTAAGCGACAAGGGAAGCCGGCCGAGGAACGGCACGCCCATTTCCGCTGCAGCGGCTTCGGCGCCGCCGCTGCCGAATGGATGCGACTGCTCTCCACAATGCGGGCAGGCATAGGTCGCCATGTTCTCGATGATCCCCAGCACCGGCACATTGGTCTTGTTGAACAGGTCGATCGCTCGACGCGCATCGATCAGCGATAGGTCCTGCGGCGTCGAGACGATCACTGCCCCCGCCGGGCGCGAACGCTGAATCAGCGAAATCTGCACGTCGCCGGTGCCCGGCGGGAGGTCGACCAGGAGGAGCTCGCGGTCGCCCCATTCGGCGTCGAGCAGATTGGCAAGCGCACCGGTCGCCATCGGACCGCGCCAGGCGAGCGCATGACCGGGCGACACCAGCTGGCCGAGCGAAAGGAACTCGATGCCGTGCGCCGCGACGGGAATCAGCTTTTCGCCTTCCGCTGTCGGCTTCTCATGAGTGCCCAGCAAGGTCGGCTGCGACGGCCCATAAACGTCGGCGTCGACAAGGCCCACCTTCTTGCCCGCTTTCGCGAGCGCAATCGCGAGGTTTGCGGCAACCGTGGACTTGCCAACCCCGCCCTTGCCGCTGCCGACGGCGATGACCGTTCGCGCCGCCTGTGCTGCCGTCAGCGCGATCCGCGCTTCGTCGACTCCGGGGACCTCGAGCGCCGCCGTTCGAAGCTCGTCCTCCAGGCCCTTGCGCTCTCGCTCGCTGAGGCCGGTGGCGTCGGCGATGATCGTGGCGACCCCGCCGCTCACCTTGCGCGAGCGGATCCGGTCGTCGTGCGGCAGGTCGACCAGCGGATCGGCGGGATGGGGCATGACGGGGACATAGGAAGCCCGCCGCCGCTTGCCACTGTTTTTCGTTGCGGGTCCCTCTATATTCGCTGGGATGAACATGATTTCCGGGTGGGGCAGCCGCGTCCGCGGCCTCTTCGCCGACAGCAAAGGTCCCTGGGGGCCAAGCGGGTCCGGCCCTGGCGGCGGCGGGGCCGAGCCCTCGGCCGACGACAATCAGGGCGGTGATAACCAGGGGCCGTGGGGCGACGCACCTCGGCGTCGCCGTTCGCCGATCAGCGCCGGTTCGAACGTGACCTCGCTCGACGAGCTGCTGCGCAGAGGACGCGCTCGTTTCGGCGGCGGGGGCGGCGGCCTTCCAGGGCGACCCGACCGCTCGCTGATCATGTGGGCGATCATCGGCTTCATTCTCGTGTGGCTCGTGTTCACATCCATTCACTCGATCGACCCCGGCGAGCGGGGCGTCGTCACGCGCTTCGGCCGCTACAGCTATACGCTGGGGCCGGGTGTCGGATGGACGCTTCCATCGCCGATCGACCGCGTGAAGAAAGTCGACGTCGCGAGCATCCGCACCGTGGAGCTCGGGTCCGCCGGCGGCGATGACCTCATGCTCACGGGCGACCAGAACCTGCTCGATATCGCTTATTCCGTGCGGTGGAACATCCGTACGCCCGAACTCTATCTGTTCCAGCTCGCCGAACCCGACCAGACGATCCAGGAGGTTGCGGAGAGCGCGATGCGCTCGGTGATCAGCGACGTCACTCTCAACGATGCGATGGGCGACAAGCGGTCCGAGATCGAGCAGCAGGTCGCCAGCAAGATGCAGCAGATCCTCGACAGCTATCACTCGGGCGTCGAAGTCCAGGGTATTGCCATCAAGCAGGCGGATCCTCCCGCCGCGGTCAATGACGCCTTCAAGGAAGTGACGGCCGCGCAGCAGGACGCGCAATCCTATATCAACCAGGCCCGCGCCTATGCGCTCCAGCTCACCGCCAAGGCGCAGGGCGAGGCAACGGCGTTCGACAAGGTCTACGAGCAATACAAGCTCGCCCCCGAGGTGACTCGGCGGCGCATGTATTACGAGACGATGGAGCAGGTGCTCTCGAAGGTGAACAAGACGATCGTCGAAACACCGGGCGTGACGCCCTACCTGCCGCTCCCGCAGGTGGACAAGCAGCAGCAGCGCACGGATCGCGACCAATGAACTTCGTCCGCACCCGCCCGATTCTGTCGGGCATCGTCGCCCTCATCCTGCTCGCGCTGATCCTCGCGAGCTTCCCGATCGTGCCGGAAACCAAGGAAGCCGTCGTCGTTCGCTTCGGAAAGCCGGTCGGAGTCCTGAACCAGTACCAGGCCAATCGGCCGATCGGCGCGGCAGGCGCCGGAATCTCCTTCCGCGTCCCGTTCGTCGATCAGCTCGTGTGGATCGACAAGCGCGTCCAGGACGTGGACATGGCGCCGCAGCAGGTTCTCTCGACCGACCAGCGGCGGCTCCAGGTCGACGCCTTCGCCCGCTACCGCATCGTCAATCCGCTGCTGATGTACATCAGCTCGACAACGGTCGAGAATCTGCAGGGGCAGCTGCGGACCATCCTCGGCTCGGAAGTGCGCAACGAGCTCGCGAAGCAGCCTTTCGCCGCCTTGCTCTCACCTGAGCGCCAGGGCGTGATGAACGACGTCCGCCAAGCGCTCAATGCGAAGGCGGCCGAATTCGGGGTGCAGATCATCGACGTTCGGATCAAGAAGACCGACCTTCCCGATGGCGCCCCGCTGCAATCGGCATTCGACCGCATGCGCACCGCCCGGCTTCAGGAGGCCCGCTCCATACGCGCCCAGGGCGCCAAGCAAGCTCAGATCATCCGCGCCGACGCGGATGCGGACGCCGCGCGCACTTATGCGGCGAGCTTCGGCAAGGATCCCGATTTCTACGATTTCTACCGCGCGATGCAGAGCTACCAGACGACGTTCATCGGCGATGGGCAGGAGAAACCGGCTCCGACCACCATCATCTTGTCGCCGCAGAATGACTATTTGAAGGAATTTACTGGACGTCCCCGCTGAACCCGGTCCTCTCACCCATGCGTTCAATGCATATTCAGCCGAGGCGGCGATTAGCGCCTTGCGTCCCGTGTCAATAGATGGAGTATCGATGAGACCGAAGGAGTCCGGAAAAGTGCGCTATGCCTATGGGGTCGCAATGGCCCTGCTCTTGGGGGGAACGGCATTCTCTCTCGCCACGGGGCAGGCGGGCGCTCAGGTCGCGCAGAACGCGCCCGGCACTTCAGCGCTCGCACCGCGGCCCGGCGCACCCATGTCATTCGCCGACCTGGTGGCTAAGCTGCAGCCGGCGGTCGTCAATATTTCCACCAAGCAGCGAATCCCGGTCAAAGCTCAAGCGGACCCGTTCGAGGAATTCTTCCGCCGCTTCGGCAGTCCGGTTGGCCCCGACCAGGGCGACAACAGCCAGGGCTCGAGCGGAGCCCAGCCCCAGACCCGTGAGGCGGGCTCGCTCGGCTCCGGGTTCATCGTCTCGCCCGACGGCTACATCGTCACCAACAACCATTTGATCCAGGGTCTGACCGGCACGGGCACCGTGGATACGGTGACGGTTACGACGACCGACCGGAGGGAATATCCCGCCCGGATCGTGGGCCGCGACGAGACGTCCGACCTCGCGCTGCTGAAGATCGACGGACGGAACCTTCCATTCGTCCAGTGGGGCGACAGCACCAAGGCGCGCGTCGGCGACTGGGTGATCGCGATCGGCGATCCTTATGGGGTGGGCAGCACGGTCACCGCTGGCATCATCTCCGCGCTGCATCGCGGGATCACCGGCGTCGGAGCCTATGACCGCTACATTCAGACGGATGCAGCCATCAACATGGGCAACAGCGGCGGCCCGATGTTCGATTTGAACGGCAACGTCATCGGCATCAATTCTGCGCTGATCTCCCCGACCGGCGCTTCGGTCGGCATCGGCCTCGCCATCCCGGCGGAGCTTGCCAAGCCGGTGATCGACTCGCTGATGAAGGGCCAGCGCCCGCAGCGCGGCTATCTCGGCGTCGGTCTCCAGCCGCTCAGCGAGGACATCGCCGGTTCGCTCGGCCTGCCCAAGGACAGCGGCGAGATCGTCCGCTCGGTCGTTCCCAATGGTCCGGCGGCGCGCGGCGGCCTCGCCCAGGGCGACGTGATCGTGAAGGTCAACGGCCAGCCGGTCACGCCCGATCAGACCGTCTCCTATCTCGTCGCGAACACGACGGTTGGTTCAAGAGTCCCGCTGGAGATCATCCGCGGCGGCAAGCGGGCGACCGTCTACATCCAGGTCGCCGAACGTCCGACCGAGGAGGCGCTGGCGAAGATCAGCGGCGGCGGCACCGGCGACCAGGGCGCCGATCAGGGAACTCCGGCGACGGCTCCCCAGAAGGCGCTCGGGCTTTCGCTCGCGCCGCTCAGCCCCGAGCTCGCCCGCTCGGCGAACCTGCCGCCGACCTCGCGCGGAGTCATCATCACCGCCGTCGATCCCAACAGTGACGCCGGCGAGGAAGGACTCCAGCGCGGCGACCTCATCGTGTCGGTGAATAACCAGCCGGTGACCACGCCATCGCAGGTGATCGCGGCGGTCGATGCGGCGCGCAAAGCCAGCCGCTCGAGTGTCCTGCTGCTGGTCAAGCGCGGCACGGCGCCAGAGGCATTCGTCGGGGTCAACATCACCGGCAAGTAGCCGCACCGCTGATCGCCGCAGCCGCGACCGCCACTGTGGCGCGAACGGTGAACCGTTCGCATTGGCTTCGATTGTTATCCTGCCGTTTGGCTGGAGGTCTTATCCGGCGTCGAACTCGCGAACCCGCATTGCTTCTGCTCCATCGGGATCTGCTTGGTGATGCGGGTGGCGTTCTCCGCATAGGCTTGCGTCACCGAACCGTGGTTCACGGTCTTGCCGCGCAGCGGACTCACGCCTTCGCAAATGTGAAAGACATGCGGCGTCGCCGACTTCTTGGCGCCGTTCTCGGGGGCGATCCAGTAGACGATATCAAGGCCATTCGGGTTGGCTGCGCTCTTGGTCGCATCGGCCACGGTGGCCGAATCTTGAGCAATAGCCTTCGCCTGATCCGCGACCTCCGGTGAACAATCCTTGGTCGACTGACCCACTTTGATCTCGGCCGCGCACTTGTTCATGTCCTGGGTGTATTGCTCGACCGACGGCGGGTTCCAGCTCACTCCGATCAGCGCCGCCGCCGCGGCCAGGACGACCCCAACCCCGCCGGCGATCTTCTTATTCTTCGGGTCCATGTCCTTGTCCGCGAAGATCAGGACAAGCAGCGGCAGGAAGGCGATCACCGTAACGATCGCGCCGAGCTGGTTTTGGAAGAAGAACCTGGCCCTGTCAGACTCACGAGCCGGATCGTGCTTGTTCGCGGCCTTCCACATCAGGCTGCCGGCAATGGCAAAGATTGCAATGCCGAGGAGAATGCCGATCAGGAGCCCGAGATTTCCGTGGTCGAACTTATGCTGCCGGAGCAAGACGACGCCGACGATCTCGCCGGCGATGGCGATGGCCCAGGCAATCGCAGCGAAAATACGCAGGCGCGTGGCCGCAGACTTCTGCCCTTGGGTGGCCCGCCATTCCTTTGTGACATCGACTTCTTCGGTTGGCTTGTGGTCCGACATGGTTCACTTCCCCCTTCAGCCAGTGGCGTTGGTATCGCACGATCGACCCTGACACGAGCGGAATTGTTGTTATGACCGGACGAGGAGTCGTGATGGCCCGGTATTGACCACAGGCCGGAGATAGACGTGCTCGGCGCGGTCTTCTGCTCCTCGCTGGTGCCGAAGGCAGAGCTCTACCTCAAGCTCGAGGATCCGGGTTTCGATGGGGCCACCCGGAGCCCCCAGCAGCGCAAAGGCGGGACTTGCTCCTGCAGCGATACGATATCCTATTTCGCTTCGCGAGAATTCGGCCTTAAGGAAGAGGCGGGGAGAACAAGTTTTTGGCCGATAAGACCCGCCAGTTGATCGAAACGCTCGAGCAAGAGTGGCGCGACGCTTTGTGCAGCCGCGACATGGAACGTCTTCGTGCGCTTGTGCACCCGAACTTCGTTCTCATCGGCACGCGTTCGACGGGACCGTTCATCATGCACCGCGATCAATGGCTCGACGCGATCCAGCGCCGCGACGTCGAAAGCATCGAGCTCGAGGTCCATGACGCCACGGCGCTCGATCAGGTCATGGTTGGAACCGTGCTCGCCAAGTGGCGGGTCAAGTATCTCGGCCGGGTCATCGAGGATTGCGTCCTGTTGACCGACGTATGGGCACTCGACGAGGGTCAGTGGCGCGCACTCAGGCGCCATTCAACCCCGGCGCCCGAGGGGATGTGCCCGCAGGTTTGAATTCGAACGGCAAGGGGAGTGTTGATGGCGAGGGACGAGGGGCTTCGCGCAGGCGAGGACATCAAGGAACTGACGATCCGTGGGATCATCCTCGGCGCATAGATCACTGTCGTCTTCACCGCCGCTAACGTTTATCTCGGCCTCAAGATCGGGCTGACCTTCGCGACGTCCATCCCTGCGGCAGTCATCTCGATGGCGGTGCTGAAGGCGTTCAAGGACTCGACGATCCAGGAAAACAACATCGTCCAGACGATCGCGTCCGCCGCGGGCAGGCTGTCGGCCATCATCTTCGTCCTCCCGGGCCTGGTGATGGTCGGATGGTGGACGGGCTTCCCCTATTGGCTGTCGG
>DATMHG010000109.1:0-2174 GCA_035555035.1 Sphingomicrobium sp.
TTCCCGTCGCCGCCGCACCGACGACGAGTTTCAGCACCGAGCGTCTGTCGCAGGTCGACAAGACCGTATCGTCCGATGCCTTCCAGGGCCGCGGGCCCGGCACGGCAATCGAGCCGACGGTGATCCAATATATCGCCGACCAGCTCAAAGCCGCCGGCTTGCAGCCAGGTGGCGACCTCGTGAACGGGCAGCGCAGCTGGTTCCAGAAGGTGCCGCTGCTCGAGTCGCAAATCACGAGCATGCCCGACATCAGCCTCAATGAGAACGGCGCGGTGGTTCCGCTCCGCCAGGGTCCGGATATCGCCGTGCTCGCACCGCTCAATGGCGCAACCCGCGTCGACATCCAGAACGCGCCGCTCGTGTTCGTCGGTTACGGTGTCGATGCGCCCGAGCGCGGCTGGAACGACTTCAAAGGCCAAGACATGCACGGCAAGATCCTGGTCGCGCTCGTCAACGACCCGGACTTCGAAGCTGCGGCCGGCGAGCCCGTCGCAGGCAAGTTCGGCGGCAAGACCATGACCTATTACGGCCGCTGGACCTACAAGTTCGAGGAGGCGGCGCGGCAGGGCGCGGCCGGCATCATCCTGATCCACGAGACCGCACCTGCGTCTTACGGCTGGGAGGTCGTCCAGAATTCCAACACCATCCCGCAGTTCGACATCGTCCGGCAGAATCCCGCGACGCAGCACGGCCCGTTCGAAAGCTGGATCCAGCGGCCGCTTGCCGTGCAGTTGTTCCAGCGCTCCGGCCTCAATCTCGATCAGGCTAAGGTCGCGGCGCGCAACCCGAACTTCCAGCCGATCCCGCTCAAGGCGACGTTGTCAGCGCATTATTCCGCGACCGCAAAGGTCATCGAAAGCCACAATGTCGTCGGCATCTTGCCCGGCAAGAAATATCCCGACGAGACGATCATATACTCCGCGCACTGGGACCATCTCGGGATCGGCAAGCCGGATGCGACCGGCGACCGCATCTATAACGGCGCCGTCGACAACGGCACGGGCATCTCCGAGCTGATCGAGCAGGCGCGCGTGTTCGCCCACGGTCCTCGTCCGGACCGCTCGATCGTGTTCCTCGCGGTCACTGCCGAGGAGAAGGGCCTGCTCGGCTCCGAATATTATGCGACTCACCCGCTCTATCCGGTGGCGAAAACGGTCGCCGACCTCAACGTCGATGCATGGCAGCCGGTCGGACGGCAGAAGGACTTCACCGTTCGCGGAACGGCAAAGCTCGACCTGGTCGACGATGTGATTGCCGCGGGCAAGGCACAGGGACGCTATTTCACGCCAGACCCGCATCCGGAGACCGGCGGCTTCTACCGCTCGGATCACTTCCCGTTCGCCAAGCAGGGCGTGCCGGCGATCAGCTTCTCGCAGGGTCTCGACCTCGTGAACGGCGGGACCGCTCGCGGCGAGCAGCTCGCCCAGGAATACAATACCAAGCACTACCACCAGCCGAGCGACGAATGGCAGGCGAACTGGGACTGGAGCGGAGTCGCGGAGAACGCCGAGCTCCTCCACCAGGTCGGCGAGCGCCTCGCCAATTCGCGTGAGTGGCCGAACTGGAGCGCCGATAGCGAGTTCCGCGCCGCGCGTGACCGGTCCGCACCCGAGCGCTCCGGCGCTGCTCCCGCTGCAGCCCCTGCGCCCGCTCCGAAGAAAGGAGAGCGCGGTTGAGCGAAACGCTCGAGCCTGCGCTTCCGGACCATCTGGATCAGCAGGCCGAGCGGCTGATGCATGCGATCTGCGACAGCGAGCTCAAGCTGGCGACGGCTGAAAGCTGCACCGGCGGGATGTTCGCGGCGCTGATGACCGACATCGAAGGCTGCGGCCACGGTTTCGACCGCGGCTTCATCACTTACTCGAGGGACGCCAAGCGCGAGCTGCTGGGGATCGGCGCGGAGCTGCTCGATCGCAATGACGCGGTCTCGGAGGCGGTCGCCCGGGCCATGGCCGAGGGCGCTCTCCGCCGCTCCGAAGCCGACATTGCGATTGGAGTCACGGGTTTCGCCGGCCCCGGCGAGCCCGGCTGCGAGGAAGGTCTGGTCCACCTCGCTCTCGCCCGCCGCAACCGCCGCACCATGCATCGCGAAGAACATTTCGGTGCGGCGGGTCGTGGGCCGGTGCGGCTGAAATCGCTCAAAGCGATGCTCGAAATGCTGGAGCAGGCGCTCG
>DATMHG010000110.1:0-18437 GCA_035555035.1 Sphingomicrobium sp.
CGTCCCTTTCCCCACCTCCTTGGTCGTGAAGAACGGCTCGAAGATCTTGCCGAGGATGTTCGGCGGGATGCCGCACCCTGTATCCGTGACCGACAGCGCGCTGTAATCGGCAATCGGCAGGATGTCGGACCCGAGCTCCGCGACCTGGTCCGCTTTGACTGAATAGGTCTGGATCGTCAGCGTGCCGCCGCCCTTCGATTGCATCGCGTCACGAGCGTTCACCGCGAGATTGACGATAACCTGCTCGAGCTGGCCTGGATCGGCCCGCACCGGACCGAGGTTCCGGCCGTGCTTCACGACCAGCTCGACCGTCTCACCGAGCAGCCGCTTCAGCAGATGGGACACCTCCGACACAACGTCGGGAAGCTGGAGCACCTGCGGGCGCAGGGTTTGCTGCCGCGAGAAGGCAAGGAGCTGTCGAGTAAGGCCCGCAGCGCGGTTCGAATTCGATTTGATCTGCTGGATGTCGTCATAGTCGCTGTCCCCCGGCGTGTGCCGCATGAGCATCAGGTCGCAGTGGCCGATGATTGCCGTCAGGATGTTGTTGAAGTCGTGCGCGACCCCACCGGCGAGCTGGCCGACGACCTGCATCTTAGTTGCCTGCGCAACCTGACGCTTGAGCTTCGCCTCCTCGCTATTGTCCTTGAGGAGCAGCAGCACAGCGGCCTCCCCAAGCCCCCGCAGCCCCGCGATCGTCAGCGCTACGGGTTCCCCAGGCTGATGCGCGAGACGGACCGCAAGGTCTCCCGACATAGCCGGCCCGCGCGCGTTGCGGCGAATTGCATCCGCCACGGGAGCTTTGTCTTCCTTGACAACGAGATCGCCAGGGTAAACCGGCGTCGCCGAGGCCTTGAGGCCGGCAGCCTGGCGGAATGCCCCATTCATCGTCAGGAACCGACCGTCGCGATCGACCAGCGCCAGTCCCACCGGCAGGACGTCGAGCAACGCCTGCAAATTGGATCCCGGAGAACCCGCCGCCTCTTCCCGCTCGTCGAACAGGAGGAAGGTGCCCTCGCCACCCCTGCCGTCCGGATCCGCAGGAACGTGGACGGCGCGAAGCGGGGCTGCGACCTCGCCTTCGGAGACCAACCGCATCCGCTGATCCTGGCCGATGTCGACGAGCTCGTTGAAATGGACCGGAGTCTTGACCTGGTCGGACCGCAGCGCCCGCTCCTGGAACAGCTGGTTCGCCGCGAGCAGCCGACCCTTGCCGTCAACCACGGCGGCCATCACTCCGGCGCCGACCAGCCGCTCACCGGTCAGCCCCTGAATGCTCTTTACCGCGCTCGTCAGCGGATCGACCGGCGACGGATCCGGAAACCGCCAGAGCAAGAGGTCACTATGCGAGCCGACCCGTTCCACCTCCACGGGGCTCGTGCCGGCGGTCGTCGCGATCCCGGCCACGCAACCCGCGCCGTCTCGCCATGCCATGAACTTGGCGAGTTGCAGGCCCTGTTCGGCTTGCTCGTCGCTGCCCAGCTCGAGCGGTGGGCGCGATCCACCGAATCGCTCCCGATAGGCCGGGTTGACGATCAGGAGCGATCCCTCGCTGGAGGTGAGTGCCGTCGGCTCCCGGCTGAGCGCCAGGGCCGCGCCGACCAGCGTATAATCGGGACCCCTAACGAGCGGTTCGCCGGCAATCTTCGTCGGCGGTGCTTTATAGGCGAAGGTTGCCGCCGCCAGGCCCGCGAAAATGGCCGCTCCGGCGAATAGCGGCTGCCCGATGAGGAGCAGAACGATCGCTGCAGTCACCGCCGCAGCGCCACTCAGCGCCGGAACGAGCCAGCGCCCGAGTCCGTCGAGCCTAGTTGTTTCGATGCGGGGCAGCTCCTGGTATAGCACGCCCCGCATCCTATCAGTTGTTCAGAAACCTACCAGATGCGCACTCGGTCGGTCGGCGCGAGGTAGAGCTTCTGCCCCGGCTGCGCCCCGAACGCCGAATACCATGGGTCCATGTTGCGAACGACATCCGTCCGGACTGGGCACGGCGAATGCGGGTCCGTGAGCAGCTGCTGGCGAAGCGCCGGCTCGCGATCCTTGCAGCGCCATACCTGAGCCCAGCCGAGATAGAAGCGCTGGTCGGCGGTCATTCCGTCAATGACCGGCGGCTGCGCTCCATTCAGTGACGCGATGTAAGCGTCGTGGGCAACGGTGAGACCCGCGAGGTCGGCAACGTTCTCGCCCATGGTCAGCTTGCCGTTGACGTGCATGCCGGGCAGCGGCTCGTAGCTGTTGATCTGCCGCTCGTATTGGTCGAGCCGTCCCTGGAAGTTCTTCGCGTCCGCGGGCGTCCACCAATCGACCAGATTGCCGTGAAGGTCGTATTTGGCGCCCTGGTCGTCGAACTGGTGGCTCATCTCGTGGCCGATAACAGCCCCGATGCCGCCATAGTTCACCGCCGGGTCGGCGTTCGGATCGAAGAACGGCGGCTGCAGGATCGCCGCGGGGAAAACGATCTCGACCATCGTCGGGCTGGAATAAGCGTTGATGGTCATGGGCCTCATGCCCCACTCCCACCGGCGGATCGGACTGCCCAGTTTCCCAAGCTCATAGTTATATTCGAACTGGGCCGACCGCATGGCGTTGCCCAGCAAGTCGTTGCGGTCGATCGCGAGGCCGCTCATGTCGCGCCACTGCGTCGGGTATCCGATCTGCGGCGTGAAAGCGGCGAGCTTGGCATGCGCTTTCGCTTTGGTCGCTGCGCTCATCCAGTCGAGCTTGTCGATCCGGCGGTCCATAGCTGCGATCAGGTTATGGACCAGCTGGTCGGCTGCGGCTTTGGTAGCGGGCGGGAAATATTTTGCCACGTAAAGGCGGCTCACATCGTCGCCCATCGTATTGACGGTGAAATCGACAGCGCGTCGCCACCGCGGCTCCTGTTGCGGAGTGCCGGACAGCACCGTGCCATAGAAGGCGAAACGCTCCTGGTCGAACTTCTTGGGCAGATAAGACGCGTACGAATCGAGCGATCGCACGAGAAGCTGGTCGCGGAGCACCGGCAGAGGCGTGCTGCCCAGCAGGGACGAGATGCCCTTGAACGCGCTCGGCTGGGCGACGACGACATAGCCGACATTCGCTCCGGCATCTTTCAGGAGCAACGGGAAGTCGAAGCCGGGTGCGAACTTGCGCACCTGCGCGAGCGTCATTTTGTTGTAGGTTTTGAGCGCATCGCGACTTTGGGCCCTGGTCCAGTGGACCTGTGCGATCTTGGTCTCGAAAGCGACGATCGCCTGAGCGCGCGCCGCCGCGTTCGGCTCACCCGCGAGCGTCAGCATGTTGGTCAGATGCTGGAGGTATTTCGCCTTGGTCTCGACCTGCTTGGGGTCGCTCGACAGATAATAATCGCGATCGGGCATTCCGAGGCCGCCCTGGATCACGTTGAGAGCATAGCGATCCGACGCCTTGCGGTCCTGCCCGACGAACATCCGGAACGGGATCTGGATGCTCAGTCGATCGGCATCCGAATAGAGCTTTACGAGCTGCGCCTTGGTGTTGGTGGCGCGAACCTTCTTCAGCCACGGATCCAGCGGCGTGAGGCCCTTCGCCTCGACCGCGGCCTCGTCCATGAAGCTCAGATAGGCGTTGCCGATCTTGCTGTTCGGATTCTTCGTCTGCTCCTCGATGATCCCGCGAGTCCGCTCCTTCGACAGGTCGTCGAGCACGTTGAACAGGCCGTAGCGCGCCTTGTCGGGGGGAATGGGCGTGTTCTTCGCCCAGGTGCCGTTCGCATAATCGAAGAAATTGTCGCCGGCGGCGACGCTCTTGTTCATTCCGGCAGTGTCGAAACCGAAGGTGCCGTACTGCGGCTTTCCTTCCGTAGCGGCGCTGACGGGCGCAGACGGCGCGGGTGCCTGGGCACTTACGGCGGCTCCGGCGAGCATCGTGCTCGCGAGAACAAATCCAATCGCTCTGATCATTTGATCCCTCTCCACTGCTCGAATACGCGAGCTGATTTGCGCCCTGCCTTTAGCGTAAGCCGTTAGCGTCAATAGGAATGTTCGACAATCGGCGCCGGCGCGCCTGCGCACGTCAGGAGGCGGCGCGGCGCCGGCGCACCCGGCTCCTCAGCCACGACTTGAACAGCAGTGCCGCGCCGAGATAGCCGAGGACCGCTGCCGCGGCGGCAATCGTCAAGACTCCCACGGCAATCGGTCCCGACGCCTGATGAATCCAGAAGAGAGCACGACCGAGCTCGCCGGAGAACCGCTCCGCGGCGGCCGGGTTCACGAGGGTTGCGTCATTGTGCAATTCCCACGAGCCGATCCGGTACGCGGCATAATACATCGGGGGGATCGTCAGCGGATTGATCAGCAACGTGAATGCAGCCGCGACGGCGACGTTGGCGCGGAGCGGGATCGCGAGCACCGCCGCGATGAACGTGTGCATGAAGGGAATGATCACTCCGACGAACAGCCCAAGCGCGACGCCGCGCGGAACCGATCGGCGGGTCAATCTCCAGAGCGCTGGCTGACTGAGGTGCGGCGCGAACGGACGCAATACCCGGTAGTGATGAATCGACTCCCTCGTCGGGATATGGCGGGTCAACCAGCTGAATCGCTTGTGACTGGACTCAGCCATGCCTGAGCAGGCGCTGCTGCTCCCGCTTCCAGTCGCGTTCCTTGATCGTATCCCGCTTGTCATGCGCCTTCTTGCCACGCGCGAGCGCCAGCTCGACCTTTGCTCGCCCACTGCCGTTAAAATAGATTGAAAGCGGCACCAGCGTCAGTCCCTGCCGCTGAACCGCTCCCTGCAGTTTCGCAATCTCGCGATGCTTGAGCAGCAGCTTGCGCGGCCGCCGCGGCTCATGGTTCAGGCGATTGCCATGGCTGTACTCGGGAATGTGGCTGTTGATGAGCCAGATTTCCTCGCCCTCCAGAGTCGCATAGCTCTCCGCGATTGATCCTTCACCATGGCGAAGCGACTTCACCTCCGTCCCCGCGAGCTGAATGCCTGCCTCGAACCGATCCTCGATGAAATAGTCGAAGCGGGCGCGCCGGTTCTCGGCGACGACCTTCTGCTTATCGAACGGCTGGGGGAGCGGCTTGGCCATGAGCGGCCGCAGGTACGGGCCTCCCCGAAGGCTTTCAAGAAGACTAAATCAGCCCGGCATGCTCCAGCGCGGCGTCCACCGCGCGTTTCGATGCATCCGAAGCATCCACGAGCGGCAGGCGCAAATCGGCAGGGAACCCGTTCTTCAGCCTCGAGAGTGCATATTTCGTCGGCGCAGGGGACGCGTCGCTGAACAAGGCGGCGTGCAGGGGATAAAGCCGGTCCTGCAGCTTCAGCGCCTCATTCCAGCGTCCCTCACGCATCGCCTTCTGGAAGTCGGAGCAGAGCCGTGGCGCGACATTCGCCGTTACCGATATGCAGCCTACTCCCCCCATTGCGCTGAAGCCCAGCGCCATGTCGTCATTGCCTGACAGCTGACAAAAGTCCTCGCCGCAGGCGAGACGCTGCGCCGAAACGCGCCCGAGGTTCCCGGTCGCATCTTTGATGGCGACGATCTTCGGATGTTTAGCGACTTTCTCAAGGGTCTCGACCGAGATGTCGGCAACCGTCCGCGAGGGTACATTGTAGACCATGATCGGCAGCGGGGAATGCTCGGCAAGCTCGAGGAAATGCGCTGCGAGGCCAGCCTGGCTCGGCTTGTTGTAGTACGGCACTACCACCAGCGCAGCGTCCGCCCCGACATCGGCGGCCGCGCGGATCATCTCGAGTGAAGCTGCCGTCGAATAATTGCCGCAGCCGGCGATGACCGGCACCCGTCCGTTCGCCACCTGCACGACGAGTGCGACGACTTCGCGATGCTCGTCGCGGGTCAGCGTCGCCACTTCGCCGGTCGTTCCGCACGGGACCAGCCCATTACTGCCTTCCGCAATCTGCCATTCGACGAACTCGCGGAATGTGTCTTCAGCGACACGGCCGCCTGAAAATGGAGTAATCAGCGCGGGAATTGAGCCGAAAAACATGAACTTGCCTCCAAATAAAGGCGTTCTTGCCTAGAAGTTGGGCAGTGTTCACGGCCTGATAAGGAGCGGGGCTGCATTATGTCCAGCATGTGGCGTGCTGCTGTGATTCTGCCCGTCATGCTGGCGATGGCCCCGGCGAGCTCGGCGCAATATGCCCCGCCCTCTTACAGCTACGCTCCGCCGCAGACGGCGAGCATCGCGTCGGCCCTCAACGACTGGCGCCAGCTTCGGCAAAGCAGCGGCTACAGCTTCTCCGACTACGCGCGCTTCCTGATCCCGTACCGTGGCTGGCCCGACGAGGAGAAAATGCGCCTCTGGGCTGAACGAGCGATGCGGCCCGGAGAAAATCCGACGAGCGTCATCGCCTTCTTCACAGGCGACAAGCCGACGACCGGGAACGGTTGGGCGCGCCTCGCCGAATCCTATGCCGCGAGCGGCCGGATGCCCGAAGCAGTCGATGCGGCGCGAAATGCTTGGATGCAACCCGATCTCAGTGCCACCGACGAGCAGGGCATCTGGGCGCGGTTCGGCAACAGCTTCACCCGCGCCGATCAGGACAAGCGTGCCGACGTGCTGCTGTTCGCCAAGAAGCCCGACGATGCGGCGCGCTACCTCGGCACCGTGAGTCCGGACCGGCAGGCAGCCTTTGCCGCGCGCATCGCCATGCAGCAGGACGCCCCCGATGCCGAGGCGCGCTACCAGGCGGTGATCGGCAGCATCACGAGCGACGCGGGCCTGATGATGGACCGGGCCCGTTACCTGCGCGCGCACAATTACGACCAGTCGGCGCGCGATCTCGCCGCCCGTTCGCACAATTTCGTCTATCGCCCGACCGATCCCGAGCGGTTCTACGACATGCTGCTCCTCCTGGCGAACGACGCTGCACAGGACCGGCAATGGTCGACCGCCTTCAGGATTGCTTCGCAGGTCGACGACGCGCTTCCGCCGGGAACGGACGTCAGCGATCAGCCCATCGGAGTGCGCGACAATTACACCAGCCTCGCCTGGCTCGCCGGAAGCGTTGCCCTCGACCGAATGAACAAGCCCGCGAACGCCATCGCGATGTTCGATCGCTACGGACGTGCCGGAAGGTCGCTCCAAGTGCACACCAAGGGCGCATATTGGGCAGGCCGATCGGCGCTCGCGGCCGGGCAATTCCAGACGGCCAACAACTATTTCCAGCAGGCCGCGGCTTACCCCGAACTCTTCTACGGACAGCTCGCGCTCGAGCGGCTCGGACGTTCGGTTCAGGCGCCGCCGCAGGCGCTGCCGATGTATGTGACGACCGCAGCCCAGCGGACAGCGTTCAACGCCAAGCCGCTGGTGCAGGCCGTCCGGCTCCTCGGCCAGCAGGGCCGTTCGACGGAACAGGCATTGTTCGTCCAGGCGCTCGCCGAATCCCTCGACAGCGATTCCGAACGGAATCTGGCAGTCGCTCTCGGCCAGCAGATCAGCCGCCCGGACCTCCCCGTCTGGACCGCCCGGATGGCCCGCGTCAAAGGTTCGATGTTCTACGTCAAGCAAGCCTATCCGACGTTCGGCAATTCCGTTCCTAGCGACCTGTGGTCGCTGGCGCACGGGATCGCCCGCCAGGAGAGCTCCTACGATCCCTACGCCGTCAGCCATGCCGGCGCTCGCGGGATGATGCAGCTGATGGTCGGAACCGCCCGCGAGCAGGCGGGGAAGATGGGTGTCGGCTTCGACAGCTATAAGCTGATCAGCGACCCGGACTACAATGTGATGCTCGGCTCGGCCTATTTCCGGCGGATGATGAACACGTGGGACGGCAACGTCCCGCTCGCGGTCGCGGCGTACAACGCGGGGTCGGGCAACGTCAGGAAATGGGTCAACACCTATGGAGAT
The DNA here is from genome assembly GCA_035555035.1 of Sphingomicrobium sp. Taxonomy (GTDB): domain Bacteria; phylum Pseudomonadota; class Alphaproteobacteria; order Sphingomonadales; family Sphingomonadaceae; genus Sphingomicrobium. The sequence goes on from DATMHG010000110.1 coordinate 7,833, forward strand.
CCGCGCGGTCAGGTCGACGTGCTCAAGTGGATCGAGGCGATTCCCTATACCGAGACCAGGGCGTACGTGCAGCGGGTGATCGAGAACAGCGTGGTTTACGATTCGCTGCGCAGCTCGGGCCAGCAGCAAACCGCCATGCATGTCTCGCGCTATCTGGGGAAAAATCGCCCGGGCTGATAATCAGCCGCAATGCCTGACTCGCCTCCACGCTTCATCACGCCCGAAGGTTTCGCGCGCATCCGCGGCGAATATGAGGAGCTGTTCGGGATCGAACGGCCGAAGCTGGTCGAAACGATCGCATGGGCGGCGGCGAACGGCGACCGCTCGGAAAATGGCGACTATATTTATGGCCGCAAGCGTCTGCGCGAGCTCGATCGCCGGCTGTCGCACCTATCGCGGATCATGAAGGCCGCCAAGGTCGTGGATCCAGCTACGCAAAGCGCGCGCGATCAGGTGCGGTTCGGAGCGACGGTGGAGCTCGCCGACGAGGAGGATAATCGCCGGACCCTGACCATCGTAGGCGATGATGAGGCGGATGCCGCGGCGTCGAAGATCGGCTGGAGCGCGCCTTTGTCGCGTGCTCTCATCGGGGCCCGCGTGGGCGAGGAACGGATCGTCCGCCTCCCTGCCGGCGAAAAGAATTACGAAGTAATGAGGATCAGCTACCCGGCTGCAAGCTAGGCCGCCTGGTTGGGCGTGCTCACGAGCCGCGGCGGCTCCGCCGGCATCGCCTTCTCCCAAGCGTCGGCAATCGCCGCGAGCGCAGACACAGCGGCCTCGTTCTCGTCATTGCCGTCGATGAATTTCCATGGCGACCAGCGCGTATCCGTGTGCATCTTCAGGTCATCGAACGCTCGCCGGTACCCGGGTTCGCGAACGCTGATCAGGTCATCGTTGCGGACGACGCTTTGCCATGGGTTCGACGCGCGTTCCTCCAACCTGCGTTCCTGCATCTCGGCCGAAACGTCGAAGTAGAGCTTGACGATGAGGGTGCCGTAATCGCGCTGTTGGGCCTCGAACTCGTTGATCTCGTCGAAGGCGCGAGTGAGCGCGGCGTCGTCGGTGCGGCCGAGAATGCGGTCGTCGAGCACGCGGCGGTACCAGCTCCGGAAGAAGATGGACGTGCGTCCGGCGCCCGGCAGCGCTCGCCAGAAGCGAGCGAGCCAGTGCCCCTCGGCCGATTGGCGGCGGTCGTAGCTGATGTTGTGAACAGCGAAATGGCACGGGTCGAAAGCGGCAGCGATCTGGCGCAGCGCGTGCTTCTTGCCGGCGCCTTGCGGGCCTTCGATCAGGATGATCGCGCGTCGGCCGTGGACAATCTGGGGTAATTCCAGCTGCCTGAGATGCGAGCGCAGATCGGCAAAGGCTGCCTGAGGCGAATCCGCCCCTTCATTTTCGACTTTTCGGTCCGGCACGAGGGGAAGGTACTGGTCCCAATTAGGCGTCACAACCGACCTGTAACTTATCCACAGAATTTTCGTCCCAATCCGGGCCGCCTGATCAATCCGGCAGGACCACCTTGATGTGCAGCTCCTCAAGCTGCTTCGGCATGACCTCCGACGGGGCGTTCATCATCAGGTCCTCCGCCTTCTGATTCATCGGGAAGAGGATCACCTCGCGAATGTTGGGCTCGTCTGCGAGCAGCATGACGATGCGGTCGATGCCGGGCGCCGAGCCGCCGTGCGGCGGAGCGCCGAACTTGAACGCGCTGATCATGCCCGAGAAGCTCGTGTCGACCTCCTCGCGCGAGTAGCCGGCGATCTCGAACGCCTTGTACATGATGTCCGGACGGTGGTTCCGGATCGCGCCCGAGCTCAGCTCCACGCCGTTGCAGACGATGTCGTATTGCCAGGCGAGGATCTCGAGCGGATCCTTGCTCTCCAACGCCTCCATCCCGCCCTGCGGCATCGAGAATGGGTTGTGCGAGAAGTCGATCTTCTGCTGCTCTTCGTTGAACTCGAACATCGGGAAATCGACGATCCAGCAGAAGCGGAACGCGCCCTTCTCGATGAGGTCGAGCTGCTCGGCGACGCGCGTCCGGGCGAAGCCGGCGAGCCTGGCGGCTTCCTCTTCCTTCCCCGCGGCGAAGAAAATACCGTCGTCAGGTCCAAGGCCCATCTGTTCGGCAAGGCGGTTCATTCCCTCCTCGCGGTGATTCTTGGCAATCGGACCGCCCCACTCGCCGGCCTTACGCGTTGCATAACCGAGCCCGGCGAAGCCTTCACTCCGCGCCCATTCGTTCATGTCGTCGAAGAACTTGCGACTCTTCTCGGCAGTGCCGGGCGCAGGAACTGCCCGAACTACTGCACCCTTCTCTACCAGACCGGCGAAGAGACCAAAGCCGGAGTTTTTGAAGTGCTCCGACACGTCGGTAATCAGCAGCGGGTTCCGAAGGTCCGGCTTATCGGTGCCATACTTCAGTAGCGCTTCCTCATACGGAATGCGTGGGAATTCGCCTGGTGGAGTCACCGTGCGACCGTCGGCGAATTCCTGAAACACCCCGGACAGCACCGGCTCAATCGCCGCGAACACGTCGTCTTGCGTCACGAAGCTCATCTCGAAGTCGAGCTGGTAGAATTCGCCGGGTGAGCGATCCGCCCGAGCGTCCTCGTCCCGGAAGCAGGGCGCGATCTGGAAGTATTTGTCGAAGCCGGCGACCATGATCAGCTGCTTGAACATCTGCGGCGCCTGCGGGAGCGCGTAGAACTTGCCCGGACGGACGCGGCTCGGGACGAGATAATCTCGTGCGCCTTCGGGCGAGCTCGCGGTGAGGATCGGCGTCTGGAACTCGGTGAAACCGTGCTCGATCATCCGTCGCCGGATCGAGGCAATCACCGCCGAGCGAAGCATGATGTTCGAGTGGACCTGCTCGCGGCGAAGGTCGAGGAAGCGATACTTGAGCCGGATGTCCTCGGGATAATCCTGCTCGCCCGCCACCGGCATCGGCAACTCCGCCGCGGCAGATTGAACTGTTACTTCACCGGCGCGAACCTCGATTTCGCCCGTTGAGAGATTCGGGTTCACAGTATCAGGAGAACGCGCGACCACCTCGCCTTCGACGGTGACCACCGACTCCACGCGAAGCCGGTCGAGCGTGCGGAATGCCGGCGAATCGGTGTCCACGACGACCTGAGTCACCCCGTAATGGTCGCGGAGGTCGACGAAGAGCAGATGCCCATGGTCACGCTTGCGGTGCACCCATCCGGAAAGGCGGACCGTTTCCCCGACGTTCGAAGCGCGGAGCTCACCGCAGTTGTGGGTACGATAGGCGTGCATACTTTTCTCTTTCGTCATTCCCGCGGAAGCGGGAATCTGACTGGTCTTTTTGACTGGGTCCCCGCCTGCGCGGGGATGACGGCCGGGAGTTCGCGCGGAGCGCGCTTCATCCCGCCTCATCACTTTTTGTCAAGGCGCGAGGCCGCCGCTAAAGCGCGGGCAGACTCATGCGTATCCATCCACTGATTACCAAGTCGGACGATCTCAAAGCTCTCGTCGACCGCCTCTCCACCCACCCGTTCGTCGCCGTGGACACCGAGTTCATGCGCGAGAACACCTATTGGCCTGACCTGTGTCTGATTCAGGTCGCGAGCAGCGAGGAAGCGGCTGCCATCGACCCGAAGGCCGAAGGCATCGATCTCAAGCCGTTGCTGGATCTGTTCGTTCGCAACGAAGATCTGCTGAAGGTCTTCCACGCCGGCGGGCAGGATCTCGAGATCATCCACAATCTTACCGGCAAGGTCCCCCATCCCCTGTTCGACACGCAAATCGCGGCCATGGCGCTCGGTCATGGGGAGCAGATCGGCTATTCGAACCTGATCGAGAGCCTGCTCGGGCACAGCCTCGACAAGGGCGCGCGCTTCACCGACTGGAGCCGGCGGCCGCTCGACAAAAGGCAGATCGACTATGCGATCGCCGACGTGACGCATCTTGCCACCGTCTTCCCGCGCATGGTCGACAAGCTCCGGAAAACCGGGCGCGGCGCGTGGCTCGACGAGGAGATGGAGCGGCTCGCGGATGCGTCCAACTTCGCTTTTGCGCCGGAGGACGCGTGGAAGCGGCTCAAGCTGCCGAGCCGCAATCCGGTGGTTCTCGGGCGGCTGAAATCTGTCGCCGCCTGGCGGGAGACTGAGGCTCGCTCGAAGAACTTACCCCGAGGACGTATCATCAAGGACGACACGCTCACAGAGATCGTCCTTCACCCGCCGAAGACTCAGGACGATCTCGGCCGCATTCGCGGGCTTTCGGCGGGATGGAAGAGCAACGATATCGGCTCCCGGCTGATCTCCGCGATCGAAGCGGCCAAGCCGCTCGATCAGAGCGAAATGCCCGATCGCGAACCCAGGCGTCCGGGGCTCACGAAAGATGCAGCGCTGGTCAGCGATCTTTTGAAGCTGCTGCTGAAGATCCGCGCCAAGGAGACCGGTGTCGCCGCACGGCTGATCGCGCGCTCCGACGACCTCGAAGCGCTCGCGGCTGGCGTGCGCAAGAACCTTAACATCCTGCAGGGGTGGCGATACGAGCAGTTCGGCAAGGACGCGCTCGATCTCGTCGAAGGCCGGCTCGCATTCGCGATCGAAAACGGCAAGCTCAAGATGAGCCGTGTGGCTGAGCAGGAGACGGTGGACGCCTAGGCGGCCTCGCCGATCATTCTCGAATCTATCAATGCTCTGCGGATCGTTGGGAGCGTGACCCGCGCCCGCTCCGAGATCGCGTAGCGATCGACCGCTTCGACCGCGCGCTCGGCCGTCCAATAGTCGCGGTGCAGCCGGTCCGCCATGAAGCGCAGCGCCTCGGCAGGCACATAAAGGCCGCGGTCGGCGAACAGCAACTGGATCAATGCCGAGAAAAGCGCATCGTCCGGATGATCGATGCGGGTGATGGGCGTGATTGCGAGCCGCGTTTTGAGGTCGGGCAATCGGGGCGTCCATGCCGGCGGGACTTCATCGGCGATCATCACCAGCGGCCGGCCGGTGTCCTGCGCCTGGTTCCAGGCGTGGAACAGCTCTTCCTCGTCCCGCTGCTCGGCTTCGTCGAACAATCGTCCCCCGACGCGCGCGACAAAGCTGCGGGCGAGCAGGGTTCGGCCCGACCGCCGCGGTCCCGTCAGGATCGTCGCTTTGACCGGCCACATGCTCCAGCGGCCGAAATGCTCGAACGCCTCGCGATTCGCGTCGGAGACGATAAAGCGGTCGTCGCCGTCGCTTTGGGGCCAGTCGAGCGGGAGCGCGATCTGGTCCGGCCCCTGCTTCATTCCTGCGCCCTTGGCTGAGGTGCGGGCTGCGGCGGCTGCGGCTGAGCCGCTGGTTTCGGTTGCGGCTGAACCGGAGGCGGTGGAAGTGCCGGCGGTTTCTCGGACGAGGATTTAAGTTTCAAGACCGTTCCGGACGTCTCGACGATCCAGCCGCGTGCCGATAGCGCAGCCGCAAGCTGGCTGATGTCGCCCCGATACGAGACCAGGATGTAGCTCGTGCCCTTGGGATTGATCTGCTGCGGTGTCGCGGAGGCAATTCCCGGCAAGGTCCTGAGGTGCGCCATCGCGAAATTGTAGATGTTCACGTCGGCGCCGGTAACCTGCACCTGGTAGGCATTCGCCGCGGCCGGTTTGGCGACGGGCTTCGGCAGCGGCGGAAGCTCGGGCAGCGGCGGCGGAGGCGGCTGGTTGAGCGACGGATCGCGCGAAAGCGCGCCGGCTGCCAGAGCCTGGCTATAAATCTGGTCCATCCGTTGGACGCCCTGTGCCAGCATCCGCGGGATGGCCTCGCTATTCGGAGCGGTCAGAGTGAAGCCGCCGACGATCTGGTTGTCGGGTCCGTGCCGCGCGATGAACCTCGCTCGCGCGGGGCCGCCGGGATAGAGCCGCTGGAGCTGGACCTCCGCGACCAGGATGTCCGTGGCCCCGTAAAGATCGAGCAGGTTGCGCCACCAGCCGCGCCCGGGCCGCACCGTCTGCGATGCGTTGATCAGCAACGGGTCGGCGCCCATGCCGCTCACCCGCACATAATCGATCGGACTCTGCGAGATGCGGAATTCCGCCCATGCCCTCTGCCAAGCATTGCGCAGCTCAACGGTCGTCGCCGTACCGCCGGAAACCGTGACGGGGATCAGCAACATCGGCACCGAGCGCTGGATCTCGCCCCCCTCGACACCGAGGAACTGCGCCGCTCGAGCGCTGTCGAACAGGATTCCGAGGTCGGCGATGTAGCGCCTGGGCCCGATCTGCTCGCGCTCGACGTTGATCGAGCTTACGATCTGGTCGAGCGTTCCATCCGGCAGGTTCGGCGCCTGGCTGGCCGCCACGTTGTGCATCTTCGCCCAAAGTGCCTTGAACCCCTGGCGCTCGGCTTCCCGCCATCCGGCGTAGCGCGCCGACTGCGCATCTTCGCCTCCGACATCGACATGGATGCCGGTGATTTCGAGCGTTCCCGAGCTGTCGATCGGAAGGATGCCGCGATCGGTGGTTTCGAGCTGCGCATAGATCACGCCGGAGATTCCGAGCGCGAGTGCGAGCAATATTGAGATGAGGACGGGCCGGCGAAGCATTCGCGCCGTCTTTTGGCGACAACGGCGTGGAAATCCAAGCAGGATGTGGTTAGCAGCCACATCCCGCTTGCCCTGAGCGTGTCGAAGGGCTGCTTTTCCTGCGCAAGAAGAAGGACAGGCCTTCGACAAGCTCAGGCCGAACGGATTGGGAATGGGCTTAACCTACAAAGACGCCGGAGTGTCGATCGACGCCGGGAATGCCTTGGTAAAGACCATCAAGCCCCTAGCGCGCTCGACAGCCCGGCCCGGAGCGGACGCCGAGCTCGGCGGGTTCGGTGGCTTCTTCGATCTCAAGGCCGCTGGTTATCGCGACCCGCTGCTCGTCGCGGCGAACGACGGCGTCGGGACCAAGCTCAAGCTGGCGATCGAGACCGGACGTCATGACGGCGTCGGCATCGACCTGGTCGCCATGTGCGTCAACGACCTCGTCGTTCAAGGCGCCGAGCCGCTGTTCTTCCTTGATTATTATGCGTCCGGGAAACTCGACAACGAGATTGCCGCGGCCGTGGTCGCATCGATTGCAGAGGGATGCAGACAGGCGGGTTGCGCTTTGATCGGCGGTGAGACGGCGGAGATGCCGGGCATGTATGCCGCCGGCGACTATGACCTCGCCGGATTTTGCGTCGGCGCGGTGGAGCGCGATCATGTCCTCACCGGGTCGGGGATTTCGCCCGGCGACGTGATGCTGGGCGTTGCGAGCTCGGGCGTTCACAGCAACGGCTTCTCTCTCGCGCGTCGGATCATTTCAGACCGGGGCTGGGACCTCGATGAGCGGCTTCCTTCGGCGGAAGGAGGAACGCTCGGCAAAGTCTTGCTCGAGCCGACACGAATTTACGTCCGCTCGCTCCTGCCGCTCGTCCAGCGGCGCAAGATCAAGGGCCTTGCACATATCACCGGCGGCGGACTTCTCGAAAACATTCCGCGGATTCTGCCACAGGGCTGCCACGCCGTTGTAGAGACCGCCCGCTGGCCATTGCCGCCCATCTTCGAGATGCTCCAGGGAGGTGGTCGAATCGCTCCCGAGGAGATGGCGCGAACCTTCAACTGCGGCGTCGGCATGGCCGTGATCGTTGACGCCCCTCAGGTCGATGACGTCACGGCCGCACTCGAAGGCGCCGGCGAGACCGTGTTCGAGATCGGCAAGATCAACGCCGGCCAGCGCGGCTGCACCGTCGAAGGCCAAGCGGGGACGTGGAATTCGCCTGAGGACTGGTCCGCGACCCACAATGCGTGATCCGCGGCGCGTCGGCGTTCTGATCTCGGGGCGGGGCAGCAACATGCGGGCCCTTGTCGAAAAGGCCGCGGGCTATGAGGTGGTCCTGATCGCTTCCAACAAGCCGGAGGCGCCGGGTGTCGAATGGGCGCGTGCACGCGGGCTTCAAACGTGGACAAAAGACAGCAAGGGCATCGAAAAGGAGCAGTTCGACCGTGAGCTGAACCGAGCGCTCGACGAACATGCCGTCGGAACGATTGCGCTCGCGGGGTTCATGCGCATTCTGTCGCCCTGGTTCGTTCAGCGATGGTCAGGCCGGATCGTGAACATTCATCCTTCCCTGCTTCCGAAATATCGCGGCCTCGATACGCATGCTCGCGCAATCGCGGCCGGAGATACGGTCAGCGGATGCTCGGTGCACGTCGTCACCGAAGAGCTCGATGCCGGCGAAGTGCTTGGCCAGACGGAGGTCGCGATCGAGCCGGGTGACACGCCGGCCAGCCTCGAACAGCGGATCCTCGCGGCCGAGCATGCCCTCTATCCAAAGATCCTGAGCGAGTTCGTGAAGCGGTGAGCAATGCTCTCGACCGGGTCCGCGCGGCTGCGCTGGAGCTCCCCGAAACGGAGGAGCGCGTCTCGCACGGGCAGCCGACATTCTTCGTCGCTGGCAAGCAGTTCGCGCAGTTTCGCGACAATCATCATGGCGATGAGCGCACCGTCGTTTGCGTGCGAACCAGCGGCCTCGACGAGCAAGTGATGCTGCTCGAATCCGACCCGGAGACATACTCGAAGCCGGCCTATCTCCATCACGCAGGCTGGGTGTCCATCAATCTCGCCGAGGATACAGTCGATTGGGATCATGTCGCCGACCGCATCGCCGAAAGCTGGGAGCTTGCTGCTCCCCGGCGCTTGCTCGAAGCTGGCGGCCGATGAGTGAGAGCGAATCGACGGCGCGTCGCCGCTGGATCACCCTGGGCGAGATCATTGCCCTTCTGGCGCTGATGGTGTCCGCCGTCGGCGTATGGATCGCCTGGAAGAGCAGTAGTGAGGATAAGCCGACGCGTGTCGTCGAGCAGCGCTCCTCCGTGCCGCTCGCCTTGCGCGGCAGGGCCGATGGCGACGGCCGGACGCTGACGATCATGCCCGCCGATCCCTCGCACGCGCTCGAAGGTCTGACGGTCACGATCAAAGGCGCTGCCCCGATCGACGTCGGCAGCGACGGCACACTCGGCGCGAGCGACGTCGAGGCGGCGCTCAAGGGCCGCGACAAGGAAGCCAAGGACGTCACGCACACCGTGCCGGTGCGCATCGGCGCGCGTTACGTCGAGATGGGGAAGGATCGGCGCGGCGGCGGCAATTACGTGCTGCGCTACAAATGGGAGGGCGGCGGACTGTTCGGCGGGCGCTCGCTCCACCTCGTCGCCTTGAGCCGTTAGCCGACTATTTCTTCGGGCTTGAAAAAGAAGTCGATCTCGGTCGCCGCATTGTCCTCGCTGTCGGAGCCGTGCACCGAATTGGCCTCGATCGATTCCGCGTAGGTCTTGCGAATCGTGCCTTCGGCAGCGTCCTTTGGATTGGTGGCACCCATCACGTCGCGGTTGCGCTTCACGGCATCCTCGCCCTCGAGGACTTGAACGACGACCGGACCCGAGGTCATGAAGGTGCACAGGTCGTTGAAGAACGGCCGCTCCCTGTGGACGGCGTAGAAGCCCTCGGCCTGATCGCGCGTCATGCGGATGCGCCTCGAAGCGATGACGCGCAGGCCGGCCTCCTCCAGCATCTTCGTGATCGCGCCGGTCAGGTTGCGGCGCGTGGCGTCGGGCTTGATGATCGAAAAGGTGCGCGTCGCGGCCATGACCGGGCGGTCTCCTGTGATTGGGTGAATGTGGATTTGGTGGGCCGCCTAGCGGCGAGGCGGTCGAGCCGCAAGCCTCACGCCTGCTGCTTCCAGCGTCCGCCCTCCTGCGCCCAATAGCGCCGCTCGACCGCTTCCCTGCCCGCCAGAAGCTTCCAGGCAAGGCGAGCACCCTCGAGCCTGCCTGCATCGAACAAATAGAAGCTGCGATCATAAGTCAGCGCAGCGTCCCGCCACTGCCCGTCCGCGATCAGCATGTTCCGCGCCTCGTTCGGAGCGTCCGGACTGGTGGAAAGCAGAACAGGCTGCCGCGCATCGTCCGGGCCACCGGCAAGCGCATGCGGGAGGAAGCTGGTGGGACCGGCATCCCAAAGCATGCGGTCGAGCCGCGCAAGCAGCGCCTCATCTTCCGCGAGAACCAGCAGGCGCCCGTCACCGGCGAGCACCTTCTCGGCAATGCCGGCGATCACCTGCTCAGGCGCGCTTGTCCCGAGCTGATAGAAGTCCACCTGCATCACCGTGCTCCTGCGCAGGCAGGCGCCCAGATTTTGTTCTTGGACTGGGCCCCTGCCTTCGCTGGGGCGCTACTTCTCCAGGACTTCGGAGACATATTCGTCGAGCAGCCGCACGCCGAAGCCCGTCGCGCCCTTATCGTACGTCGTCCCGGCTTTCTCGGACCAGGCCATGCCCGCCATATCGACGTGCGCCCAGCGGACCCCATCTTCGATGAAGCGCTGGATGAACTGCGCTGCCGTAATCGAGCCGCCCTCCCGCGGGCCGACATTCTTCATATCGGCGATCGGCGAATCGATGAGCCGATCGAATGGCTCCGCGAGCGGCATCCGCCACAGCAGGTCTCCCGAATCCTCGCCGGCGTGCTGAAGCTGCCCGGCGAGCTCGTCATTGTTCGAAAACAACCCCGCCCATTCATGGCCGAGACTGATCAGGATCGCGCCGGTCAAGGTCGCGAGGTCGACGATCGTTCCGGGCTTGTAGT
>DATMHG010000111.1:0-2132 GCA_035555035.1 Sphingomicrobium sp.
CTTGTCGTCGACGTCGGTGACGTTGCGCGCATAGACGAGGCTGTTCGCGCCGAACTCGTGCCGGATCAGCCGCGCGAGCGTGTCGAACACGACCGCCGGCCGCGCGTTGCCGATATGCGCGCGCCCGTAGACGGTCGGCCCGCACACATACATCGTGATCCGCTCCGGATTGAGCGGCACGAACGGCCGCTTCTCCCGCGCCAGCGTGTCGTGGAGCCGGATCATTGGAACTCCTCCCTATCGCGCAGCGATGGGGAGGGGGACCATCGAACGAAGATTCGATGGTGGAGGGGTTTGGCGCCGACCCCTCCACCACTGCCTTCGGCAGCGGTCCCCCTCCCCACGAGCTGCGCTCGCAGAAAGGATCTGAATCCGCTCATTGCACCTGCTCCTTTGGATATCCCCGCCGCGCCTGGACCCAGTCGACGATCGCGCGGCCGCTGGCGTTGAGCAGCGGATAGGTGTGCGACCTCGTCATCCACTGCGGCCGGGCCGCCTCGGGGCCATAGACCATGTCCGTCGCAAGGTTCGCGAGCAGGAAGAACAGGGTAACGCCGAGGAGTCCCTTCAGCGCTCCGAACCCGCCGCCCAGCACCCGGTCGAACGGGCCCAGCATCGCGTGCCTCCGCGTCCGTCCCCCGAGCTGGCGCGCAAGCAGCTTCACGATGAGGAAGCTCGGCAGGAACAGGATCGCAAAGGCGAGCACCGCCCCGGCGGCCGAGCTCACGTGGAAACTGTTGTCGATCCCGCTCCACAGCTGCGTGTGGAACAGCTTGAGCATCGCGATGGCGACGATCCACGCCAACAGCGAGATCACCTCATGCACGAACCCGCGCACGAATCCGACGGCGCCGCCGCCGATCAGGAGGAGGAAGACGAAGACGTCGAGCGCAGTCATCGATGCGCGGCTAGCGGAGGGGAAAACGCTGCGCCAGCCCCGGCCATTCATGTACGATACCAAATACGAGCTTGCGGAGCAGGGCAGGTTCGGGTGAACAAGCGGACATGCTAAGCACCGATAAAGCATGGGAGAAATTCGGCAGGGACGATCCCTATTTCGGTGTTCTCGCGGACGAGAAGTTCGCGGCCGGTAAGATCGGCGACAACCGCGATGAATTCTTCGCCTCAGGCCGATGGTCGGTTTCGCAGATCATCGGCCGCTTCGAGAAGCATTTCGGCGCGCTCCATCGCGAGAGGGCGCTCGACCACGGATGCGGCGTGGGACGTCTGGCCTTGCCGCTGGCGGAATGCTTTTCGGAGGTCGTCGCCGTCGACATATCTCGTTCGATGCTTGCCGAGGCAGGATCGAACGCGAGCCGTTTGGCGGTAGTCAACGTCCGCTTCACCTTGGCAAACGATGAATTGTCAGCCGCTCCGGGCGAGTTCGATTTCGTCAACAGCTACATGACGCTTCAGCACATTCGCGTCCGCCGCGGGCTCCTGATCCTGTCGCGACTGATCTCGAAGGTGAAGCCGGGCGGAGGCTTTCATCTCCACTTCTCCATCCGCACAGATCGGCTGAGGTCGCGTGCGCTCTGGTGGGCGAGCCATCACATCCCAGGCGTCAAGGTTTGGCAGAATGTTTTTGCCGGACGCCGGTGGAACGCGCCCGCGATGCAGATGAACAATTATCCGCTGAACCGCATCGTCGTCCTGCTCGCATCAAAGGACATCAGCGAGTTCGTGATCTTCACCGAACATCACGCGAGCTTCCTCACCTGCAGCGTGTTGGGCAGGAAGCCTGGATAGAACGGAGCTCACCTGCCCAGAATCTGGTCGACCAATTCTCTAAGATTGCCGAACTGCGCGAGCTTCAGCCCCTCGCCAGCCTTGATCCCTTTCGGAGTCCAGGCCATCTCGAACCCGAGCTTTGCCGATTCCTTCAGTCTCAGTCCCGCATGCGCCACCGTGCGGATTTCGCCCGACAGCGCAATCTCGCCGAGCACCACGCATTCGCCCGGCACCGGCCGCTCGGACATCGCCGACACCAAAGCCGCGGCAACCGCAAGGTCCGCGGCGGGGTCGCTCAAGCGATATCCGCCCGCCACATTCAGATAGACCTCGGCCGTCCCGAAACTGAGGCCGCAGCGCGCCTCCAGCACCGCGAGGATCATCGCCAGGCGTCCGCTGTC
>DATMHG010000112.1:0-21169 GCA_035555035.1 Sphingomicrobium sp.
ACCTCCAAGGCGAGACGGTGAAGGCGCCCAAAGGCCTCGAGCTATTCATAACGGTGAACGAACAGGAATAGTCCACGGCCCGTTCATCGTCCGGCTAGCCAGATCGTGAAACCACATTAGTGTGCTCCTGCGAAGGCAGGAGCCCAGTCGAATTCTTTCAAGAACCGGATTCCTATTGCCGCAGGAATACCGCCGACAGCCGAGGAGGGGGAACGTGGCAGCAGCTCAGCGACCGAAAGGTTGGAAGCTTCTCAGGGCAGCGCTCGCGACGCGCAAAGCCGCGACGATGCTCGCGTTCGGCTTCTCATCGGGGCTGCCCTTCGCGCTCCTGATCGGAACGCTGAACGCCTGGCTTGGCGAGGCCAAGATCAATCTCGCGACGATCGGCGTATTGTCCTGGGCGGGACTGAGCTACAGCTTCAAGTTCCTGTGGTCACCGTTGGTCGACCGTTTCAAGCTCCCGCTGCTCGAGCGCGTCGGCCGGCGGAAGAGCTGGATCGTCCTCTGTCAGGCAATTCTGGTCGCGAGCTTCGCCGGTCTCGCCGCGACCAATCCAGCCACCAACATCGGCACCTTCGCAGTGTTCGCCGTGATCGGCGCCCTCGGTTCCGCGACCCAGGATATCGCGATCGACGCTTGGCGGATCGACGTCGCCGACGAGCGAACGCCCGTCGAACTGCTCTCCGCAATCTACCAGTTCGGTTATCGAATCGCGTCGATCGTGGGCGGTGCGATTGCGCTCGTCCTAGCCGCGCGGATGAGCTGGTCGCTCGTCTACCTGCTGATGGGCGGCCTGATTGTCATCATGATCTTCGTCGCACTGCAGGCGCAGGACACGGAACGGCCCGACGCAGAAGTGCTGCACAAGGAGCTCGAAGAACCTGGAGCATTGGAGCCGAACGCTCGAACGATTGCGCTGGCCATCGTCGGCGTGAGCTGGGCCTGGGCCATTTTCACGCTCGGCCATTTCATGGTCTCGATGCTGACGACCGCACCCGGCGCCAAGCAGCCGTCCGTCGCGGACTTCACCAAGGAGTTCGGTCCATGGATCATTTTCGCGACGGTGTTCGTGCCGCTGATCGTCGCGGCGGTGATCAACTGGATGCGCAGTCACCATCACCATGTACTGACCAGAGAGAATGCGCGGCCGACGGGTGGCCGCAGCGCGATCAATCACCTCTACGTCTCGCTGGTCGCGCCGCTCGGTGAGTTGTCGGGCCGGCTCGGCTGGGGCGTGCTGATCGTGCTCGGGCTGATCCTGACCTACACGCTCTGCTACAATATCTGGACCGCGTTCGCCTTCCCCTTCTACCTCGATTTTCTGCATTACTCGAAAGACGAGGTGGCCTTCGCGTCGAAGGTGTTCGGGATCATCATGACGATGGTCGGAATCTCGATCGGCGGCTATCTGTTCCTCAAGATCGGACGGCTGCCGACGATCCTGATCGGCGCGATCCTGCCGGTATTCGGCAATTTCGTTTATGCCGACTTGGCTGAGGGCGGGCGGCACATCGACACGGTCGCCCATCTGCTCCGGCTGGATGCGCTTGCGTCGATGCTTGGATCGGATGAGCGCATCGTCCGCCTGCTGCTGGCGATCTCCATGGAGAATGTCTCGACGGGCATCGCCGGCGCGGCGTTCGTCGCCTACATCTCCGGCATCGTCAGCAAGCGCTTCACGGCGGTTCAGTACGCCCTGCTGTCATCGCTGACCTTTCTCATCGGTTCGCTCGGGCGAGGCATCGCCGGCGAGGCGTTCGACAAATACGGATATGCGACCGTATTCCGCTGGACTGCCGCGGCGGGTGCGTTCGCGGTGCTGTTCGTCATCCTCGAATGGATGCGCGTGGCGAATGAAAGCCGCCGTGCCGAACAAGATACGGCAGTGAAGGTCGACCAGCCGGCGAAAGCCTAGTCGGGTGCCTGGTCGTTCGCGGCGAGGACCTCGCCAGCGAGATAGAGCGAGCCGAAGATCAGCACGCGTGCATCTTTCGGGATCATAGCGAGCGCTTCTTCGACGCTGTCGTGCGCTTCGGCCGAGAAGCCAATCTCGCCGGCGATGTCGGCAAGCTCGCCCGGAGCGAAGCTTGCATGATCCCCGATAGGCACTGTGTAGACCCGCGCCACGAGGTCCCTGAACGGCTCGAGCATTCCTGGCGGGTCCTTCGTCGCGAGGCTCGCGAAGATCATGTGCAGCGGCTTGCCGTCCTTGAAGCGATGCTTGACGAAGCCGGCGACCTGCCGCGCGGCGGAAGGGTTGTGACCGCCGTCGAGCCACACGTCGCGGCTGCCGACCAGCGGGCCCGGCGCGAGGCGCTGAAGCCGCGCGGGCCAGTCCGCCCAACCCATGGCTGCATTGAGCGCGGATGACGGGACTCGCAGCGCCTGCTGGCGCCGAAGCAGCGCGATTGCGAGCGCTGCGTTCATCGCCTGATGCCGCCCGGGAAGGCGCGGCAAGGGCAGGTCGAGCATGCCTTGCTCGTCGAGGTAACGCAGCTTGCCGTGGCGCGCGATCGCATTCCAGGTCCCGCCTCGCGGCAGCCAGGGCGCGCGTCTGTCGTGCGCGATCTCGCCGATGCGGGTTGCCACCGCGGGCGGGTAAAGCTGCGTGATCAGCGGCACTCCGCGCTTGGCGATCCCGGCTTTCTCGGCGGCGATGTCGGTGAGACCAGTCCCAAGGAACTGCTGGTGATCGAGGGCAAGGTTGGCGATGGCCGTGACCAGCGGCCGTTCCACGACGTTGGTTGCGTCGAGCCGTCCGCCGAGCCCGACTTCAAGGATGCATGCATCGGCCGGTGTGCGCGCGAATGCGAGCAATGCCGCGGCCGTGGCGACCTCGAAGAAGCTGGGCTCGATGCCGGAGCTGGCGTTCAGGACCTCGGTCAGGAGCCCGGCTAGCTGTTCGTCATCGATCAAGCGTCCGGCAACCCGGATGCGCTCGTTGAAGCGGACGAGGTGCGGGCTGGTGAAGGCATGGACCTTATACCCGGACGCTTCGAGCGCTGCCCTGACAAATGCGACGGTCGAGCCCTTCCCGTTGGTTCCCGCGATGTGAAACACCGGCGGAAGCTCCTCCTGTGGACGGCCGAGCCGGTCGAGCAATTCGCAGATGCGCTCCAGCCCCAGGCGGTCGCCGGCCGGGGAGAGCTTGGACAGGCGATCGAGCTGCGCCTGGACGTCGGGATGGGTGGAGCGGGCGAAATCGGGCATCAGCTCCTCCCTGCGAGCCTAGCTCGTGGGGAGGGAGACCATCGAACGAAGATTCGATGGTGGAGGGGTTTGGCGCCGACCCCTCCACCACTCGACTTCGTCGAGCGGTCCCCCTCCCCATTGCGTTGCAATAGGGAGGAGCTGTGGGTCACGCCGCCTCCTTCTCCTCCGGCGCCAAGTAGGAGACCAGCAGCCCGAGCTTCTCCTTCAGCTGGCTGCGCGGCACGACCATGTCGATCATGCCGTGCTCGAGGAGATATTCGGCGCGCTGGAAACCTTCGGGCAGCTTCTCGCGGATCGTCTGTTCGATCACCCGTTGGCCAGCGAAGCCGATGAGGGCGCCGGGCTCCGCAAGCTGGACGTCGCCGAGCATGGCGTAGGATGCGGTGACACCCCCGGTCGTGGGATCCGTCAGCACCACGATGTAGGGCAGCCCAGCTTCCTTGAGCTCAGCGAGTGCGACGGTCGTGCGTGGCATCTGCATCAGCGAGAGGATACCCTCCTGCATTCGCGCTCCGCCCGCTGCGGTGAAGAGGATGTACGGCGCATGATCGGCAATCGCGGCGCGCACTCCCGCAAGGAACGCCGCGCCGACGGCGATGCCCATCGATCCGCCCATGAAGGCGAAGTCCTGAACGCCGATAATGACATTGTGCCGGTCGATCTTGCCGCGCGCGTTGATGAGGGCGTCGCGCTCATCGGTTGCCGTACGAGCCGCCTTCAGCCGGTCCGTGTAGCGCTTGGTGTCTCGGAAACGCAGCGGGTCCTCGCGGACCTCCGGCGTCGAAAGCAACTCATATTCCGCCGCGTCGAACAGCTGCTCGAACCGCTTGGTCGGGCCGATGCGGTCGTGGAAGTCGCAGCGCGGGCAGACGCTGTAATTCTCCTCCCACTCCTTGACGAACACCATTGTCCCGCACTTGCCGCATTTGTGCCAAAGGTTCTCGACGGTTTGGCGCTTGGGGAGGAACGGGATTCCGCTGCGGACTCGGCTCAGCCAGCTCATGCTTAGGTTCTCGCTTCTTCCTTGAGTGTCCCGGCAATATCGCGGATCGCCTGGGCCGGATCGGCGGCGCCGGTGATCGGCCGGCCGATGACAATCACGGACGCTCCGTCCGCAATTGCCTGAGCCGGGGTGACGACGC
The DNA here is from genome assembly GCA_035555035.1 of Sphingomicrobium sp. Classification (GTDB taxonomy): domain Bacteria; phylum Pseudomonadota; class Alphaproteobacteria; order Sphingomonadales; family Sphingomonadaceae; genus Sphingomicrobium. The sequence continues at coordinate 4,356 of DATMHG010000112.1, forward strand.
GCTTCTGGTCGCCAACGTCGGTGCCGGCGGGGCGGATGCCGGGAACCACGAGGAAAGCGTGCGGCCATGCGGCCTTCGCCGCCGCGACCTCCGCGCCCGAGCAGACGATTCCGTCCACACCTGAATCCCTCGCAATCCAGGCGAGGCGCGCGACCTGATCCGCCGGAGCCGCGTCCACCCCGATCTCGCGGAGATCGCTCGCATCGAAGCTCGTGAGCACGCTGACGGCGACGACTTTCGTCGAAGCCGGCGCGGCTCCCTTCGCCGCCTTCAGCATGTCCCGTCCGCCGCTCGCGTGCACCGTCAAGATTGCGGGCTCCAGCGAGCCGAGCGCCTGCACGGCTCTGGCGACGGTGTTCGGTATGTCGTGGAACTTCAGATCGAGAAATATTGGCAATCCAAGGTGGGCGATCCGACGGATTCCGGCGGGGCCCTGCGCCGAGAAGAATTCCAGGCCGAGCTTCACGCCGCCGGCGTCGGCTGCGATCGCCTTGGCGATTTGCAACGCACGATCGAGGTCAGGCGTGTCGATTGCCACGAAGATCGGCTTCATATTACCGGCTCCCCCTCCTCGACGTGTGACGGCCCATCATCCGCGACGTGCTGCCGCTCCAGGGCTTCGATGCGCCTGCGATGCGACCAGACCCGCGCGCGCATGATCAGCCATGGCGGCAGGAACCCGATGAGGAACACGATCAGCACCAGGATCGGGATTTTGACGTCGGCCTGGATGTCGCCCCACAGGTTGAGCGTCACGTCGTTCCAGTTGCGGCTTGCAAAGAGCGCCACGAGCACGGCGAGAAGGACCCAGAACAGGGTCGAAAGAAATCGCATGACGCGGCCTTTAGGCGCGCAGTGCGTTGAACGCCAGAATGCCGTCCGTCCCGCGCTGCAGTCGCTTCACCGCAACTGCAGGAGCACGGCGTTGAGGGTGCAGCAGCCGCCCGCCAAACCGTTGGCGGGGTGGGGAGTAACAAGGTTTTGGAAACCAAGCAGAAGATCGGCGCAGGTGCGCTTGCTCTCATTGTCGGCGGATCGCTCCTGGCGATGCGGCCGCACGCTGCGGCAACGCACGAGCGGGCGCAGATCACGAAAGCACATCTGACGCTCGCGTCGCTGTCGACGGAATCGCGCCGGGACGTCGATTACCAGCAACTCGACAGCCGCCTGCAGCAGCTGATGAACAAGCCGGCGATGGTCGGCCTGGCCGTCGGCGTGGTCGAGAACGGCCGTATCACGTTCCTCAAGGGCTATGGCGAGACGCAGGAGGGATCGGGCAATCCGGTGACTCCTGAGACCGTGTTCCGCTGGGCATCCTGTTCGAAGGGCCTTGCGGCCACCATGGTCGCCAAGCTCGCCGAGCAAGGGAAGATCAACCTGAATGCGCCGGTCGCGAATTATGCGCCGGACCTCAAGCTGCCCAACGGCAATGAGCGGATCGCGACCGTGGGCGACCTGCTGTCCCACCGGCTTGGCCTCTATCGCGACGCCTATGCCAACAAGCTCGAGGAAGGGCAGGACCCAAGCTTCCTCCGGACGCAGCTGGCGACGCTGAACGCGGTCTGCGCGCCGGGCACCTGTTGGGATTATCAGAACGTCGCCTACGATGCGTCGAGCGAAATGGTCTCGCGCATCACCCGAATGCCGTATGAGCAGGCGGTCAGGCGGTACCTGTTCAACCCGATCGGGATGAGCAGCGGCAGCGTATCGATGGCCGGACTGGAATCAAACCGGAGCTGGGCGAGGCCGCACAGCGCCGGCAAGCGGCCGTGGCCGATGGTCGACACTTATTACAAAGTTCCGGGCGCCGCGGGCATCAACAGCAACATCAAGGACATGGCGCTGTGGATGGAAGCGCAGATGGGCGAAATGCCGGACGTGCTGGATACCCATGTGCTCGACACGATCCATGCGCCGTACGTCGTCACTCCGGGGGAGCGCGGGCGATTGCGCAAATTCCTCGAGCGGCTCGGCACGGCCTGGTACGGCTATGGCTGGCGCAGCTACGATTATGCGGGGCACCACATCATCGGACATCGTGGCGGGATCAAGGGCTACCGCTCGCTGATCCTGTTCGATCCGGTGAAGAAGAGCGGCGTGGTCGCGCTTTGGAACAGCGACACGTGGCAGCCGGGCGGGCTCGAATTCGAGGTGATGGACATGATCTATCACCTGCCCTTCCGCGACTGGCTGGAGCTCAACAGCAAGCCTGGTGTGAACACGCAAGAGATTGCTTCGGCGGACGCTGAGGAAAGCGGCAGCGGCGATTCAAGCGATGCGCCAGCCCTGCACAAACGATCGCGCCGGCATCGCTAGCGCCGTTTGGCCTCAGCCTCTGCCTTGGCCTTTCTGATCTCCCGCCGTTCGTCCAGATGCGCCTTATAGCGTGACGCCATGCCGAGGATCGAGGTGATCATTCCGGCAATGAGCACCGGGTGGTACCAGACGGGGGCATGCTCCTTGGGCCATGCCACGGCCCCGAGGAAGAAGACGCTGGCGATAGAAATCAGATAGCCAAGTCCCTTCCAGTCAATGCCGTTGCCAGCCGGTATCGTGACAGTTTCGTGACGCATACGCGGCAGGAACATCCAAGCCGCACGATTGGTTTCGCCTTCAGCACGGGAGGACGATGTCGATGGCCAGTACCAAGTCGCAGGACGCGATCGCGCTGCTGAAAGAGGATCACCGCACAGCCGAGAAATTGTTCAAGGACTTCGAAAGTGCGAAGGGCGACGGCCGCAAGGAAAAGCTCGCCCGGCAAATTTGCCTCGCCTTATCGATTCACTTCGAGCTCGAAGAGCAGATCTTCTATCCGGCGTGCAAAGGCACGGTGGACGAAGATGAGCTCAAGGAAGGCTATGTCGAGCACGATGCCGCCAAGCTCCTCGTCGCGGAGATCGAAGCGAATGAAGGCGGCGGCGACGAGTTCTTCGACACCAAGGTGCACGTCCTCTCCGAGGAGATCGAGCACCACATCCAGGAAGAAGAAGGGCCGGGCGGGATCTTCTCGCAGGCACGCAAGGGCAAGCTCGACCTCGATGCCCTCGGCGAGCAGCTCGTCGCGCGCAAAGAGGAACTGAGCCGGAGGTACAAGGAGGCCGGCCTGCCCGAGCCTGAGCTCACCACCATGGACGAAGTATCCGTCTAAAGGCGCGCCGCGCTTTGTGGTAAGCGGAGGCCGTGGGGAAGACGGCCATCAGGGCTTTTTTCGACGAGACGACGAATAGCGTCAGCTATCTCGTTTCCGATCGGGCGACGAAGGCTGCGGCCGTTATTGACCCGGTGCTCGGCTTCGATCCGGTCGGCGGACGAGTCGACACCCAAGCCGCCGATCGCTTGCTCGACGCGGCGCAGGAAGCGGGATTGTCGATCCTGTGGGTGCTCGAGACCCACGCCCACGCCGATCATCTGTCGGCCGCGCAGCATGTGAAGCGCCGCACCGGTGCGGTCTACGCGATCGGACAGGGCATCACCAAGGTGCAGCAGGTGTTCGGACTGAGGCTGGACGCAACCGACATCAAGGCTGACGGCGCGGACTTCGATCGGTTGCTGGAAGACGGAGAGGTGCTTCCGCTCGGCGAGCTACAGATCGAGGTGATGGCCACGCCGGGACATACGCCCGCCTGCGTGAGCTATCGCATTGGCGATGCGGTGTTCGTCGGCGATACGATGTTCATGCCTGATTACGGCACCGCGCGCTGCGATTTCCCAGGGGGTGATGCGAGGCAGCTGTACCGGTCCATGCACCGCATTCTTGCCCTGCCGCGTGAGACCCGGTTGTTCACATGCCACGATTATAAAGCACCGGGCCGGGAGGTGTTCGCCTGGGAGGCGACGGTCGGCGAGCAGCTCGACCGCAATGTCCACATCGGACGCGGGGTGGCTGAGGATGACTATGTCGCGATGCGGCAGACGCGGGACGCGACGCTCAAGATGCCGAAGCTGCTTTATCCCGCGATCCAGGTGAACATCCGCGGCGGCAGGCTGCCGCCGCCCCAGGCGAACGGCGTCAGCTATCTGAAGATTCCGCTGAGCCTGTCTTAATTGGGCATCGATGCGATTTGGGCGAGCCGCTGCGCGTCGCGGCCGTAAATGTCGTCGACGAACGCCAGCTGCCCGTTCTGCACCTGAGCGGTGAGATAGGTCACGTAGATCGGCACCGGCGTCGGCAGGAGCGCGTGCTGCTCGGGCTCGTTGGACGTGGGCTCCGCGTCATGGCCGAGGAGCCAGCGTCCGAGGCGTTCGGCATCTTCCAGGCGGATGCAGCCGTGGCTGAGATCGCGATCGTCGGAGTTGAACGCCGTCTTCATGGGAGTGTCGTGCAGATAGATGTCATCGGGGTTCGCGAACCCGAACTTCAGGTGACCCATCGAATTGGCGGGACCCGGAAGCTGCCGCACGCGTACCGTCTCACGACCTTCCGCTACCGCGTGCCAATCCACCTTCGCCGGATCGAGCAACGTGTCGTCATTCGGGTCGGCCGGCATCACCTGATAGCCGTGCGACTTCAGATAGCCGAGCCCTTGGTCGAGCGTGTTGCGCGCGATCAGCGACCGCACCAGCTCCGGACCGACGTGCCAGTAGGGATTGAGCGTCGCATAGTAGATGGTGCTCGCGAGCATCGGCGTCTGCGTCGAAGCGCCGGCCTTGCCGACGATCACCCGCATCGTGTCGGCGATCCGGCCGTTATCGATCATGTACAGCTTGGCGCCCGCCGCATCGACGATGATGTAGCGTTTCTGGAACGGCATATCGCGAACGCGCTGGAGGCTGGTGAGGACGCGCGGATCGATCCCGCCGCCGTTGGCCTGCATGGCGGACCAGGCGACGTCGCGCAGTTCGGAATAGACGGGGTTCACGCTCGAAACTTGCCGCACGTACGACGCAAGCGACGGCTGGGCTGCCGCCACCGCCAGGATCTGCGCCGGAGTCAGGCGTCGCGGCGCGACCCAGTTGTCCGCATAGATCATTCCGGACGGCGGCCTCTGAAGCGTCTCGACGTAAAGGACCCAGGCATTGGAAAGGATCCGGTCGGCCTGCGCCAGGGCGGCCGTATCACCGGTGCTTGCGCGAGCCATCAACGACTGGGCTTGCAGAGCGAGGGCAGGGCCGCTCGGCAGCCCATCGAGAGCGGCTTTCTGCAGGACTCCCATCAAAGCAGTCGCGGCATTACTCTGCGCGCCACCGCGCAGCCAAAGGGGCGCACCGCCACGCGAGGCATAAAATGCGCTCACCGCCTGGTCCGCGGCGCCGCCATAGCTTGAGCCGGGCGCCGGCAGTTCCGGATTGGTCGCAGCGGCCGCCGCGAACGCAGGCGCGGGCATAGCCGTCAGCGCCGCACAGGCGGCACCGGCCAGGATCCATTTTTTCACGTCGAAAACCTTTAAAGCTCTATTTTGCCTGCGATAACGCTACAGTCGCCACCGGGTTCAAAATTACCGTTTAAAGATGGGGTTAATTCCTGCTGCTTCAATGAGAAGCCGTCCACAATCGGGACTTGTTCCAGATGTTCGAGACAAAGCTGCAGCTGAGAATGAACGGGTCGCGCGAATCCGCCGCGCGGCCCGATCGGCTGGATCACGCGCCAATATAAACCGGCGTTCCGACGTCGGTGACCGCGTAGAGTTTTTTAGCAAACGCGAGCGGCAAACGGATGCAGCCGTGCGAAGCCGGGTAGCCGGGGTTGAACCCGCCGTGGAGCGCGATTCCATACTGGTCGATGCGTTGCATCCACGGCATCGGCGCATTGTCGTACTTCTTGGACCGGTAGAAGGGTCTTTTGTCGAGTACGGAGAAAATGCCAGTCGGGCTCGGCTTATCGTCGCGGCCGGTCGAGATCGTCGCGACCGCCATGAGCGTATCGCCCCGGTAGAGATAAGCGAGCTGGTCGGTGAGGCTGATGACCACCCGGTCGGGCCCGGCGCTCTCGGGGACGTCGCGCCAGAGATACTGTCCCGGCTTGAGGAACTTCGGACCGAAGGCTTCGATCATGTCGACGCGCGCCTGCGAGGCGGCATCGCTGGCCTGCATCTTCGCTTCGAAAGTTTCGAGGGCGAACGCCGGCGAGGCCGCCGCCGTCATCCCGAGGGTACAGATGCCCGCCGACGCGAGCACAAGGGCTATACGCTTCATTTCACACCTGAAATTTGTTCTTGACTTTTGCGCGGAAAATGCATTTCGCCCGAGTCGGGTTCCTCATTCTGCCGTCATTCCAGTTTTGAGAACGACCGGACCTCGGCCGTTCATCCATGCTATGGGCCCGCGAATGGCTCGAAAGATGACAACCGCAATCGCCGCAATCCTGGCCGGCACGAGCGTCTTCGCGGCCGTGCGACGGCTCCGTTCGAAGTCTCGCCCCGATGTTCACGAACCCGTTCCTCGGGAACCCGCTCCTCGCCACGATGAGCGGATTGACGAGGCGGATCTCGAATCCTTTCCCGCGAGCGATCCACCGCCGTGGACGCTCGGTGAAGATCGTCCGCTGTGAGCTTCTAGAAGCTCGGGAGTCCCAGCTTCTCGCGCCAGCCCGGAGCGAGCAGGTCCTGCTCCTCCGCGTGCTTGCGGATATAAGCGGCGAAGAAGGGGCAGATTGGGACGACGGCGAGCCCGCGCTCGCGCGCCGACTTGAGCGCGAACCGGATCAGCGCCGAACCGATGCCCTGCCCTTCATGCTGGGGCGGCACTTCGGTATGGGTGAAGACGATCCGATCCGGGAACAGCTTGTATTCGGCGATCGCGAAGCTTCCGTCGCCGAGATCCACTTCGAAGCGGTTCTTCTCGGGATTGTCGCGAATCAGGAGCGGCGGCGCCTCGGACATCGCGCCGCCGTAGCGGAGCCAGTCGTTCAGCGCACCTGCGCCCGGACCTGCATCATCAGCTGGAGCGGCCGTCCTTCATTGTCCTCGAAGGCTGTCATCCATTCCTCCGTGCCGTCCTCGTGCCGGTGGATCAGGTGCGGAGCGTTGATGAACCTGACGCCGCGGCCTTCCAGCTCGGCCTTGGCGGCATGAATGTCCGGGACGCGAAGATAGAGGATGGACTCAGATGCGAGGTCGCCTTCCTCCTCGGTCAACATCAGGCGCACACCGCCGAGATCGAAAAAGGCGAGGTTGCCGAAGCTGTAGAGCTCCGGAAGTCCGAGCGTGTCGCGGTACCAGGCGTGCGACTCTTCAAATCGCTTCGTCGTTCGCGCCACCTGTCCGAGCATCATGTAGCTTTCGGTTGTCGTCTGAGCGTCCATAGCGGTTCTCCTGAACTGATGAAGCGCGGTCGATTTCGAGACGCCGTCCCACAGCCGCAGCTCCTCGCGGCTCGAGAAACCGAGCTTGGAGAGGGCGTTGCCGACGTGAAACATCACCGCGTCCAGGCTGACGGCCATGCGCTCGGCGATGCGGCGGTTGGTCATTCCGTGCCGCACCTGCTCGGCGACCTTCCATTCGGCCGGAGTCAGCACGTCGTCGTAGCGGGGGCGGCCGGGTCCGTTGGTCACCGGGCGATTCGTAGCAAGCGGATCCACGAATTACCCTACCCGCAGAGCCCCCATCGTATCTGTTAACTTCGGGTTCAACGCAACTTGCCAACTTCTGTTAACCATGATTAGCTCAGCGTTCTGACGACACCGTCATCTGTTGCGTGGAAATCCGTGACGACGCCGCCGGCCCGAACCCGCCAATCCTGACGGGCGGTGGTTTGAACACGGGGAGCCTTGAAATGCACAAGACGGTCACGGTGGCGATGGCCGCCGCATCACTGCTTGCGCTTTCCGCCTGTAAGCAGACGATGACGGGCAGCAATGAATCCGGGAACGTGGCTGGCGGAAACGCTTCGGCGACCGCGGCAGGCGAGGGAATGAATGGAACCTGGAAGGCCGACCTTTCGACCGTCCAGATCAAGCAAAAACCGGATCAGATGTTGCTCAAGGACGGGCAATTCTCCTGCCCGACTTGCACGCCTCCGCTCACGCTTGCGGCTGACGGTGCGTTCCATCCCGTTACTCGGCCCTATGCCGACAGCATGTCGATCAAGGTGGATGACGATCATACCGTCACGCGCACCGCGAAGAAGGGCGGTACCGTGACGAACACCGGAAAATATACCGTCTCCGGCGACGGCAAGACGCTGACGATCGACTTCACCGACAGCTCGACGCCGAACGCGCCGCCCACCAAGGGCAGCTTTACGGAGACCCGTGTCGCGGCAGCGCCGGCTGGGGCCCATGCCATCTCGGGTTCCTGGAAGCCGGACAAGTACAGCAACATCAACGACGAGGCGCTTACCGTCACCTACAATGTCTCAGGCGACACGCTCCACATGAGCTCGCCGTCCGGGCAGAGCTACGACGCCAAGCTCGATGGAAGCGATACTCCGATCAAGGGCGATACCGCGGGGACGACGGCGTCGGTGAAGAAGGTCGGCGACAATAGCTATGAGGAAACCGACAAGCGCGGCGGCAAGGTCGTGTCAGTGGTCACCTTCACCGTCGGCGCCGATGGCAAGCTGCACGTGACTTCAGTGAATAAGCGGAATGATTCCACAATGACGTATCTGGCAAACCGCCAGTCGTAACGTCAAAGGGGGCGGCTCGTCATGGGCGGGCCGTCCATCCGCTCAGTGCATGCGCATCGCGGATTTGGACTGGGGTTGCTCGCCGATCCGGGCGACGAAGTTGGCGACCTGCCAGATCTGCCGGTCATTAAGCTGCCTGTGCCACGCCGGCATGCCCGAATAGCGGATGCCATCATGGATCGCCGCATAGGATTCCTCCGGTCCGACGTCCGTGCCTTCCTGGAAGAATTGGGGCACGCGGGGGTAGAATCCCGAACCGAAGACGCTCGGCGCCTTGGCATTGCCATGACAACCCGCGCAATTGTCGGCGTAGAGTTTCATCCCGGCGGCTAGAGCCGCGCTGTCGTTAGCCGCGATCGGGTTCTTCAGCCTGTCGGAGCGATGCTCCAGCGAGGTGTCCAGAGCGCGCATGCCGAGCGACATTTCCCAATTGGGCGGCGTTGCCGCTGCATCGCTCGGCAGCCAGCCCGCCACGGCGGCGAGCGCGAAGAGCAGCGGACCGACGATCAGCCCGGCAACGAAGGCGAATATCCATTTCACCGCAGACCTCCTTGGTATCGACACTCGGATCCCTTGGGCGAGCTCGAACGTATATTCTCAGAGTCGGTCAAAAGGGGGCTTGTGCAATCACATCGGCACATGTGGGAGAAAATCGGCGACAGCCTCTCCGGTCTGCGGCGCGGGTGGTGCCACGACCGCGCCATCCGGAACCATGTCCTATTCTCCGGCATCGCATTGATCGCGCTGATTGCGGCCCGCCCACCAGTCGCCTGGGTCCTTTCGTGCCTGGTCCTGCTCGTCGCGGGTTTGGCGGCCGAACTCGTCAACGGAGCAATCGAGGCGCTGCTTGATCGCCTTCATCCGGATCTGCATCCATCCATCGGCGCTGCGAAGGACATGTCATCGGCGGCAGCTTTCGTCATCAACGTCGCCGCAGCCGTGATCCTGCTGTGCGCAATTGCAGTCGCTCTCGCGCCCGCACATTCCTGAGCGTCCGCCCACTGCGTTCGCCGCCGCAGGCGCGGACTAAGGAACAGGATCGGCAATTTCAGGATCAGCAGCTCCGAATGGATGAATGCGTCGATCCATCGTTCCCACCATTTTGGATCGCGTTTCCCATTCTCGCGGAGCCAGCCGTCATAGGGAGCCCAGTGGCTCGGCTCGTCCTGCTCGACGATCCTGAAGATTTTGACCAATCCCGGGTCTTTTCGGACAATCGGATGATTCAGCAGGATCTCGACCTGGCGAAAGCCGCGCTTTTCGGTGAGCGAGATGACGCGGCATAACTTTTCGAACAGCCGGTCGTCGTCGATGACCGCCTGAGTATTCATATCGTCGATCTTTACGCCGAACATGATCTCGACGAACCGATCGATGTGCCCGCAGGTCCGGTCGACGAGAAGGGGCATGTGCCGGCGCCTCTCAAACCAGCGCCGGAACATCAGATAATGTTTGCGCTCGTCAGCGCGATGTTTCTCAATCGCGGCAATGAATGCGCGGTTGTCAGGCGACCGCGCTCGAACAGCTTCGAGAACCCGATCGAGTGCCGTGTAACCGCGATGTTCGTTGTAGATGTAGATGGACCCGAGGAGGTCGATGTAGCGACGGCTGAACCACTCGGAGATTTGCATGTCGTGTGCCTCGATACTGCGGAGGCTCGACGCCCGCCGCGACACGGTGTTTTTGTGGCAGCCCTCGGCGCCTGAAAGCGGCGTTTCCAAGAAAGTTCCCCAGATCTCGGCGAGACAGGCAGAGCTCGTCGGTTCCGATGCTCAACCCGCGCTGACGAAGCTATCCAGCACCTTCTTCCGGCCGGCGTGCTCGAATTCGATCTCGAGCTTGTTGCCTTCTTGTCCAACGATGGTGCCGTAGCCGAACTTGCCGTGGAACACGCGCTGGCCGAGGGCGAGGTCGGTGCGGCCTTGGTTGCCGAGGCTGACGGCGGAGGCTCTCACTTCCAAGGGCGGTTGGCTGTTCCAGCGGCTTGGCCTCACCCCGCTCGCGCTGGAGCGCGAGTCGCCCTCTCCCGCTGCTTCGCGGGGAGAGGGGTTTAAGGTGCGCGTGGCGCGTTGCCAGCCGGGACCTCTCGTCGGCCGCGCGACATGGGCGAAGGGATCGGCACGCTCGGACCATTGCGCGCGCCAAAGGCTTTCGCCGCCGGTCATCGTGGTTTCCTGCGCGATGTGCGCGTCCGGCAGCTCGGTTAGGAAGCGGCTGGGAATGCTGCTGGTCCATTGGCCGTAGATGCGGCGGTTCGCGGCATGCATGATCGTTGCCTGGCGGCGCGCGCGGGTGATCGCGACGTAGGCGAGGCGGCGCTCTTCCTCGAGGCTTGGGAGGCCGCCTTCGTCGAGCGAACGCTGCGAGGGGAAAACGCCTTCTTCCCAGCCGGGCAGATAGACGATGTCGAACTCGAGGCCCTTGGCGGCGTGGATGGTCATGATCGTGACGCGCTCGCCCTGCCGCGCCTCGTCATTGTCCATGACGAGGCTGACGTGCTCGAGGAACGCCTGGAGCGATTCATATTCTTCCATCGCGCGCGTAAGCTCGGCGAGGTTTTCGAGGCGCCCGGCGCTTTCGGCCGAACGGTCGGCCTGGAGCATGGCGGTGTAGCCGGATTCCTCCAGAACGATTCGAGCGAGCTCGGGGTGGGGCAGGCTCGCTCCGCCATGGGCCCCCTCCACCAGCTCCGCTGGTTCCCCTCCCCGTTCCCGGGAGGAATACATGCCGCGCCATCGGGCGATATCGGCGACGAAATTGCCGAGGCTGCGGCGGGCCTGGGGGGTGAGCTCGTCGCTGTCGAGCAGGGTGGCGGCTGCCAGGAGCAGGGGTTGCTGCGTGGCTCTGGCGTGGCGATGGATGGTGGCGATCGCCTTGTCGCCGAGGCCGCGCTTGGGGGTATTGACGATGCGCTCGAAGGCGAGGTCGTCGGCCGGCTGGGCGATGAGGCGTAGGTAGGCGATTGCGTCGCGGATCTCGGCGCGTTCGTAGAAGCGGAAACCGCCGATGATCTGGTAGGGCAGGCCGATCGCGATGAAGCGCTCCTCGAACTCGCGGGTTTGGAACTGAGCGCGAACCAGGATCGCGACATCGTCGAGCGACTGTCCGCGACGCATGCGCGATTCGACTTCCTCGCCGACACGGCGCGCTTCCTCGGGTCCGTCCCAGACGCCGACCACGCCGACCTTCTCGCCTTCGCCGGCGTCGGTCCACAGGGTCTTGCCGAGGCGGCCGGCGTTGTGGGCGATGAGGCCATCGGCTGCGGCGAGGATGTGGGACGTCGAGCGGTAGTTCTGCTCGAGGCGGATGATCTTGGCGCCGGGAAAATCTTTCTCGAAGCGCAGGATGTTGGCGACCTCCGCTCCGCGCCAGCTGTAGATCGACTGATCGTCGTCGCCAACGCAGCACAGGTTTCGGCGTGGCTCGGCCAGGAGCTTGAGCCATTCGTACTGCGCGCTGTTGGTATCCTGATATTCGTCGACGAGGATGTAGCGGAAGCGATTGCGGTAGCTTTCAAGCACGTCGGAGTGCTTGCGAAAGATGACGAGCATGTGGAGCAGCAGGTCGCCGAAGTCGCAGGCATTCAGGGTTCTCAGCCGCTCCTGATACTGCGTGTAGAGCTCGCTTCCGCGACCGGCGGCGAAAGCTTCGGACTCGCCGGCGTCGACCTGAGTCGGAGTCCAGCCGCGGTTCTTCCAGCGGTCGATCAGGCCGGCGAGCTGCCGGGCGGGCCAGCGCTTCTCGTCGAGGTTCGCGGCCTGGATCAGTTGCTTGAGCACGCGCAGCTGGTCGTCGGTGTCGAGTATCGTGAAATTGGAATGCAGGCCAACCAGCTCGGCGTGGATTCGGAGCATGCGCGCGGCCACTGAGTGGAAGGTGCCAAGCCACGGCATGCCCTCGAGCGCGCCGCCGGAGAGCTTGCCGACGCGTTCGCGCATTTCACGCGCGGCCTTGTTGGTGAAGGTGACGGCGAGGATCTGGCTCGGCCAGGCTTTGCGGGTGGCGATGAGGTGGGCCAAGCGAGCCGTCAGCGCGGCGGTTTTCCCCGTGCCCGCACCGGCAAGGACGAGCACCGGCCCCTCCGTCGCGAGCACGGCTTCGCGCTGCGGCGGATTGAGGCCCTGCAGGTAGCCGGGCTCTGTCGTCGGGACCGGAGATTGAGGCACTTGCAGGAGGTAGGGGCGAGCGCCGATTCGGGCAACCGAATGGTCCGTTCGCAAAGGTTCCAATGGTTGTTCCCGATATCCCCGTTATCCACAGGCTTGTTACCAAAAATTTCGCTTCCGCGACTCGGATGAGAGGTGCATGGTCTTCAAGTGATCGGGGCGGAAGTCCCAGTCTCCCCGGAAGGCCGGCAACGGCAACAAGGGTGAGGAAGGGACAGAAGAACCGATCTCCGCCGGCCGGCAGTGGATGGAACTTTCGGGTTTTGTTCGGGGCCAGCCGGGAAGAGGCGCCGGAAGAGATGATCTTCCTGTCGTGCGACGCGGCTCCCGGGGTTCCTTGCGAACTTTGGTGAGCGAAGCGGGACGCGAGAGAGGTCATCCCAAGAAGGGCCGTGGAACATCGGGCGGCTTTGGCCGGAACTTGGTTTCAGGACTTCGGTCCAGAATTCAAGTTCTAGGATTCGGGTCGAAAGACCTGGGTTCGAAAAGCAGGCCGGGCGTCGAAAGACAAGCGAACCTTCGGGAGGCGCAGTCGAGTAGAAGTCAGGGCTCCTCTCACGAGGGAGCGGTGCGATGGAAAGCGACGCCTGAGCTGGTGAGCCAGGATCGAGAAGCGGGGTGCCAAAGCTTTCGAGGAGCGGGACCAGGTAGACCGAACACCGGCAGATCCTTCGCTCGGCGCAGTGGGGGCTGGCAGCAATGCCGGCCCCCATTTCTATTGGGCGGAGGCGCGGAGACTTGGTGCTCGCTGAGTGGTCGCCTGCCAAGTCGTTGGACGGCACAGGCGGCCACCTCAACGAATTTCTCCTCACGCTCCTGAAACAAACTCCGACTTGCGCGTTGGGGCGCACAGGTGGCGGCGGCAATTATGTCGCCGGAGCGGCGGGCACGAAGGAGTCAAACGTGTTCCGCGCAATCGCTGCTGTCGCATTGGCTTCGGCTGCCTCACTGGCCGCCGCAACCTCCCAAGCTTCCGCCCTCGATTCGAACGCCCCATGGTGGGAGCGGGTCACGGTCACCATCGCCGGTGACGGAAAGCCGCAATCCTGCCACTTCGAATCAAGCATGGGGCCACACACCTCGAAGGACTGCCAGGTGCAGGCGAGCCAGGCGGCGGTGGACAAGACCGCGACCGGTTCGAAGGACAGCTATACCCGGATCACCTTCGAACGGCGGTTCAGCCCGAAGTGGCAGCCGGACGCGACCGAGGCGCCGGCGGGCGACATGCTGCTCGGCCGCCAGGTGATGTCGCTCGCGATCGGCGCCAAGGGCACGGTGCAGGCCTGCGAGATCGTCGCCGCGTCCGGCGACGTGAAACCGGAATATGGCTGCAAGGAAGCTTCGGCCGAACGGTTCTCGGCGAGCGTCGGAGGCACCAGGGCCGAGCCGCGGCAGGGCTATATGACGATCCTCGTCTACGGCCATTCCGAGCACGTCGTCTGAAGTGACGCCGACTTGGCAGCTCGCTCAGGGGAAGTTCAATCTCCTGAGCAGGGCCGGATAACGCGGGTCGTTGCGGATCGGGTCGAGAAACGGGTCGACCTTGAGGTAGATGAGGCCCGCATCCTTTGCCCGGATTGCATTGTCGAACTCGGCGAACGCCCGATCCTTGTCGCCGAGCTGCGCATGAATTTCCGCATATTGATAACTCGCGCTCCCACCGGCCTGCGCCGTCAACTGCGCAACAGCTTGTTCGGCCGCCGCGCGGTCGCCGGTGCGCGCGGCGAGCAGTGCCAGGCGCGCAAGCCGGAAGGGATTGTCGATTCCGATTGCCTCGTATTCGGACTTCGCTGCCGCGCTCGCGCAATGACGTTGACGAGCTTAAGTCATGTGGCACTGATTGACAAAATCCGCGGCGAGGCCTTCGCCGTCAGCTGACGATGATATCGTCCCTCATCCCAAGCTGCGCATGCATGAAATGGGTGCAATGCGCCGGATATGTCCCGGTGCGGGGAATCAGTGTGATCATCTTGGTCTCGTGCCCGCGAAGCTCGATCTCGCCTTCAGCTGCGGAGCCGGCGAGAATCCTCGAGCTGGCAAAGAAGCGGTGCGCGGAGAAGTCGTGGCTGCTTCCTGCCTGGTTCACGAACTGCAGCGTGACGGGCTGGCCCGCAGCGAGGTGGATGGGGTTGGGCGCGAAGCCGAAGCTCCATACGCGAATCTGCACTGCGGGCGCGGCAGGCTGGGCCGCGACCGAGCCAACGGATGCGGCCGACAGCGCGGCCAGGACGAGAAGACGAACACCGATCATAGGACCTCTCCTGATCCCCTGCGGACGTCCCCTTAGCATGGAATGGGAGCAAGTCGTAGCATCGACCAAAGCAGTGGCCGTGATAACCAAATAGGCAAGAATATGCTTGACAGCGCGACGCTGCTTGGTTAAGCGGTAGGCACAGTGAAGAATTGCGATTCGGGCCGGTCTTCCCCCCGGGAGACCCGGCCCGATTTCTTTTGGGAAACGGGAGGGCGGCTTGGCGGGGAAGCGGAAGGGCAAATCGTCGCTCGTGCTGGTCGCCGGACACAAGCCGCAGCTGCGAAAGGCGCAGCCGCGGGACTGGACGAAGGAGAAGGAAGCGAAGTTCCTGTCTGTGCTTGCCGACACGTGCAACGTTACGCGCGCGGCGGAAGAAGCCGGCGTTTCGATCAGCGGTGCATATCGGCGGCGCAAGCATAATGCCGCGTTCCGCGCCGGATGGCTTGAAGCGATCTCGGTCGCCTACCAGCGGCTCGAGCTGGTGCTGCTCGAGCGCGCGTTCAACGGGACCGAGAAGGTCGTCTCGCGCCGCGACGGCTCTGAAGAAAGAATGCGCGAATATTCGAACCAGCTTGGTTTGACGCTGCTCAAGATGCATCGCGACACCGCGGCCGAGGCGAGCACGCAGTTTGAGCCGAGCCAAATCGAGGAGCTGCGGGAGCGCCTGTTGAACAAGCTGCGCCGCCTCAAGGAGCGCGACGAGCCGATGCCGGGTGAAGATGAATGTTGATCGCCCGCGCGGAGCTGCTGCTCAGGCGGTTTCGCAAGGCGAGCGCTGAGGAGCAGCGGCGGATCATCAATTCGATGACTCCGCTCGACATGATCGCGCTCGACGTCTGGTTCGAATTCTGGGCACACAAGAACCAGCTGCCGCCCCCGGGAGATGGCTGGCGCACGTGGCTGATGATGGCCGGCCGCGGCTTCGGGAAGACGAGGGCGGGGGCGGAGTGGATCCATGGCCTGGCGAACGCCCGGCCCGGAGTCCGCATCGCGCTGGTCGGAGCGACGATCGGCGATGCGCGGACGATCATGGTCGAAGGGGTGAGCGGCTTGCTTACGGTCGCTCGAAATTATGGTCACCGGCTAAGCTGGGAGCCGAGTTTGGGACGGCTCAAATGGCCGAATGGGAGCGAGGCGCAGCTGTTCTCGGGCGACAATGCTGACGGGCTGAGGGGGCCGGAGCACGATTTCGCCTGGTGCGACGAGCTCGCCAAGTGGCGGCAGGCGGAGGAGGCCTGGATGAACCTGCAGTTCGGCCTGCGGCGCGGATCGAGGCCGCGGGCGCTGGTCACGACCACTCCTCGGCCGATCGAGCTGCTGCGGCGGATCGAGGCGGATGCGGCGACGGTCACCACGGGCGGGCGGACGAGCGACAACATCAATCTCGACGAGAAGGTGATCGAGCTGCTGACGGCGACTTACGGCGGCACGCGCATTGGGATGCAGGAACTGGATGGGAAGATGCTGCAGGACGTCGAAGGCGCGCTGTGGACTCGGGAGGTGATCGAGCGGCGTCGAGCATCGCCCTTCGACTCGGCTCAGGACGAACGAAGGCTGGAGCGGATCGTGGTCGGCGTGGATCCGCCGGCGGGTGTGGGCGAAGGGTCGGACGCTTGCGGCATTGTTGTCGCAGGGTCGCGCGGCGAGGAGCTTTACGTGCTCGAGGATGCGACGGTGCGGGGTTTGTCGCCGGATGGGTGGGCGAACCGGGTGGCGGCCGCCGCGGCGCGGTGGCGAACCCGTCTGGTTGTCGCGGAGGCGAACAACGGCGGGGCGATGGTCGAGAGCGTGCTCAAGGCCGCGGACCTGGGATTGAAGGTGCGGCTGGT
>DATMHG010000113.1:0-5385 GCA_035555035.1 Sphingomicrobium sp.
CGCCCCCGCCCCCCCCCCCCCCCCCCCCCCGCCCCTCTCACCAAGGAGTTCTTAGCCGAGGTGGTTCGAAACGTTGTTGAACGTGTTGTTCAGCGAGTTGCCGATGCTCGTCATCGCACCGATCGCCGCAACGGCGATGAGGGCTGCAATCAGCCCGTACTCGATGGCGGTCGCACCCTTCTCATTCTTCAGCATCTTCACGAACTTGGCCATGTCTGGTCTCCCGTCAGGCGCATTTCAACGCGACTTCTAGTCCCCGCGCATTCAGCGCCAGGCTTCGGGGAATCTGCTCAATGATGATTGAGAAAGGCTTAAAGCGGCCGGTTACCGATCACCCAACAACTGCTCGAGCGCGTCTCGGACCTCGCGGAGCTCCTTGGTACCTTTGCTCCACTCCGGAGGAAGCGGGCTTTGAAGATCGCGGCGCTCGGGTTCGGGCCGGCGCTGCGGCTGCGTGAACTCCGCCGGGAGCTCGGGTCCCCGCTGCCGGTCCACAGCCAGCGCCGAAGTCATGAAATTGCGCCAGATCTCGGCCGGCACTGTGCCACCGCTGACCTTGCCGAGCGACTTGTTGTCGTCGCGTCCGACCCAAACGCCAACCACGAGATTGCCGGCGAAACCGACGAACACGGCGTCGCGATTCTCCTGGGTCGTCCCCGTCTTGCCGAACGTCGGAACGGCAAGCGCCGCCCGGCGGCCGGTCCCGTTGTTCGCGGCCGCATAAAGCAGATCGAGCATGGGCGTGCGGTCGCGGACCGGATCGAGCTCGCCGTCGCGGTGGAAGAAAGCTGCGAGGCCCTCGGGCGGCTGCTGCTCGGGAAGACCGCGGGCGATGATTGGATAACGGCCGCCTGCGACCGCGGCATAGGCTGAAGTCAGCTCGAGCAAGCTGACCCCGGCGGTCCCAAGGGCGAGGCTCGGCTTGTCTGGAAGCGGCGTGGTGATGCCGAGGTCGCGCGCCGCGCGCATCACATTGTCCCGCCCGATCGTCTGGGCGAGCCGCACCGTCGCCGCATTGCTTGACCTCGCAAAGGCCTCGCGCAGCGTGATCCGCCCACGATAGATTCCGTCGCTATTGACCGGAGTCCAACCGCCGATCGTGATCGGCTTGTCCTCGATCATGCTGTCCGGCGTCCAGCCGGAGCGCATCGCGGCGAGATAGACGAACAGCTTGAACGCCGAGCCGGGCTGCCGCCGCGCCTGGGTGACGCGATTGAACGGCGTCTGCTTGTAGCTCGTGCCCCCGACCATCGCGACGACGCGGCCGTCAGGCCTCATCGCAACGAGCGCCGCCTGGGCATCCCCGATCCGCGCGTTGGCGACCGCCCGGGAAGCAATCCGCTGCAGATCGTAGTCGAGAGTCGTGCGGACGCTCACCCGGCCGAATTGGGATTCGAATGCCTGGCTCGCGGACGGGGCGACCCAGTCTGCGAAGTAGGTCCCCGCCGGCAGCTTCGATTCTTGGGTGACGGGCCTGGCGAGCGCGGTCGAGTTCGCGCGTGCGGCCGAAATGACGCCGGTGGCCGCCATCGCCTGAAGCACAAGGCGGCTGCGTGCTTGCGCTGCGGCGAGATGCTGCGTCGGAGCGAGTCGCGACGGCGCCTGGACCATTCCGGCGAGCATTGCGGACTGCGCCAGGGTCAATCGCTCGGGATCGCGGTGGAAGTAATGATGCGCGGCTGCGCGGAGGCCGTACACGCCATCGCCGAAATAGACGCTCGACAAATAACGCGAGAGGATCTGCTGCTTGGTCAACCAGGCCTCGAGCCAGAAGGCAATGATGATCTCTTGCGCCTTGCGCTTGATCGTACGGTCGCCCGACAGGAAGTTCGTCTTCGCCAGCTGCTGGGTAATCGTGCTTCCGCCCTGGCGAACGCCGCCGCCGCGAAAGTCGGCGACGAACGCGCGCGCCATGCCCCGCGGGTCGATGCCCCAGTGGCGATAGAAGCGTCGGTCCTCGATCGCCACGAATGCAGCGGGAGTGAGGGGATTGAGCCTGGCGACGTCGACCGGCGATTCCTTGATCGCGCCGCGCAGCGCGATCGGGTGGCCATCGTCGCTGAGAAGGAGCAGCGCCGGATCGGCAAGCGGCTCAAGCGCCCGCGAGAGAGGCGCGGTCAGCACGAGCCAGATCAGCGTAACGAACATGAGCGTCGCGACAGAGTAGAGGACTAGCGGCCAGCGCCGCCGGCGGTTCGGTGGCTGCGGGTCGCTTTCAGGCTCCGCCTGATGCGGAAGATCGGGCGCGAAGGGGTCCGGCAACTCCTCGACCGGCACTCCGCCGCGGCTCCAGATCTCGTCTCTCGGGGCCACCCTCATCCTCGGACTCGCATCAACTGCTTTACTTCAGTAAAACAGTCCGGCACATATATCCAGACGCTTGCTGAATGGGTCATTGCGGGTAAACGGGCGGCGATGCGGCGCCTTGCGGCAGTTCTTTCGATCGCGGCGGTCGCGCTGGTCCCCGCCGCCTGCCGGCAGCAGCCGGAAGGCGCGATCAGCGTCACCGTCATCGGCGATCACCCGAAGATTGCCGATCCCGCGCGCGAGCCTCTGTCCGCACCGGATGCCGTGCTCCTCGAAAATGTCGCGCAGGGACTGGTGCGGTTCGATTCGGGCGGGAACATCGTCGGTGGTCTCGCCGAACGGTGGAACGTCAGCGACGACGGGCTCAGTTATATCTTTCGGATCGCTTCCACGAATTGGCCAGACGGCAAGAAGATCACCGCCGAGCAGGTGGCGAAGATCCTGAAGCGCGAAATCGGGCCGCGCAGCCGCGACCAGCTCAAGGATACGCTCGGCGCGGTCGGCGATATTGTCCCAATGACCGACCGGGTGATCGAAATTCGCCTACTGGCGCCGCGGCCGAACCTGCTCGCGATTCTAGCGCAGCCGGACCTTGCAATCGTTCAACGCGGGCTGGGAACGGGTCCGTTCCGTGCGGCCGCGAATGAAAACCATCCTGGCGAGCTTCGTCTGACACGCAACGTCGTGACGTCCGATGAGGAGGAGACGACCAAGGAGGAAGTGCTGCTCAGCGGCTCGAGTGTCGAACAGGCGGTCCAATCCTTCGCGGCGGCCAAGACCGATCTCGTACTCGGGGGCACCTTCGCCGACTTGCCAGTGGCTTTGAACGCAAAGCTGCCGCGCGGCAGCCTCCAGTTCGATCCGGCGTCCGGTCTTTTCGGCCTCGTGCCGGTACGCCGCGACAATCACCTGGACGATCCGGACGTCCGGCGGATGCTCAGCCAGGCAATCGACCGGGACGCGATCATCGCCGAGCTTGGTGTGCCAGGTCTCGCCGCGCGAGCGACTTTGCTCGAGCCGGGACTCGATCAGCTGGCGCCGCCAACGGCTCCCGCGTGGCTCGGAGTTCCACTTGCGGACCGAATTCCGGCTTTGCGGACCCAGGCCGACCGGAAGTTCGGCCAGAACAAACCCACACTGCGCATCTTCGTGCCGCAAGGCCCGGGTGCCGACCTGCTGTTGAGCGTGATCATGCGTTCGTGGGGCGCGCTCGGGCTGACGGTCGCTCGCGCATCGGACCCCGCTTCAGCCGATTTCATCCTGGTGGACGAAGTCTCTCCGTCAGCTTCCGCTGCCTGGTTCGTCCGCCATTTCCGCTGCGAGGCGGCAGCGATCTGCGATCCGGACACCGACAAGCTCATCGACGCCGCGCGCGAGACGCCGGTGCCCCAGCAACGCTATGCGCTCCTCCAGCAAGCGGCGTCGCGGATCGACGATCAGCAGCTGTTTCTGCCGATCACCGCGCCAGTCCGCTGGTCGCTGGTCGGACGGCGCGTCCAGGGTTTCGCCGGGAACCGCTTCGCCGTTCACACGCTGACCGACCTGCAACAGCGGCCAGGCAGCGGAGGCTGAGAGTGCAGAAGCCGGCGTTTGAGGCATTGCCCTTTCCACGGCTCGGGACCGACCCGCAGTCCGTACGGCAGCGCGTCGAAACGATGGAGAAGCTGCTGGAGCGGATGTTCGTCATTCCCGGAACCAAGCAGACGGTCGGGCTCGACGTGATCCTCGATCTCGTGCCCGTGGTCGGAGACATCGCCGCGGCGGCGCTGGGCGCCTATATCGTCTGGGAAGCCAAGAACCTCGGCATGTCGAAATGGCAGATGGCGCGGATGAGCGGCAATGTCGGCATGAACTGGTTGCTTGGTCTTCTATCGGTCGTGCCGGTCGTCGGAACGATTCCGACCTTGTTCTTCCGTTCCAACAGCCGCAACCTCAAGATCATCAAGCGCCATCTCGCAAAGCATCACGCAAGCAGCGCCGTCGTTGAAGGACAGGTGACCCGGCGTCAGTAGACGTGCCGCGGCGGGATCCAGTCGTGATCCCAATCGACCTCGTCCGCATAGGGCCGTCCGTAGCGGTCCATGCTCGGGCGAAAGCGGAACCGTTGCTCGATGATCCGGCACGTCAAAGCGTCGAGCTCGGGGACCCGGCTCGAGCGTGTCACATGGCAGCCGGTCACCCGGCCGTTCACCTGGACGGTGAAGGTGACTCTGACCCGGCCGCCCACGCCTGCCCGGCCAAGCTCCGGCGGATAGTCGGACGGCAGGATCTCGCCGGCGATATGCTCGAGGTCGGTCCCCCCCTCGTCCGCGCCATAACCCTGACCGCCAGTGCCTCCTCCGGCGCCGCTGCCGAGCGCCGGGCCCGTTCCGGTGCCTCCTCCGGACGGTGCGACGGTCGGCCGCACTGAAACGACTGGAGTGACCGATGGCGGCGCATGGGCCGGCTTCGGCCCGGGCGATCCGCCGAGCGGCTTCGGCTCCGCCTTCGGAGCGGAGGACGTGTGGTGTCTTGTCTTATGCTCGGCCACGACCGGCGGTGGAACCGGCGGCGGCGGCGCCTTCGGAAGCGCGATATCGATCAGCTTCTGAACCACATCCTGGGCGCGCGTTACCGGCACGCGAAGACCCGTGAGCAACGCAAAGCCGAGCGCCGCCTGAACGGCGACGACCGCGGCGAGCGCATAGGCGCGCTCCCGCGGCCGGATTGTTCTTTGCCGATCTGCATAAGCGGGCATCGAGCGCCCGCTTTACCGCTTACCGATAATAGCGGCAGCGGCGATGAGCCGTCGAGGCGCGGTCGATCGCACCACCGGCGACGACGCCGCCAGCCGCACCGGCGGCCGTGCCGAGGAGTCCATGCCCGAGGAGGCTATGGCCGACGAGCGCGCCCGCCACACCGCCGACGACCTTGCCCGTCGTGGCCGACGAGTGGCGACAATAATGGTAATAATAGCGGCTGCTGCTGTAATAGTGATGGCGATGACGCGCATCAGCCGGAGCTGAAATGGTTGCACCCGCGGTCATGGCCAACGCCGCTGCAGCAGTAATCTTGGCAAGTGTCTTCATAGCCTCCGTC
>DATMHG010000114.1:0-8631 GCA_035555035.1 Sphingomicrobium sp.
CAGGAAGCTCAATGAGGCGCTGGACGTGGTCACCGACCCGACGACCGGCCTCCCCGTGTGCCGTTCGGTGCTCAATGGCACGGACACAAGCTGCGTGCCCTTCAATGTGTTTGCGCGGGGCGGGGTCACTCCGGCGACCGAGGCCTTCCTGCAGACGCCGGGCCTCCAGACCGGTAACGTCAACGAGACCATCGCCGACGCGAACTTCACGTTCGAGGGCGGCGAATACGGCCTTCAGACCCCCTGGTCCGACCGCGGCATCGGCGTGAACGTCGGCGCCGAATATCGCAAGGAAGCCTTGGCCACGCAGGTCGACGTGACGTTGCACACCGGCGATCTCGCCGGATCGGGCGGCCCGACGACTCCGGTGTCCGGATTCTTCGACGTCCGCGAGCTGTTCACCGAGGTCCAGGTGCCGATCGTCAGCCACTCCTTCTTCGAGGACCTGACGGTGACCGGCGGCTACCGCTTCTCCGATTACAAGGTGGCCGGCAATCACTTCAGCACCGACACGTACAAGATCGCGGCGGAATTCGCCCCGATCCGCGACATCCGGCTGCGGGCGAGCTACAACCGCGCGGTCCGTGCGCCGAACGTGGTCGAATTGTTCTCGCCCCAGAGCCTCGGCCTGGCGGGCGGCACGGACTTCTGTTCCGGTGCGGCGACCAATGGACTGGTCCACGGCTTCACCGCGGCGCAATGCGCCAATACGGGTGTCACCGCGGCACAGTTCGGCTTCGTCGATTCAAATCCGGCGAACCAGTTCAACGCGGTGTTCGGAGGCAACCCGAACCTCTCGCCGGAAAAGGCGGATACCTACACCGCCGGTGCGGTGATCCAGCCCCGCTGGATTCCGGGCCTGGCGCTCACGGTCGACTATTTCAACATCAAGATCAAAAACCTGATCTCGACGTTGTCGTTCAACAACGTGGTCTTCCAGTGCGCCGCGACGGGCAACCCGCTCTTCTGTAACCTGATCCATCGCGACGTCTTCGGCTCGCTCACGGATCTTCCGACCGGCTTCGTCACGTTGACGAACATCAATATCGGCGGCCTGCAGACGAGGGGCTTCGACCTGAATGCCTCCTATGCCCGCAGGATCGGCCGTTTCGGAACGCTGAACGTCAGCTACGTCGGCACCATCCTCCGCAACCTGATCGTCGACAACGGCATCAATTCGGGGAACGGATCGAACGGCGTCTTCGATTGCGCGAGCTTCTTTGGCGCGACATGCGGTACCCCAAATCCGAAGTATCGCCACAAGCTCCGCGTCGGCTTTACGCTGCCGAACGGTCTGGGCATCTCCGGTCAATGGCGGTACTTCTCGGCCGTCCGGAACGATACGCTCAGCTCGGACTGCGACTTGAACACCGGTACGACCGCTGGCGGCGCAACCTGTGCCTCGTTTGCGAACTCATCGCCGGGCGACGCCAGGCTTCCGGCCCAGAGCTTCTTCGATCTGGCTCTGACGGCGCGGATCGCCGACCGCTACAACTTCCGGCTTGGCGCGAACAACATCTTCGACCGGTCGCCGCCGGTTGCGGGTGGCGACGTGGTCGGACCTCCGGCCGGTAACGGCAACACCTTCCCGCAGGTCTTTGACTCTCTGGGACGGTTCATCTTCGCCGGCGTCACGGTCGACTTCTAAGCCGGTTACTTAAGGCAAACTGGCGGCGGGCTTCCTCGTGGAGGTCCGCCGCTTCTTTTTGCACACCGCCGCCATCTGATGCAGAAGCGGCGGAAATGACGGTCGAGGCCAGTTTGTCAGCCAGTGCCGAAGGCAGAGATGCTCGCGCGCAGGTCGCTCTCGCCCGCGATCTCCTTTCGGCGAGCGATGGCACCAAGGAGGACTTCTTGCGGGCATTGGCACTGGTTGAAGCCGCCTCTGCTGCCGGCGAACCCGAAGCCACCAATATGCTCGCCCTGTTCGAAGCGATGGGTATCGGCAGACCGCAAAGTTGGGAGCGGGCCTTTGACACACTTCGGCTGGCGGCCGAACAGGGATCCGTCTCGGCTCAGGAGCAGCTGAACTTTCTGTGGAATGCGAGCAGCGATGTGCAGGCGGACGCGCGCACGAGTCCAGCCTCCTGGAGCGACAAGCGGAAGGCGCTCTCGCTCGACCGGTTGCTCCGGCATCCCGAGCGACGCGCTTTGTGCGACAAGCCGCGTGTCCGCATCATTGAAGGTTTCGCATCTGCGGCCGAGTGCCGCTGGCTGATCGATCGCGCGCGAAGCCGGCTCAAATCCGCTCTCATCTTCGATGCCGAAGGCCGGCAAATCGTGGACCCGGGCCGCACGAATCGGGGAACCGAGTTTCAGCTTCTCGACATGGACTTGGTCATCGAAATGATCCGGGCGCGAATCTCGGCAGCGATCCGGGTACCGGTGCCGGTCTTTGAGCCGATGCAGATCCTGCATTATTCGCCGGGCCAGCAGTTCAAGGAACATTTCGACTTCCTCGATCCCGCCAATGCGCACCACCAGGAGCAGATGCGCAAAAACGGTCAGCGGATCGCCACGTTCCTCGTATATCTCAACGATGACTTCGAAGGCGGAGCGACCGAATTCCCCGAGATCGCCCTGCGCTACCGCGGCAATACCGGTGATGCACTGTTCTGGGCGAATTGCGACATGGAAGGCCGGCCCGACCGTTTGACTCGTCATGCGGGCCTGCCGCCGACATCGGGCGAAAAATGGATCCTCTCGCAGTGGATTCGCGACCGGTCGCCGTCTAGCCGCTAGCGCACGATTGCGTTCGGCACCGAAACTTGCATGCTGGGCTGATGGGCGATGAAACGATGGAGCAGGCCGCTGACCGCGCGGCAGCTGCGGGAGATTTTGCCGCTGCTCTGAACAAGCTCGAAGGGGCCGTCAAAGCGGATTCTTCCAACTTCGCTTTGTGGATGAAGCTGTCGGCAATGCGGAAGGCCTCGGGCGACGTCCGAGGTGCGCTGGCAGCCGTGGAGCGATCGCTTGCCATGTCGCCGCTCGACTTTTCCGCTCTGCTCTCTCGGGCCATGCTGCTCGACATGCTCGGTGATCCGATGGCGGGCGAAGAGTTCGGAAATGCCCTTGCGCAGGCACCCCCCGAGGACCAGGTCCCCGAGCCGATGCGCGCGGCTGTGGCGCGCGCTCGCAAGCGTTGGCAATTGCACCAGGCCTCGCTCGAAGCGCATTTGCTCGAGGCGTTGCCCGTGACGCTCCCGCCCTCGGAGCGAAGGAGGACG
This sequence comes from Sphingomicrobium sp., assembly GCA_035555035.1. GTDB lineage: Bacteria > Pseudomonadota > Alphaproteobacteria > Sphingomonadales > Sphingomonadaceae > Sphingomicrobium. The sequence continues at coordinate 3,228 of DATMHG010000114.1, forward strand.
GAGCGGCTCATTTCGAACCGCTCGCGGCGGACGCGGCACTTCCATTCCGAACCTCGAGATTACCATTATCCGGGACTTCCCGAGGTCGAGTTCCACGATCGTGAGTTGTTTCCCGAGCTTGCTCTGCTCGAACAGGCGACAGCCGATATTCGCGCCGAGTTCGAGAGCCTGGTCGCAGCCGAAGCCGCCGAGATGGTGCCATACATCCAATATCCGGATCGGGTTCCGCTCGCCCAGTGGCGTGAGCTCAATCACAATCCTCAGTGGTCGGCGATGCACCTGCTGCAGAACGGGCATCGGATTGAAGCCAATGCGCGGCACTGTCCGCGCACGATGGAAGTGGTTGCGCAAATGCCGCAGCCGCACGTCCGCAACGCTTCGCCGAACGCGATGTTCTCGCTTCTCGCCCCGCACACCCGCATCCCGCCGCATACGGGGGCAGCGAACACGCGGCTCGTGTGTCATCTGCCACTGATCATTCCAGCGGATTGCGGTTTTCGAGTCGGCGAAACGACTCGGGAGTGGAAGGCTGGAGAGGCTTTCGTGTTTGATGACACGATCGAGCATGAAGCGTGGAACGACAGCGACGAGCTTCGGGTGGTCTTCATCATCGATCTGTGGGCGCCGGCATTGAGCGCGACGGAGCGAGATGCGGTCGCCGCCATCATGGGCGCCGCGGGCACCACTGCGGGCGTATGAATATCGCTTCGACCCTCGATCCGGCTCGCGTGCTCGACAGTGCCATCGAGGCGCTGAACCGGCGCGATTTCGACCTGCCGCTGGCAGACGTTGATCGCGCGCTCGCCATGGCGCCGCAGGATTATCGGCTGTGGCACATCAAGGGCCTCATGCATCGCGAGCAGGAGCAACGCGAGCTCGCGATCCCGGCCCTTCGTCGCGCGGTCGATCTGGCGCCCGACGAACCACTCGTCGCCCACGGCTACGCTCGGACCTTGTTGGAAGCCGGTCTCCCGAGCGTCCCGGCTTTTTCACGAGCGATGAAGCTTGCACCCGGCAACCCGGAGGTGGTGACGGGGATGGTCGCAGCCCTGGTGGCCGATGGCCGCGCGGCGGAGGCGATCGAAGGTCTCGAACAAGCGCTCGATCGCTCGCCACTCTGGACCGACGGCCATCTCCTGCTCGCCTCCTTGCGGTGGTCGGAAGGCGAACACGAAGGTTTCACGCGGAGCTTCGACCGAGCGCTGGCGCTGCACCCCACCAGCATCGATCTCCGTCGATTTCAGCTGACTTCGCTGCTCGAGGCCGAGCAATTCGATGAGGCATTGTCCCACATCGAAGAGGGGCGGCAGCGTTACGGCGAGCAGCTGGTCTTCACCAGCCATGAAGCGGTCATCCGCTCGGAGACAGGAGAGATCGAAGCCGCCGACCGGCTCTTCGCGCAAATCCCCGAGCTCGAACACGCCAATTTCGACGTGCGCCGCGTGCGCCACTGGTTGCGAACCGGCCGGCCGCAGCAGGCCGCTGAGCTGCTCAACCATTGGCTCGACAGCCCTGAGCAGGAGATGTTCTGGCCCTATGCCGCAACCGCCTGGCGGATGACCAACGACCCCCGCTCTGAATGGCTCGAAGGAGACGAGCGCCTCGTCCAGATATATGACCTAGCAGATCGCCTGCCGCCGCTCGGTTCGCTCGCGGAGACGCTTCGTCAGCTGCACAAGTCCCGCAGCCAACCGCTTGCTCAATCGGTGCGCGGCGGCACGCAGACCGACGGCAATCTATTTCAACGAATCGAGCCTGAGATCGTCGCCCTCCGTGAACAGATCCGGCGCACGGTTGCCGAGCACGCGCGAAGCCTTCCGCCGCTCGATCCAAACCATCCTCTCGCTCGGAAACGGCCATCGAAAATACGATTCAGCGGCGCGTGGTCGGTTCGGCTTGCCGCAGGGGGCTGCCATGCCAACCACGTCCATCCAATGGGTTGGCTGAGCTCCGCATTATACATCGTGCTTCCGCCTGATCTCGGTCGCGACCAGGCCGGCTGGCTGACGCTCGGCGAACCGCAAGCGCAGCTTCGCCTCGACGTTGCGCCGCGCCGCATGATCGAACCCAAGCCCGGCAGGCTTGCCCTGTTCCCGTCATGGATGTGGCATGGAACCCGGCCCTTTGGAGAAGGGGAGCGGATCACGGTCGCCTTCGATGTGGCGCCTGGCCCTTAGTCGAAACGAGATTGCGTTGGAGCTATCTCGCCTGATAGACTCTTCTCGACACGGATTGGTGCTTGAAGAGGTAAGCGCATGTTGAAAGCGATCCTGATCGCCACGGCCGCGCTGGCGGTCGCCGCTCCCGCGGCGAGCCAGACCACGCCGCAGGTCCAGTCCCCTCCCCCGGCGACGCCCGTTCCAGCCGCGACTCCCAAGGGCGATCCCAACCGGATCATCTGCGAGCGCGAGCAGGAGATCGGAAGCCGGCTTGGCGGCGCCAAGGTCTGCAAGACGGCGGCGCAGTGGGAGGAGGAGCGGCGCGCGAATCGCGACGCACTCGATGCGCTGCAGCGGCAGAATACGTCGGTGGGAGCGCCCAGCGGCTAATCAGCGGACGCGATTTCTGGCGACCGGTGGCCGTCCGTCAGATCATGCAGCTTGGCGCTGCTCTGTGACGGGCGTGAGGAGAAGCTGACCGTCGCCTTCATCAACCCGCACGACTGAACCATCGGGAATTTCGCCGGCGAGAATCCGATCCGCCAGCGGATCCTGCACATATTTCTGCACGGCGCGCTTGAGCGGCCGCGCTCCGTACACTGGATCGTAGCCGACACGGCCGAGCCATGCCCGTGCGGCGTCCGTCAGCTCGAGCCGGATCTTTCGGTCCTCGAGCAGCTTCTGCAGCCGGGCGACCTGGATATCCACGATCGGACCCATGTGTCCCGCGCTCAAGCGATGGAACAGGATGATCTCGTCCAGGCGGTTGAGGAACTCGGGCCGGAAATGGGCGCGGACGACCTCCATCACCTGCGGTTCGGCCTTTTCGACCGGCTCGTCCTCGCCAAGCTGCGCGAGATATTGCGAACCGAGGTTCGACGTCAGGATGATGATCGTGTTGGTGAAGTCGACCGTGCGTCCCTGACCGTCAGTCAGGCGGCCGTCGTCCAGCACCTGGAGCAACACGTTGAACACGTCGCCGTGCGCTTTCTCGACTTCGTCGAACAGCACGACCTGGTACGGCCGGCGCCTCACCGCCTCGGTCAGAACGCCGCCCTCCTCATAACCGACATAACCTGGAGGAGCACCGATCAGCCGCGCGACCGCGTGCTTCTCCATGAACTCGCTCATGTCGATGCGGACCATCGCGTGCGAATCGTCGAACAGGAACTCGGCGAGCGCCTTGGTGAGCTCGGTCTTGCCGACGCCGGTGGGGCCGAGGAACAGGAATGAGCCGAGCGGCCGGTTCGGGTCCTGAAGGCCCGCGCGGGCACGGCGGACGGCTGCAGACACGGCCTTCACCGCGTCTTCCTGGCCGATCACGCGAGCGCTGATCGTCGCTTCCATCTGAAGCAATTTCTCGCGCTCGCCTTCCATCATCCGCTCGACCGGAATTCCCGTCCAGCGGCTGACCACGGCCGCGATATCCTGGTCGGTCACTTCCTCGCGCAGCATGGCCCCTTTCGACGCGGCCTGAGCCTCGGAGAGCTGCTTCTCAAGCTGGGGAATGCGCCCGTATTGGAGCTCGCCGGCCTTCGCGAGGTCGCCATTGCGCTGCGCCTGCTCGAGTTCGAGCCGCGCGGCGTCGAGCTGCTCCTTGATCTTGGCCTCGCCGGCGATCTTTTCCTTCTCCGCCTGCCAGCGTTGCGTCAGCTCGCTCGACTGCTGCTCGAGATTGGCAAGCTCGTCCTCGAGTTTGGTCAGCCGGTCCTTGGACGCTTTGTCCTGCTCCTTCTTCAGCGCCTCGCGCTCGATCTTCAGCTGGATGATTCGCCGGTCGAGATTCTCGATCTCCTCGGGCTTGGACTCGACCTCCATGCGAATCCGGCTCGCCGCCTCGTCCATCAGGTCGATCGCTTTGTCCGGCAGGAAGCGGTCGGTGATGTAACGGTTGGAGAGCGTCGCCGCTGCGACGATCGCCCCATCGGTGATCCTGACGCCGTGGTGAAGCTCGTACTTCTCCTTGAGCCCGCGCAGGATCGAGATGGTGTCGGGAACGCTCGGCTCGCCGACGAACACCGGCTGGAAGCGCCGCTCGAGCGCCGCGTCCTTCTCGATATATTTGCGATATTCGTCGAGCGTGGTCGCGCCGATGCAATGCAGCTCGCCGCGGGCAAGCGCCGGCTTCAGCAGATTGCCCGCGTCCATCGCGCCTTCGGCCTTCCCGGCGCCCACCAGCGTGTGCATCTCGTCGATGAACAGGATGATGTCGCCCGCGGCCTGGCGCACCTCGTCGAGCACGCCTTTCAAGCGCTCCTCGAACTCGCCGCGATATTTGGCACCGGCGATAAGCGCGCCCATGTCGAGCGCGAGCAGGCGCTTGTCCTTGATGCCGTCCGGCACGTCGCCGTTGGTGATCCTGAGCGCGAGCCCTTCGGCGATGGCGGTTTTGCCCACGCCCGGTTCGCCGATCAGTACCGGGTTGTTCTTGGTCCGGCGGGCGAGGACCTGGATCGTGCGGCGGATCTCCTCGTCGCGGCCGATGACCGGATCGAGCTTGCCCTCGCGCGCCGCTTCGGTGAGGTCGCGTGCATATTTCTTGAGCGCATCGTAGCGGTCCTCGGCGCCCTGCGTATCGGCAGTCCGGCCGCCGCGAAGCCGATCGATGGCGGCATTGAGGTTCTGCGGCGTAAGTCCCGCCTTGGCCAATGCACTGCCCACGTCCGTGTTCTTCGCAAGCGCCATCGCCAAGAGGATGCGCTCGACCGTGACGTAGCTGTCGCCGGCCTTCTGCGCGATCTGCTCGGCCTGGTCGAGGATCCGGATCGTGTCGCCATCGAGCGCGGGAGCCTGCGTGGCGCCGCTGCCGGTCACGGACGGGATCTTGGAGACGAGCGCGTCAACCTCGCGCTTGGCTGCACGGGCATCGCCTCCGGCCGCCTGGATCAGGCCGGCGGCCATGCCCTGCTCGTCATCCAGCAGCGCCTTCAGCAGATGCGCGGGCGCGATCCTTTGCTGATGCTCGCGAACCGCGATCGTCTGTGCGGCCTGCAGGAACCCGCGCGCGCGGTCGGTGAGCTTTACGAAATCCATTCATTACCCCTCTTTCTCGGGGCCGATATGGTGTGGCAATTCAGCAACACAAGGTCCACGCGGAGCTCGTCCGGAGGACGAATGAGCATCGGCCTCTGACCGAAGTCAAGATTTGGGTGGTTGCTCCGGCAGAGGCGAAACGGGGGATGGCGCCGCAGGCGCGGGCTCCGGCGTCGCAATCACCTCCTGCGCGTGGGAGAGCTGGTAGCTGC
>DATMHG010000115.1:0-19513 GCA_035555035.1 Sphingomicrobium sp.
GTTCTCGTAGGCGAGGCTCATCACCGCGACGGTCGGGTTGAGCCGGGCGCGCAGTTCCTGCCTGTAGGCTTCCATGTTCGCGATCGGCCTTTGCGCGACTCCGCTCTGCACCGCCGCCTCAGCGACAGCAGACGCGACCACATCCATCAGGCGCGGATCGAAGGGCGCGGGAATGATGTAGTCTCGCCCAAAGCTCTGCGACCGCCCGCCGTAGGCTGCAGCGACTTCCTCGGGCACCGGCTCCCTCGCAAGCTCCGCCAATGCCTCGGCGGCAGCGATCTTCATCGCATCGTTGATAGCGGTCGCGCGAACGTCGAGCGCTCCCCGGAAGATGAACGGGAAGCCGAGGACATTGTTGACCTGGTTCGGGAAGTCCGAGCGGCCAGTGGCGATGATCGCATCCGGCCGAGCCTCCATCGCGTCGGGCGGCCAGATCTCCGGGTCCGGATTGGCCATGGCGAAGATGATCGGCTGGTCCGCCATGCTCTTCACCATCTCGGGCGAAACCACGTTGGCGGCCGAAAGGCCGAGGAAGACGTCGGCGCCTTTCATTGCGTCGGCGAGGGTCCGGCGGTCGGTCTCAACCGCATGGGCCGACTTCCACTGGTCGAGGTCGGTGCGTCCTTTGTAGATCACGCCCTTCAGGTCGCACATGATCACATGGTCGTTCCGCACGCCCATGGCCTTGATCAGCTCGGTGCAGGCGATCGCCGCTGCGCCGGCGCCGTTCACCACCACCTGGATGTCGGCAAGATTGCGCTTGGTGAGGTGGCAGGCGTTGATCAAGCCCGCCGCAGTAATGATGGCCGTCCCGTGCTGGTCGTCGTGGAAGACGGGAATGTTCATCCGTTCGCGCAAGGTCTGCTCGATGATGAAGCAATCGGGCGCAGCGATGTCCTCGAGGTTGATCCCGCCGAAGCTCGGCTCGAGCAATTCGACGGCGTCGATGAACTTGTCGCAATCGTCGGTCGCGACCTCGATGTCGATCGCATCGACGTCGGCGAAGCGCTTGAACAGCACCGCCTTGCCTTCCATCACCGGCTTGGATGCAAGCGCGCCGAGATTACCGAGGCCGAGAATTGCGGTGCCGTTGGAAATGACGGCAACCAGATTGCCCTTGCTCGTATAGTCGTAGGCGCAGGCGGGATTCTCGGCGATCGCGCGCACGGGCACGGCGACTCCGGGCGAATAGGCGAGCGCGAGGTCGCGCTGCGTAGCCATCGGCTTGGTGGCGATGATCTCGATCTTCCCCGCCCGCCCGCGCGAGTGGAACTCGAGCGCCTCGGCATCGGTATATTTGACGTTGCTTTCGGACATGGAGGCGGGCCTTAGTCCAATTCCTCACTTGCGCGAAACCGGGAGACCAAATTCAGCCGCGGCGGCTGAATTCCGCTTTCGCGCGAATGACGAACGAGGCTAGTCATAACCATGGCCCGCGCCGACGCTCCGACACCAATGATGGCGCAGTATCGCCGGCTCAAGGATGAGGCGGGCGATGCCTTGCTCTTTTATCGAATGGGCGACTTCTTCGAGCTGTTCTTCGACGATGCCAAGGTCGCGTCCGCCTGCCTCGACATCGCGCTGACGAAGCGGGGCGAGGACGCGGGAGAGCCCATTCCGATGTGCGGCGTGCCGGTCCACTCGGCCGACTCGTATCTCGCGCGGCTGATCAAGGCCGGGCATTGCGTCGCGATTGCCGAACAGACCGAGAGTCCGGCCGAGGCGAGGAAGGCTCGCGGCTCTAGGGCGTTGGTTGAGCGCGCGATCATCCGACTGGTCACGCCGGGCACGCTGACCGAGGAGACCTTGCTCCAATCGTCGTCGGCGAATTGGTTGGCTGCGATCAGTCGGGCCGGAGACGAATGGGCGATCGCGGCAGCGGACATCTCGACCGGCCGTTTCGAGCTGATCGCCTGCGGACCCGGCGAACTCGACGCCGAGCTGGCGCGGCTGTCGGCCGCCGAAGTGATTGCCGACACGGCCGTGCCCGGTGTCCGCACCTCGGCCGGCAAGGGCGGCTTCGACAGCGTCGCCGGAGAACGTGCACTCAGGAGCCGCTTCGGCCTTGCCACGCTCGACGGCCTCGGCTCGCCCAGTCGGGCCGAGCTTGCCGCCGCCGCCGGGCTCCTGACTTACCTCGCCGCGACGCAGAAGGGCGCGGGCATCCTGCTCGACGCCCCACGCCGGATTGCGCGGGCCAGCCACATGGCCTTCGACGCGGCGACGCGCGACAGCCTCGAGCTCACGCGCTCGGTCAGTGGCGGGCTTGCGGGCAGCCTGCTGGACGAAATCGACCGCTGCCAGACGGCCGCCGGTCGGCGGCTCCTATGCGAGGACATCAGTGCGCCGCTCATGGATCGCCGCGCCATCGAATCGCGGCTCGCCCTCGTCGCCTGGTTCCACGAGGATGCGATCCGCCGCGCCCGCGTGCGCCTGGCGCTCAAGGCCATGCCCGATTTCGCGCGTGCTCTGGCCCGGCTCGCGGCCGGACGCGGGAGCCCCCGCGATCTGGCGCAGTTGCGCGACGGGCTGTCCGCGGCTGCGGCCCTGAAGCGGGAGTTGGAGGGTGAATCTGATCAGCCGCCGCTGCTGCGGAGCCTGGTTCCGCTGCTCGGCGGTCACGCGGCGCTGACGGATAGGCTCTCCAGCGCCCTCGTCGCGTCGCCTCCCATCGACGCATCGAAAGGTGGCTACATCGCCGAAGCCTATGACCCCGCGCTCGACACGCTGCGCGACGCTGCATCGAACGGCCGCCGCGCCATTGCCGCGCTCGAGGCGAGTTACCGCGATGGCACCGGGATCAGCTCGCTCAAGATCCGGCACAATGCGGTCCTCGGCTACCACATCGAAGTCGCTGCCAAGCACGCCGACCGACTCATGGCGCCCGACAGCGGCTTCACGCATCGCCAGACGCTCGCTGGGGTAGTGCGCTTCAACTCGCCCGAGCTTCATCAGGAGGCGAGCCAGGTCGTCGAAGCCGGTGCTCACGCACTCGCGGCCGAAGCGGCCCATGCGGCGGAGCTGACCGCACTGGCCGTCAAGGCGTCCCCGAACATCACCGCCACTGCCGAAGCCATCGCCCGCATCGACGTTGCCGCTAGTCATGCCGAGCGCGCGGCCGAAGGGGGCTGGACTCTCCCGCAACTGACAGACGAAGCGTGCCTGGAGATCGACGCCGGCCGGCATCCCGTTGTCGAGAACGCCCTTCGCGAAACCGGCGAGCGCTTCATCGCCAACGACCTCGCGCTCGGGCCATCAAACCGGCTGTGGCTGATTACCGGGCCGAACATGGGGGGCAAGTCGACGTTCCTTCGCCAAACAGCCCTGATCAGCGTCCTCGCGCAGGCCGGCTGCTTCGTGCCCGCCGCGCGAGCGAAGGTCGGCATCGTCGACCGGCTGTTCAGCCGAGTCGGGGCCTCGGACAATCTCGCGCGCGGCCGCTCGACTTTCATGGTCGAGATGGTCGAGACTGCCGCAATCCTCGCGCAAGCGACTCCCAAGAGCCTCGTCATCCTCGACGAGATCGGCCGCGGCACCTCCACATACGACGGGCTCGCCATTGCCTGGGCGGTGGTCGAGGCGATGCACGACCAGGTGAAATGCCGCACTCTATTCGCGACTCATTATCATGAGCTGACCCGGCTAGCGGATCGCCTGGACGCGCTGTCGCTTCATCACGTCCGCGCACGCGAGTGGAAGGGCGATCTCGTCCTCCTCCATGAAGTCGCGGATGGCGCCGCCGACCGCAGCTACGGAATCGCGGTCTCCAAGCTCGCGGGTTTGCCGCCTGGCGTGGTCGCACGCGCAAGGTCGGTCCTGTCCAAGCTCGAAGCCGGCCGCGACGCGACCGGCGGAATTGCTGCAGGCCTCGACGACCTGCCGCTGTTCGCAGCCGCGACCGAGCCCGAGCATGCGGCGGACCCGCTGCTTTCGGAACTGGATGCAATCGAGCCGGACAGCCTGACTCCGCGCGAGGCGCTCGAAACCTTATATCGCCTGAAGCGACTGGCTGCCGAGCGCGGGACATGAGCTTTCTGGACGTCGACAACCGCCGGGCAATCATTGACCGGCGCGCTATCGCCGACCGACTGCAGGGATTGCGTTCGGGCAAGAAGCTCGCTGGCGACGCCGCCTCGATCCTTCGCGGCGCCCTTGAATACGGCCGTGCGGAAATCGCCAGGCGCCTGACTGAAGAACCCGGCAACGGCCGGGCTGCCGCCCAGTCGACGGCTTTCTTGCACGATCAGCTCGTCCGCCTCGCCTACGATTTCGCGGCCGGGCGTCTGGTTGATGCTCCTTCCGAAGGACTCGCGCTCGTCGGCCTGGGCGGGACGGGGCGAGGCGAGATGGCGCCCTTCAGCGATCTCGACCTCATGTTCCTGACCGCGAAGACGCCGGCCGCCGAGCAGGAGGGGCTCTCCGAGTCTGTGCTCCACCTGCTCTGGGACATGAAGCTGAGGCTCGGCCATTCGGTACGGTCGACTCCCCAGTTGATGGCGCTTGCCAAGAAGGACATGACGATCCGCACGGCGTCCCTCGAGGGACGCTGGATTTGGGGCGACGAGAAACTGTTCGACGCCGCGATGCGCCGCTTCCGCAAGGACGTGGTCGCCGGCACCGCCGCGCAATTCGTGACGGCGAAGCTCGCCGAACGCGACGAGCGGCACGTCAGGATGGGCGACAGCCGTTATGTCGTCGAGCCCAACGTCAAGGACGGCAAGGGCGGCCTACGCGATCTCCAGACGCTCTATTGGATCGGCAAATATATCCATGGGGTCGAGCGCCCCGCCGATCTGGTCGGCGCCGGCCTGTTCACCGCCGAGGAATATGCCCGCTTCGACCGCGCCGAGAGGTTCTTTTGGTCGGTGCGCTGCCATCTACACCTGCTTGCCGGCCGCGCCGAAGAGCGGCTCACCTTCGATTATCAGCCGCGGATCGCCGAGATCATGAATTATGCCGATCGGCCCGGGAAGTCCGCCGTCGAGCGCTTCATGCAATTCTACTTCCTGAACGCGAAGACCGTCGGCGATTTGACCGGCGTGTTCCTCGCTCAGCTCGACGAGCAGCTCGGCAAGAAGGGCTTCCGATTCGCTCTTCCGACGATCCGCCGCCGGCCGAAGCGTCTCGGCGGCTTCACGCTGGACCGAGGCCGCATTTCGATTCCGTCGTATGATTTCTTCCGCGCCGATCCCGTGCGTCTGCTCGAACTGTTCGCGCTTGCAGCGCGAGAGCGCTTGGAAATCCACCCTGCCGCGATGCGCGCCGCCACGCGTGACGCGCCCCTCATTGACCGTAAGATGCGTGATAATCCGCGCGCCAACGGCTTGTTTCTCGAGGTACTCACCTGCATCGACCACCCCGAGCTGGTGCTCCGCTGGATGAACGAGGCGGGTGTGTTCGGCCGCTTCGTTCCTGACTTCGGACGCGTCGTCGCGCAGATGCAGTTCGACATGTACCATCATTATACAGTCGATGAGCATTCGATCCGGGCGATCGGGCTGCTGGCCGCGATCGAGCGCGGTGAGCTGAAAGCCGATCACCCGCTCTCCACAGCGATCCTCAACAAGCAGATCGCCTCGCGCCGGGTGCTCTATGTCGCGGTGCTGCTGCACGACGTCGCGAAGGGCCGCGGCGGCGACCACAGCGAGCTCGGTGCCGAGATCGCGCTCAAGCTGGGCCCGCGCTTCGGACTCGATCCGGCAGAGACCGAAACCGTGTCGTGGCTCGTCCGCTATCATCTGCTGCTCTCGTCGACGGCGTTCAAGCGGGACCTCGCCGATCCGAAGACCATCGACGATTTCGCGCGCCAGGTGCAGAGCCCCGAACGCCTTCGCCTGCTCCTGGTCCTTACCGTCGTCGATATCCGCGCCGTCGGTCCGGGCGTCTGGAGCGATTGGAAGAAGACGCTGCTGAGCACCTTGTATGAGGCGGCGGAGGAGCGGCTTCGCCTCGGCCACAAGCAGCACGGACGCGCCGAGCTGGTCGAAGTGCGCCAGAAGGAGCTCGCAGCCGCGCTCGGCTGGAAGGCGAGCGCCGTGCGTGCCCACGCCCGCCGCCTTCCCGACAGCTACTGGCTGGCTGAGCCGCTCGCATCGCAGGTCGCCAATGCCAAGCAGGTCGCCGCCGCCGAGGCGCATATCGGCGAAGCGACGCCGAACGTTACCGTCGAGGAGGATGCCGAAAGCGGCGCGACCCGCGTCAGCGTGTTCACGCCTGACCGGGAAGGCCTGTTCTACCGCATTTGCGCCGGCCTGGCGGCTGGCGGCGCGAACATCATCGATGCCCGAGTCCACACCACCCGCGACGGAATGGCGCTCGACAACCTGCTCGTGCTCGACGCGCGCGGGAAACCCTATGGCGACCGGCGGCTGCGGAACCGCCTTGCGAAGTCCGTCGAGGCTGGGCTCACCGGCGAGCAGGCGCCGGCGCTTCCGCTGAGCGAAGCGCCGCGCCCGAGAAGCGCCGCGTTCGAAATCGCTCCGTCGGTGGCGATCGCCGATCGCGCCTCGACGCGAACGACGGTCGTGGAGGTCAATGCCCTCGATCGCCCGGCGCTCCTGGCGGCGCTCGCCGCCGCAATTCACGGCGAGGGCCACCGCATCCATTCGGCGCATATTGCGACCTATGGCGAGCGTGCCGTCGACGTCTTCTATCTGACGCGGGCGGACGGCCGGAAGCTGGAGCCCGCGGACGTCGATGCGCTGCGCTCCGGGTTGCTACGGGCCGCCGCCGAACCAGCGAGAGCCAAGGCCGCCTAGAAAAAGGCCCTGCGGTATCCCGCGGAGCCTTCTTCGGTTTGACCGCTGTGCTTAGCCGCGCTGGCCGCGTTCGGTCGGTGGCGGTGGAGGAGGTGGTGGCGGCGGCGCAGGAGGCGGAGGAGGCGGAGGCGCCGGTTGTTCGACAACCGGTGCGGGTGCCGGCGTGTACGGAGCAGGCGGCGCACGGTGGAAGCCGATCCGCCCGCGCAGAGTTACGCCGAACATCCGCGGCTCACCCAGGAACGCGCTGTAAAGCTGAGTCGCCACGTTCGGAATCGGCGAGCAGAAGTGCGCTTCGGCGCCGCGCGTCGTGCAGCTGCCCTGCACCGGCGTATCAAATGCGACCTGCTCGAAATTCTTATTGAACAAGTTCTGCACCCAAATCTCGATCGCCCAACTGTCCTCCGGACCGTGAACTCCGGCGCGCGCATTGACAACGGTGAACCTTCTCTGCGTCTTTTCGATGTCGAGATCCGAGCCGGTGTTGAACGAGCTCATGTGCCGGAAATCGGCATAGAGGAGGCCGCGCAGGCCGCCGCCACCGAGCGGCGGAGTCCACGCCGCTGAACCGGTGATCGTCCATTTCGGCGCGTTTGAAACCCGCTGTCCCGGAAGCTGGAACAGCGCATTGTTGAGCGGCTCGCCGTTCACGCCGACCAGGTTCTGACGATAGCGGGCATCCGACATGGTGACACCGGCATTGACCGCGAGGTCGCGCAGCGGCCGGGTGAAGGCTTCGAGCTCGAAACCCTTGTCCACCACGCCTGCTTGCGTATTGCCCGTGCAGGCGCCCGTGCGCGGATCATTGTCGCGGTCCGCACCATTCAGGCTCCTGCTGCAGGAGTTGATGTTCTCGACGATGAAGTTGAGGCCATTGAACGTGTTCAGCTGGAAGTCGCGGAACAGCTGGCGGAACACGGCGATGTTGATGTCGAACCAGCGGCCGTTGTACTTGGCGCCAATCTCCATAGCGTCATTGATCTCGGGCTTGAACTGCAGGTCCGCCCCCGATGCGACGATACCTTGGCAGCCGAACTGACCCGGGCTGATGCAAATCGCGCCGAAGCCTGGCAGCGGCGGATTGCCGGGTGCCGAGCTGGCCCGGAACAGCGCAGAGCGGTCGAGGTTGAAACCACCGGCCTTATAACCTCGCGAATAGCTCGCGTAGGTCAGTAGTCGGTCGGTGGGCTTGTAGCTCAGCACCACCGTCCCCGACAACTTGTTCTCTGTGCGCTTGTCCTGAAGGTTGAGCAGGCCGCCCGGAACGCTCGGAATCACGCACGGCAATTGCGATAGCGCAATGAAGGGCGACGAAGAGATCGCCGTGCACAAAGCGTTATTGTCGGTGAGGTTGGCGGACAGCCGCTTTTGCTCGTGCGTGTAGCGGGCGCCGATGGTCAGCTTCAGCTGATCGGTGAACGAGATGATGTTGTGGGTGAAGATCGCCCAATCGTTGCTGGTCTGGTCCCAGCGATCAAGCAGCGAGGCTCCGTTCAGACCGGTCGGGAGTCCAAGCAGCGTGCTGACGTTGGTGAAGCCGCTGCTCGTGAATGGAGCGGTGCTGAAGTTGGCCGGCACGCCGGGGCCGCCTGTATTGTTCAACCCGGCGAAGGCCGACAGAGTCGTAATGTTGCCGGCGATTGCTGTGGCGAGCGGAATGTTCCCGCCGAGCACGGCTTGGTTGAACTGCGCGATCAAGCCTTGGCGAACGAGGCTCGCGACCGGCGTGTTGAAGCACGTCGGTGAAGCGCCGGGCGCGAGAATTGCGGAGCCAACCGCAGGATTTGCCGCGAAATTGGCAGCGACGAGACAGTTGGCGTAGCGTGAAAAATCGTTTCCGAACGCAAGATTGTCGACGACCCGCAGCTTTTCGTTCGAATAATAGCCGCCGACCAGCCAGTCGAGATGATGGTCGAAGGCCTGCCCCTGCAGCCGCAGTTCCTGGCTGAAGGTTTTGAACCGGTTGAACGAATTGCCGTCGCTCGCTCGGAAGAGGATGTCCAGATTGTTGAAGTCGGCGTCTTGGCCGCGCGTATATTTGTTGTAGCGCCAGGCAGTGATCGAGGTCAGCTTGGCCCAGCCCATGTCCCAATTGGCTTCGCCGGAAATGCCGCCGTCATTGACACGGCTGTCGAAATTGCGGCCAGGCGTAATGGACACGTCGCGCCTAAAAGTATGGTCTTCGATGTCGGCGCCGAGCCCGCGCTCGATCGCGGCGATCGTCGACGGCTGCTCGAGGATCAGGCCGCCTGCAGAGACCGTATCGTGCACCGGCAAGTACGGAGCGGCGCAGCATTCCTCGCGCTGCCTCGAGACGTCGCCGATCAGACGGAAAGAGAAATTATCGCTCGGCTGGTAAAGCACCTGCCCACGGATCAGTGCACGATTACGGTCGTTGACGTCACGCCCGGAGATCACGTCGTGGAGGAAGCCATCGCGCTTGGAATAAACGGCGTCGAGGCGGACTGCGAGCGTATCGGTGATCGGACCCGTCGCGCTCTCTTGCACCCGGATCATACCGAAATTGCCGACGTCGATCTGGCCGGAGAACTCCGGCTCAAAGCGCGGCTTCGCAGTGATGATCGATATCAGACCTGCCGAGGTGTTGCGCCCGAACAGCGTGCCCTGCGGTCCGCGCAGCACCTCGATGCGGTCGAGCGCGCCAAGCTCGGTGAGGCCAATGCCGGTGCGCGACCGATAGACGCCGTCGATGAACACGCCGACCGAACCTTCGAGACCAGGATTGTCCCCCACCGTGCCGATGCCGCGGATGCGAGCAACGGCTGCGCCTGCCTCGGATGAAGTTGAAGAAACGAGCAATGAAGGAGCGACCTGATTGAGGGCGCGGATGTCGGTTGCGCCGGTGTATTGGAGCGTCTTCGCTGTCACCGCGCTGACTGCCATCGGCACATTCGACAGAGCTTCGCTACGGCGGGTCGCCGTGATCACGATTTCGCCGGTGTTGACCGGCTGCTGATCCACTGCGGCGTTGGTCGCCGACGAACCTTGAGTCGGCGGCGCGGTCGTCGGCTTGCCCGTGTCGTTGGTCGGCTGCGTGTCTTGGGCGAATGCCGGAGTCGCCAGAACTGCCAGTCCGGCCGTTAGCAGCCACGCGGATTTGCGGATCATATGCCTCTCCCCCTCGGGCGCAGGACGCCCGTATCGGAGCGAGGCTAATCCCGAACAGTGCCGCAAGGGAAGCGATAGCATCCGCCTCCCAACAACAATGCCTCACGGCTGCAGCAATTTGGCAACACGCGTGTAAGTAGCGGCGTTCCCGCCAGCGCTTATTTCGGCGCGAGCACCATTAGCATCTGGCGGCCTTCCATGCGTGGATGGGCTTCGACCTTGGCCATTTCCGCGGTCTGCTCCTGGACCCGGCGAAGCACGGCCATGCCGAGCTCGCCATGCGCCATCTCGCGACCGCGGAAACGCATGGTGACCTTCACCTTGTCGCCTTCCTCGAGGAACTCGAACACCTTCTTCATCTTGGTGTCGTAGTCATGGTCGTCGATGTTCGGACGCATCTTGATCTCCTTGATCTCCTGCGTCTTCTGCTTCTTGCGATGCTCGGCGGCCTTTTTCTGCGCCTCGTACTTGTAGCGGCCGATGTCGAGAAACTTGGCGACCGGCGGGTCGGCGTTGGGAGATATCTCGACCAGATCGAGCCCGACGGCCTGCGCCTGCTCGAAGGCTTCGCGCGTATACATCACGCCCAGGTTCTCGCCGTTCTCGTCGATCACCCTGACCTTCTGGGACTGGATGAATTCGTTGTAGCGGGGGCCGCTCATCGGCGGCGGCGCCATCGGACGGCGCGGGTAAGGCGGTGGTATAGCGGAGACTCCGTTGTGGTTATCGATCAGCGTCGGGAGTTAGGCACTTGCGGCCTTCATGAAAAGTGCACGTAAACAAATGTGAGTCATTTTTGCCGCGACCTGTGGCGCGGAGTCGTCACGCCGATTGCCGAAGATCAGGCGGCACCGCCTCGTCAATGATCATTCGCGTGACCTCATCGACACCGATGACCAGCTGCCGCTCTTCCGAGCCGAGCCGCCGCACCGCGACCGTGCCCTCATCCGCCTCGCGCTTGCCGACGACGAGGAGGAGCGGGACCTTGGCCAGGCTGTGCTCGCGCACCTTATAGTTGATCTTTTCGTTGCGAAGATCGGTCTCGACGCGGATGCCCGCGTTGGCGAGCTTCGCCGCCACTTGGTTTGCATAAGCATCGGCGTCCGACACGATTGTCGCCACCACCGCCTGCACCGGCGCCAGCCACAGCGGGAACTTGCCCGCATAATGCTCGATCAGGATGCCAATGAACCGCTCGTAGCTGCCGAAGATCGCGCGGTGGAGCATGACGGGCGTGTGCTTCTCGCCGTCCTCGCCGACATAAGCCGCGTCGAGCAGGCCGGGCATCACCCTATCCGCCTGGATCGTTCCGACCTGCCAGGTGCGGCCGATCGCGTCGGTCAAATGCCATTCGAGCTTGGGCGCGTAGAATGCGCCTTCGCCGGGAAGTTCCTCCCAGCCATATTCGGCGGTCGCAAAGCCCGCTGCCTGGACGGCATCGCGCAGCTCCTGCTCGGCGCGGTCCCATTGCTCGTCGGTTCCGGCGCGCTTGTCCGGCCTTAGCGCGAGCTTGATCGCATATTTTTCGAAGCCGAGGTCGCGATACACCCGGTCGGCGAGCTGGCAGAAATCGCGCACCTCGTCGACCAGCTGCTCGTCGGTGCAGAAGATGTGCGCATCGTCCTGGGTGAACTGCCGTACCCGCATTAACCCGTGAAGCGCGCCGTGCGGCTCGTTGCGGTGACAGCTGCCGTTCTCGTAGAAGCGGATCGGCAGCTCGCGGTAGCTGGTAATGCCCTGCTTGAACACGAGGATGTGCCCCGGGCAGTTCATCGGCTTCAGCGCCATCAAGTCGGCCTCGCCAGTGAGGATCGGCGCGCCTTCCTCGGTGCTCGGAATTTCGTCCGGCACCACGAACATATTCTCGCGATATTTGCCCCAGTGGCCGCTCTTCTCCCACTGCCGCGCGTCCATCAGCTGCGGCGTCTTGATCTCCTGGTAGCCGGCTTCGTCGATCCGGCGGCGCATGTACGCCTCGAGCGCTCGCCAGATGACGAAGCCGTTCGGGTGCCAGAAGACCGACCCGTGCGCTTCCGCCTGGAGGTGGAACAGGTCCATCTCCTGACCGATCTTGCGATGGTCGCGCTTGCCCGCTTCCTCGAGCCGCTTGAGATATTCGTCGAGCTGCTTCTTGTTGAGCCATGCGGTCCCGTAGATGCGGCTCAGCATCGGGTTCTTGGGGTCCCCGCGCCAATAGGCGCCGGATACGCGCGTCAGCTTGAACGCATTCGGGTCGAGCTTTCCGGTCGAGGCGAGATGCGGTCCGCGGCAGAGATCGATCCAGGCGCCCTCGCCCTCACCGGTGCGGTACATGGTGATGGTCTCGCCCTCCGGCAGCTCCATCACCCACTCGGCCTTGAAGGCCTCGCCGCTCTTGTCGAAGAAGTCGCGCACCTGGTCGCGGCCCCACACCTCGCGCACCAGCGCCTTGTCCGCGGCGATGATGCGCCGCATCTCCTTTTCGATCGCCGGTAGCTCAGTCTCGTGAAATGGCCCATGCTCCGGCGTCGGCGCAAAGTCGTAGTAGAAGCCGTCGTCGGTCGCAGGACCGAAGGTGATCTGCGTTCCGGGATAGAGGTTCTGCACCGCCTCGGCGAGGATGTGTGCGAAGTCGTGCCGGACGAGTTCGAGCGCGTCCTTCTCATCGCGCGAGGTGATCAGCGCGAGGCTCGCATCGCCTTCGAACGGGCGCATGATGTCACGCACCTCGCCGTCGACCTTCGCCGCCAGCGCAGCCTTGGCGAGCCCCGGCCCGATCGCAGCCGCCACGTCGGCTGGAGTCGAACCTTCCGGCATCTCCTTCACCGACCCATCGGGAAGAGCGATCTTGAACATCTTGGTCATGAAGCGCGCCATGTAGCGATCCGGCACAAGCGTCTCAACTAGGGCGCGCCGGGCTATTGCCAAGCCGTTGCTTCCATTGCAGCTTCCGTTCCGCTCGGGGGCAGGGGGTTGCATGGACGCTTATTCCGGCGCTGCGGCGGCTAACGACAGTCGCGCGGTTCAGTTCACCGGCAACTGGCGCGAATATCTGCCAATCGCCGTCACCAATGCGCTGCTGATCATCTGCACGCTTGGCATCTACCGCTTTTGGGCCGCGGCGCGGCAACGGCGTTATCTCTGGTCGCGCACGCATTTCATCGACGACAGCCTCGAATGGACCGGCACCGGCAAGGAGATGTTCCTCGGCTTCCTGATCGTGATGTGCTTCCTCGTGCCGTTCTTCCTGTTCTTCCAGTTCCTGTTCCCCGCGCTGATCGCGCGCGGCAAGGCGGACGCGGCGTTCGGCGTGATCCTCCTGTTCGAGATCGCCTTCATCTATCTCGGCGGTTTCGCCCGCTTCAGGGCGCTGCGCTATCGGCTGTCGCGCACATATTGGCACGGCATCCGCGGCGGCAGCGACGATCCGGGCTGGAACTATGGCGGCGAATATCTCGGCCGGATCGCGCTGTCTTTCATGACCATGTTCATCGTCTATCCGTGGGCGGCGACGCGGCTGTGGAATGCGCGCTGGAACGCGATGAGCTTCGGCCCGCTCCAGTTCCGGGCAAAACTCGATGCGGAAGGTCTGAAGGAACGGTGGGCCCTCGTCTATCTGGCTCCGTTCGGATTGTTGGTTGCAGGCTCCGCGGTCGGCATGATGGCTGCTATGGCTCGTAACAGCGGCAGTCCGCCTCCTGCTAGCCTGACAACGATCATCTTCGCCGTGATCGTGATTTTCTACCTCGGAATCCCGCTTGCTACACTTCACTGGTACGCGAAATACTTTCGGAAGGCGGCGGAAGCGACAAAGCTCGGCGATTTAGAATTCTCGTTCGACGCGACGACCTTGCAATGGCTCGGCCTGTTCCTCGGCAATCTCGGGCTCGCCATCGTCACGCTCGGCTTCGGCATCACCTATTGGGGCTATCGCAACTGGGCATTCATGGTCCGCCACCTGCACGTCTACGGCACGATCGACGTGGGCGACCTTACGCAATCGACCACGCACGCGCCGCGCGAGGCGGAGGGCTTCGCCGACGCCTTCGACGTCGGTGCCATCTGAAGCCTTGATGGAAGCTCGCCTTTACGACGGCCTCACCGGCCACCCGCACCAAGTCTCGGTCGCGTTCGATTCGGGCGGGATCCGGCTGAGCCAGCCCGGCGGCTGGTCGGAGGAGATCGGCGTGGCGCAGCTGCGCCGCGTCGACGGAAGTGGCGGCGTCCGCCTCAGACGCAGCGACCAGCAGGGCTGGCGTCTGATCCTGCCGTCCGAAGCGGCGGCGCAGGTGCATCAGCTGCTCGGCAAGGAAGCGCGCTACGGCCGCTGGGTGGACCGCGTCGGACTCATCCCTGCGCTGATCGTCGGCGGCCTCGTCACGGCGGCCGTCGTCGGCTTCGGCTATCTCGCGCCGCACTGGATCGCTCCGCACGTGCCGATGAGCTGGGAGCGCAACGTCGGCGGCGCAATCGTCGGTGACTTCGGGAGCCTGCGCTGCCGCAATTCTGACGGGCAGAAGGCGCTCGAAGCGCTGGTCGAGCGGGTCGCGCCCGGAGCGACGCAGGGACCGAACGGGATCAAGGTCGCCGCCCTCGACGTCAATGTCTTCAACGCCGCCGCGCTTCCGGGCGGCTACATCGTCGTGTTCAAGGCGGCGATCACCGAGACGGACAGCGATGCGCTGGCCGGCATCCTGGCGCACGAGGTCGCGCACGTCCGGCGCCGGCACGTCACCGAAGCGCTGCTTCGCGAGCTCGGCATCGGCGCCATCATCCGCATGTTCGCCGGCAACCTCGGCGCCAATGCCGAGCAACTGGTCGCGCTCAGCTACACCCGCGGCAACGAAGCGCTGGCCGATGCCGACGCGATTGTCATGCTCAAGCGCGCCCACATTTCGCCCAGGCCGACCGCCGAACTGTTCAAGCGCCTGTACAAGGAATCCCCGCAGTTCAGCGCGCAATTCCTCCAGAGTCATCCGCAGAGCAGCAAGCGCGCGGTCCGCTTCGCGCAAAGCTTCGATCCGAACGCGACCTACCGGCCGGCGCTCGATCGTCCGGCCGCCGACGCCTTGTTCAACATCTGCTGGAACGGAAAGCGCAAGTAATCGTCAAGCCAGCTTGACATTCTTCTCTGTCATGTTGTAAAGCTAACTTTACTGACAGAGAAGGATGCTTGACATGCTGCGCACCCCCGCCTCGAAACGCTACAACCGGCGAGTCATCTGGCTCAGCTTGCTGTATGTATTGTTCCTCTTCGCGGCGGTTTACGGCTTCAATCACCAGCTCATCCCCGGCCCGCTTAGATATTTCGCAGCCGTGCTGCCGGCATTGCCGATCATCGGCATCTTCGGCGCGATCGGCCGCTATCTTATCGAAGAGCAGGACGAATATGTGCGCATGCTGATGGTTCGCCAAAGCCTTTTTGCAAGCGCATTCGCGCTCAGCATCGCCACCGTTTGGGGCTTTCTCAGCAATTTTGGACTCGTCGGCCGGGCCGACGGTTATTGGGTCGCGATCGCCTGGTTCTTCGGGCTCGGGCTCGGCGCACTTTACAACAGGCTGACCTTCGGCTCGGCGGCGCACTGTTGATGGAAAACCGTCTCCGCGTCCTGCGCGCCGAGCGCAACTGGAGCCAGCAGGATCTCGCCGAACGCATCGAAGTCTCGCGCCAGAGCGTCAATGCGATCGAAACCGGCAAGTACGATCCGTCGCTGCCGCTCGCTTTCCGAATCGCCGAGCTGCTCGGCCTGCCGATCGAGGAAATTTTCGTCTCACCCTCGACCCGCAGCTCAAAGGCCATCTGACCAACCTCACCTATTTATCGAAGGGAGAACATCCATGCGGACTTTCGCACTGATCCTTGCTGCCTGCGCGGCGAACACATTGAACTGGTCGGGCCCGGCGCAGGCCGCGCCAAGTGCCACCGCCGCCGCCCCCGAACGCCTGCCGCACATCTCGATCGAGGCGGTCGGCAAGGGCTCGCCGGTCGTGCTCATCCCCGGACTGTCGAGCCCGCGCGCGGTGTGGGACGGCGTGGTCCCGGCGCTCGCCCGCGATCACCGCGTGATCCTCGTCCAGGTCAACGGCTTTGCCGGCGACAATCCCGGCGCCAACCTCCAGCCCGAGATCCTCGATGGTGTCGTCGCCGACCTCCACGGCTGGCTCACGGCGCACAAGCTCAGCCCGGCCAAGATCGTCGGCCACTCTATGGGCGGCCTGGTCGCGCTCCAGCTTGCCAAGGCGCATCCGCAGGATGCCTCCGCGCTGATGATCGTGGACGCGCTGCCTTATGTCGGCGATATCTTCCTGCCGGACGCCACCGTCACCCAGGTCGAGCCGCAGGCCAAGGCAATGCGCGACCAGATGGTTGCGAGCTTCGGCAAGAGCGATGTGGCTGCCGCCGAGCGCACGGCCACAGGCATGGCGCTGACCCCGGCCGCGCGGGCGAAGGTCGCGGCCTGGATCGCCAAGGCCGACCCGCGCGTCGCGGGCCAGGCGATGTACGAGGACATGACCACCGACCTCAGGCCGGACATGGCCACGATCGCCACGCCCATCACTCTGGTCTTTCCTTATTCGGCGGCGCTGCCGAAGGAGCGGGCAGAGCCCTTCTATCGCGGCGAATATGCCAAGGCGCCGAAGGTGACGTTCGTGCCGATCGCCGATTCCGGGCATTTCGTCATGCTCGACCAGCCAGCCGCATTCGCCGAAGCGCTCGCTAGCTTCGTGCGTTAGGCCCCCGCTGCAGCGCCGGCATGGACAGTCAGGTCCATGTCGGCGTTGAGCAGCTTGGAGATCGGGCAGTTCTTCTTCGCGTCCTCGGCGAGCGCCTGGAGTTTGTCGTCGTCGAGGTCGGGCACGTCGGCGGTGAGGTCGAGGTCCGAGCGGGTGACCTTGAACCCGTCGCCTTCGGGAACGAGCGTCACGCGAGCCTTGGTCTCGAGCCGCGCATCGCTGAAACCCTGCTTGGCCAGCGCGAACGCCAGCGCCATGGTGAAGCAGCCGGCATGGGCCGCGGCGATCAATTCCTCGGGATTGGTGCCGCGCTCGTCGCCGAAGCGGGTGTTGAAGCCGTAGGGCTGGTCCTGGAGCACGCCCGATTGCGTGCTGAGCAAGCCTTTCCCCTCCTTGCCAGTGCCGTTGTAGCGGGCCGTTGCAGACCGGGTGATCGTCATTGCGTTTCTCCTTCTTGGGTCAGACAGGTTCGACGCGCCCGAGCGCCTCGTCGAGAATCGCTTCGGCGCGCAGGAACAATTGGGTATCGACGACCACGCCCGACGCCTCGGCATTCTCGCGCACCTGGTCGGGCCGCGACGCGCCGATGATCGCCGAGGCGATGTTCGGCTCGCGCAGCACCCAGGCGAGCGCAAATTGCGGCAGCGTCAGTCCGGCCTCCTCCGCGATCGGCTTTAGCTGCTGCACCGCTCGGAGCACGTCCGGCTGCATCAGCCGGTCCATGAAGCCACCCATCTCATCGCTCGCGGCGCGTGAGTCGCGCGGCGGCGGACGATCGGGATCATATTTGCCCGAGAGCACGCCCTGACCGAGCGGCGACCAGACGATTTGCGAAATGCCGTTGGCGGCGCAGAGCGGGATCACTGCGTCTTCAGGTTCGCGCCACAGCAATGAATATTGCGGCTGGCTCGAAACGAACGGAGTGAATCCGCGTGTCGCTGACAGATCAATCGCGGTCTGGATCCGCTCGGCCGGCCATTCCGAAAATCCAATATAGCGTGTCTTACCGCTCTCAACGGCCCGGGTCAGCGCGTCCATCGTCTCCTCGAGCGGCGTGTTCCAGTCGTAGCGGTGGCACTGGTAGAGATCCAAATAGTCCGTCTTGAGGCGCTTCAGCGACGCATCGATCTGCTTCTCGACTTGGGCGCGGGAAAGGCCGCGGTCGCTCTCCGTCATCGGAAAATAGAGCTTGGTCGCAAGCACGTACGAATCTCGCGGGCGGCCCTGCAGTGCTTCGCCAAGGAAGCTCTCGGCTGCGCCCCGGCCGTAAATGTTGGCCGTGTCGATGAAGTTGATGCCCTGCGCGAAAGCCTCTTCCAGGCAGGCCCGCGCCTTGTCCGCTTCGACTCCGACGCCGTAGGTCAGCCATGATCCCAAGGAGATTTCGGAAACTTCGAGGTCGCTGTTGCCGAGCTTGCGATATTTCATTGCAAAGGGCCTCCTTCCACTCGTCCGCGACAACAGCCGGGGTCAGTCGCCGTTCCTCCGACCCTGTGGCACGCAAAGCTCATCCACGGTTAAATCATTGGGGAGTCAGGATTTCAGGCTGTCCGCAAATCTTTTCTCTGGTACAGTGTCGGCCATCAGACTGGGGAGGGGGTTTTCCATGTTTGAGAATACGCTTCGCGACAATTTGAAGAACATGATGATCGGTCTGGGCCTGTCGGTCGTGGTCATCGGAACAGGGTTGGCAGTCGCTTTCTGGTGAACTGACGCGGCTGTCGTCGCGCTGAAGATGGGCTGTCCTACAGCGCTTGAATCCGTCTAGCTGTGCGGATGGCTCCGTGCGTACGTCGGCTGCTGGCAGTCACTTGCCGCGCAAGCCGGGTTCCGCGCGCGCGCGCGCGTAGGCCCGCTGCATTTGCTGCGTTTCGCGGCATCGATGGCTGAGCTGGCTCACCTCGATGTCGGGGGTCGGCGGATCGCCTATCGGCTGCGTGAAGGCGCCTCGCCTACTTTGGTGTTCCTTCCCGGCTACGCTTCCGACATGGAGGGTACGAAGGCGCTCGCGCTCGACGCCTTCGCCGAGCGGCGTCGGCTCGCCATGCTGCGCTTCGACTATTCCGGCACGGGGTCCAGCGGCGGCCGCTTCGAGGAAGGCACCCTTGCGCTCTGGCTCAACGAGGGCGTGGCCCTGATCGATCAGCTCACCGAAGGTCCGCTCATCCTCGTCGGCTCGTCGATGGGTGGATGGATTGCCCTTCACGTCGCGCTGCTTCGGCCCGAGCGCGTGCGCGCGCTCGTCGGGATCGCCGCCGCGCCCGATTTCACGGAATGGGGGTTCGCGGACGCTCAATCGGCGGAACGCCAGGGGCTTGCACGTGATTTCTGGGAATCGGGTCGGCAATTGCAGTTGCTTCAGGCTGAGATCGGCATCGATTGCCCCGTACGCCTGATCCATGGCGACAAGGACGAGGAGGTGCCGCTGGAGGTCGCGTTGCGCACCATGCGCGCACTTCGTTCAGCCGATGTCCAGCTCAATGTGATCAAGGGCGGCGCTCATCGGCTGTCGGAGCCGCACGAGATCGATGTGATCCTGCGGACCGTCGCCGCCCTCGTGGAGCCCGCACCTTGATCCTCCTTATCGCCGCCGCAGTCGCTGTTGCTCCTGCCGTCGACCGGTGTCCCGCGGTGGTCACCACCGATGCGCTCGTTTGTCGCGCGCTCGAGGCTCAGAAGAACGGTCAGGCCGACGAGGCCGCAGAAAGCTTCGAAGAGGCGGCGAAGACGTCAAGCGACAAAGACCCGAAGACCGCCCGCATGTGGGTGGCCGCCGGCAATTTGTGGATCGCGGCGAACCAGCCCGGCAAGGCCGCGCTCGACATCGATAAGGCGCTGGCGCTCCCCGGCCTCGAAGGCGAACAGCGGGGCGAAGCCTTGCTCGATCGCGCCCGCGCCGCCGAAGCGCAGAA
>DATMHG010000116.1:0-3809 GCA_035555035.1 Sphingomicrobium sp.
GTTGGCTGGCCAATAGCGCTCATCCGCGAGCACATGCCTCAATCGTCACGCTGTAGGACAGGACTTTGTCACGACCTGGGTTATATCCGTCGTGTCGAGCCCGACATTCGAGCGGCGCTTACTGGCGCGCGCTCGGAGCAACCCTTAGATGGTGCCGGAATGGCAGAAGCGACGTTCGACACCCCGTCCCTGCTGGAGGGCCTCGCGGAGGCGGCTTTCATTGCCTCTGACTGGCGGGTCCTATCCGCGAATGCGGCGGCGCGCGCGCTGCTCGGGCGTGAGCTCGAAGGTTCGCCGCTCGACGTCGTCATCTCGCACCCTGCCGCGCTGGAAGCGCTCGAGCGCGGCGGCAGCGAGGAGGACGAGGAGGTGGAGCTGACCGGACTTGATGGGTCGCGGCGCTCATGGCTGATGCGCGCGGCTCGGCTCGCCGACGGAAGCTGCCTTGTCCGCTTCGTGGATCGCAGTGAGGCGCGCGCGGCCGAACAGATGCGCGTCGACTTCGTTGCCAACGCGAGCCATGAGCTACGCACTCCGCTCGCGACGCTGATCGGCTACACCGAAACTCTCCGCGAACGCGCGGACGAGATCGATGCCGGAACTCGCGAGCGCTTCCTTTCGGTCGTTCACGACGAGGCACGGCGAATGCAGCGGGTGGTCGAAGACCTGATCTCGCTGTCGCGCATCGAGGCCGAGAAGTTCACCGCACCGACTGAAGCCGTCGAGCTCGAAGCGCTCATCGATCATACGATCGACAGCGCCGCCCGCATTGCCCAAGAGCGCGGGTCGCCGCTCGTCAGGGACGTGCCCGGAATGCTTCCGGCGATCGCCGCCGATCGCAGCCAGGTCTTGCAGCTCCTCGACAATCTCCTGACGAACGCGCTTCGTTACGGTGAACCGGGGACACCCGTTACCATCAGCGCCTACGATGAAGGCGCGATGGTTCACCTGGCCGTCAGTGATGAGGGCGAGGGGATCGCGTCCGAGCACATCGCGCGCGTGACCGAGCGCTTCTACCGCATCGACACGAGCCGCAGTCGCTCGCTCGGCGGCACCGGGCTTGGACTGTCGATCGTCAAACATATCGTCGAGCGCCACCGCGGTCGGCTCAGCATCGAGAGCGAACTCGGCAAAGGTACGACCGTGCATGTGCTGCTACCGGTGGCGACGGGCGAGCCGGTTTCATAAAAGTGTCATCCGCGCTCGCTAGGGAGGCGCTGTGACCAAGCCGAGCCTCTTGCTGGTCGAAGACGATCGCGCGCTCGCCGACCTCCTCACCTGGCATTTCAGCCGCGAAGGCTATGAAATCGTCCGGACCGCCGACGGCGAGGAAGCGCTGTTGCTTGCAGAGGAGCGCACGCCCGATCTCGTGATCCTTGACTGGATGATCGAAGGGGTGAGCGGCATCGAGGTTTGCCGCCGCCTTCGCCGCCGCACGTCGACGGCGCAGGTCCCGATCATCATGCTGACGGCGCGGGGGGAGGAGAGCGACCGCATTCGCGGGCTAGAAACCGGCGCCGACGATTATGTGACCAAGCCGTTCAGCCCGCGCGAGCTGCTCGCGCGCGTGGGGGCGGTTTTACGACGAGTGCGGCCAGCACTCGCGGGCGAACAGCTCGCTTACGCCGACATCGAAATGGACGTGGAGGCGCACCGAGTCCGGCGTCGTGCGGCACCGGTGCAGCTTGGGCCGACCGAATTTCGGCTGCTGCGTTATTTCATGGAAAATCCCGGCCGTGTTTTTTCGCGCGACCGATTGCTCGACGCTGTCTGGGCGCACGATGCCGACATCGACGCACGAACCGTCGACGTACACGTCCGCCGCCTGCGCAAGGCGCTCAACCAGGGCGGGCTGCCCGACGTGATCCGCACCGTCCGCTCCGCCGGCTACTCCCTCGACGCCGAAGGTTGAGCGCTGTCACAAAAGTGAAACGCGACCGTCATTCTGCATACGTGCATCGGATCTACTCCGAGGTCAGTTCCAACGACCGGTTCCGGGGAAATGTAGATGGGTGGGGTGATTCAGAGAATCCTTCCGCGGGAGGACAAATATTTCGACCTGTTCGAGCGGCAGGCGGAGGTGCTGGTTAGCGCGGCCGACGCGCTCGCGACGATGCTGGCGGGCGGCCAGCTGGCCGAAAGCCTCGAACAAATTCGAAAGCTCGAAACGACAGCCGACGACATCACCCGCGACGTGCTGACCGCGGTGCGGCGCTCGTTCATCACGCCGTTTGACCGCAGCGCAATCACCTCGCTGATCTCGTCGATGGACGATGCGGTCGACGAGATCTGGCACACCGCGAAGACCGTACGGATTTACGGGGTCGGCGAATTCGAGCCGCAGATGCGCGCATCCGCGGACCTCGCACGCGAAGCTGCCCGGCTGGTCCGTGAGGCGATTCCCCTGATGCGCAACATCGGCCGAAACGCGGCACGGCTTCACGAAATCACCGAGGCGATCGTCCACCTCGAGGGGCGCGCCGATGGCTTTCACGATGAAGGGCTCGCCGCTCTTTACCAGCAGCACGGGGTCGAACGGCCAATCGTCTTCTTCGTCGGGCGCGAGCTCTATCGCTACGTCGAGCGCGTGCTCGACCGGTTCCAGGACGTTGCCGACGAGATCCAGGGCATCGTCATCGATCACGCCTGATTTGGAGCCAATCCATGGAACCGACCTTGGCGCTTCCGGCGCTGATCGCCTTGATCTTCGTCGCGCTCGCATTCGACTTCATGAACGGGCTGCACGATGCAGCCAATTCGATCGCGACCATTGTTTCGACGAGGGTGCTCACGCCGCAGATGGCCGTGCTCTGGGCTGCCTTCTTCAACTTCGTCGCGTTCGCTTTCATCGGGCTTCATGTCGCGGAAACCGTGGGCAAGGGCATCATCGATCCGGCGATTGTCGATCCCGCGGTAATCTTCGGAGCGCTCGCAGGCGCCATCCTTTGGAATGTGCTCACCTGGTACCTGGGAATTCCGACGAGCAGCAGTCATGCGCTTGTCGGAGGGCTCGTCGGCGCGGGTGTGGCCAAGGGCGGTCTGGGCGCGATCGTCTCTTCGGGCGTGATCAAGACCACGGTCTTCATCTTTGCGGCGCCGATCCTCGGCATGCTGATGGCGATGATCATGGTCGTTTTCACAAGCTGGCTGTTCAAGCCGGTACCCGCGAACAGCGCCGACAAGGCGTTCCGCCGGCTCCAGCTCCTGTCATCGGCTGCCTATTCGGTCGGGCACGGCGCCAACGACGCGCAAAAGACGATGGGCATCATCACGGTTCTCCTGTTCAGCACCGGCTATCTGCATGGCCACTTCCACGTGCCTCTGTGGGTGGTCCTAGCAGCGCAGGTGGCGATGGGACTGGGGACCCTCATGGGCGGCTGGCGGATCGTCCATACGATGGGATCCAAGATCACGCGGCTCACTCCGCACCAGGGTTTCTGCGCTGAGACGGGCGGAGCAGCGATGCTGTTCGGAGCGACGGCATTCGGCATTCCCGTCTCGACGACTCATGTGATCACCGGCTGCATCATGGGTGTCGGCGCCGCCCGACGAGCCTCCGCGGTCCGCTGGGGAGTTGCGGCCGACCTGGTCATTGCCTGGGTCTTGACCATCCCAGCCACCGCAGCAACGGCCGCGCTCGTCTATCTGCTCGCGCGGGCAATCTAGATGCCGGAGACCTCAATGAAACTGTCGAGAACATTGCGTCTGGTAGTGCTTGTCGCGGCATCCATGCCCACCGCGGCGTCGGCCGCGAAGTCGGACGATCAGCTCTGGACGACCGCTTCGGCGACGGTGAAGCTGTCGGATCG
>DATMHG010000117.1:0-7804 GCA_035555035.1 Sphingomicrobium sp.
CTGGAGCGGACATAGGACATTGCCGCCGAGACGCTTTCCTGCATGACATCGCCGAGCTTGCCGGTGGTCTGCACCTTGCCCTTGCCGGGCACCGTCACGCTCTCGATGGTCAGCAGCTCGCCGCCCACCTCGGTCCAGGCAAGGCCGGTGACCGCGCCGATCTGGTCCTCTTCCTCGCCCATTCCGTAGCGGAATTTCCGTACCCCGAGGAAATCACCGAGATTGTTCGGCGTTAGCTCGATCTTCTCCACCTTTTTTTCGAGGATCTGGCGAAGCGACTTGCGCGCGATCTTGGCTAGCTCGCGCTCGAGCGTGCGGACGCCTGCCTCGCGGGTATAATGGCGGATCATCGCGCGAAGCGCGTCATCGCTGTAACTGAGTTCCTCCAGCTTGAGGCCGTGCACATCCATCTGCTTGGGGATCAGGTGGCGTTTTGCGATCTCAACCTTCTCGTCCTCGGTGTAGCCCTCGAGCCGGATGATCTCCATTCGGTCCATCAACGGCTGAGGCATGTCGAGCGAGTTCGCCGTCGTGACGAACATCACATCGGACAGGTCGTAGTCGAGTTCGAGATAATGATCCTGGAATTTGTTGTTCTGCTCCGGGTCCAACACTTCGAGCAGCGCGGAGGACGGGTCGCCCCGGAAATCCTGGCCGAGCTTGTCGATCTCGTCGAGCAGGAAGAGCGGGTTCGAAGTCCCCGCCTTCTTGATGTTCGAGATGATCTTGCCTGGAAGCGAGCCGATGTAAGTCCGGCGGTGCCCGCGGATCTCGGCCTCGTCCCGAACGCCGCCCAGCGACTGGCGCACGAACTCGCGGCCCGTCGCTCGCGCAATCGAGCGGCCGAGCGAGGTCTTGCCGACGCCGGGTGGGCCGACGAGGCATAGGATTGGGCCTTTGAGCTTGTTGGTGCGCGCCTGGACCGCGAGATACTCGACGATCCGCTCCTTCACCTTGTCCAGGCCGTAATGGTCCTCGTCGAGCACGCGCTGCGCCTCGGCGATGTCTTTCTTGAGCTTCGACTTCTTACCCCAGGGCAGACCGAGCAGCACGTCGAGATAGTTGCGCGCCACCGTGGCTTCGGCGGACATCGGCGCCATCGCCCGAAGCTTCTTGAGCTCAGCGTTGGCCCTGGCGCGGGCTTCCTTCGAAAGCTTGGTCTTGCGGATCTTTTCGGCCAGCTCGGCGAGCTCGTCGCCGCCCTCTTCGCTCTCATTGCCGAGCTCGCGCTGGATCGCCTTCAGCTGTTCGTTCAAATAATATTCGCGCTGCGTCTTCTCCATCTGGCGTTTGACGCGGCTGCGGATCTTTTTTTCGACCTGCAGGACGCCGAGTTCGCCTTCCATGAAGGCGAAGACCATCTCCATGCGACGCGACGGGTTGAGCTCGCCCAGCAACGCCTGCTTATCGGCTACCTTGATCGACAGGTTCGAGGCGACCGCGTCGGCGAGCACCGACGGATCGTCGATTTCGCTCAGCTGGATCCCAGTTTCCGCAGGGAGCCGCTTGTTGAGCTTCGCGTAATTTTCGAACTGCTCGACGACGGACCGCATCAGCGCCTGCGATTCAGGGCCGGCGGCCTCTTCTTCGTTGACCTCTTCGATCTCGGCCGCGACGAAACCGTCGCGCGGAAGCATATTGACGAGCCGCGCACGCTTTACGCCCTCGACGAGAACGCGAACCGTTCCATCCGGCAGCTTGAGCAGCTGCATCGCGGTTGCGATGACGCCGAGATCATAAAGCGCATCGCGGTCCGGGTCGTCCTCGCCCGGATCGAGCTGCGCAACCAGGAACAACTCCTTGTCGGCGGCCATGGCTGCTTCGAGGGCCGCGACCGATTTTTCGCGCCCGACGAACAGCGGGACGATCCGATGCGGGAAGACGACGATGTCGCGCAGAGGGAGAATGGGGAGAAAGCGAGTCATGGACTAGTATATGGGCGGCAGCTCCTTAAGGCGCAACAAACGTACGGGAACAATCCGAACGAATCGCTCGCTGTAGAAGCCATGGAGACGCGACCATGGCCGACAGGGAAAAGATCAGCACGGGCCCCAACGAGGAGCCGATCAACGAGACGATCGCCGGCACCGGGCCGGGCATTCCGGACGACGCCCTTGCTCCAGGCGAGGATTTGCCTGAGCCGCCCAGCGACGAGGAGGTAGAGCGCGTCGCCGAAAAGCTGCACGCGCCGAGCGCCGAAAAGGACACGCTTCCGCTGGAAGGTGAATGAATCGCGGTAAAATTTAACCGAAGATTCTGTAACCGTTCAGTTTTCGCCAGTATCAATAGCGGCGTGACTATGCGCCAACTCTTGCTCGCGGTCAGTGCGCTGACCTTGCCCGCCTCTGCGTTCGCGCAGGTCAACTGGCCCGTACCAGGACCGGTGCCACCGCCTCCGCCACCGCCACCGATGGCGCAGCCGCGCGCTGCGGTCGCCGAGCCATGGATGGTTCAGCCGCAGGCCGCGCCGATGACTCAAGCATGGCAGGCACCGACCAGGCATAGCGGAAAACCAGACGCGCTCGAGCCGATCGATCTCCCGCCTGCCATCGAGCAGGGCGTGGACATGATCTACATCGACCAGGAGCTGGTTCCGCATGCGGTGCAGAACCAGGGACCCTTCGCCGAGATGACCTCTGCGGCGTGGAGCGGCGCTCCCCTCGATCTCTTCGTACCGGTCAACCCGATCTACACCGAGCTGCGCCGGGGACTGGTGAAATACCAGCAGACCTGGGGCAGCCTCCCCGATGTCCAGATTCCTCAAGGACCCACGCTCAAGGCGGGCTCGACCGGCGAACGCGTTTCGATGCTCCGCGCTCGTCTCGGACTTGGAGCCGGCGACAAATATGACGCCGCGCTGGCTTCCAAGGTCAAGGAGTTTCAGTCGGTTCACGCGGTCAAGCCCGACGGGATCGCCGGCGCGGGCACGATCGAGGCGCTCAATCGCGGTCCGCAATATTATGAGCAGTTGATCATCATCAACATGGAGCGGACCAAGCGCCTGCCTGCGCCGCAGGAACAGCCGAAATATGTCCTCGTCGATGCGGGCTCGGCGCGGCTGTCGCTGTGGGAAAACGGTCGCAAGATCGACCAGATGAAGATCGTCGTCGGCAAAGCCGAGACGGCGACTCCGATGATGGCGGCCTACATCAAGTATGCGAGCGTGAACCCCTATTGGAACGTGCCGCCCGAGCTGGTGAAGGACCTGATCGGTCCACGCATCGTCGCTCAGGGAATCAAGTATCTGACGGACCGCGAATATCAGGTGCTGACCGATTACGGGCCCGATGCGAAGATCCTCGATCCCTCGACGGTTGATTGGCAGGCGGTCGTGGACGGACGCCAGACGGTCGCGTTGCGGAGGCTTCCGAGCCCAGCCAATTCAATGGGCGCGATGAAGTTCATGCTCCCCAACTATTTCGGCATCTACCTCCATGACTCGCCCGAGCGGGACCACTTCACGAAGAACGAGCTGTGGTTCAGCAACGGCTGTGTGCGCCTCGAGGATTACAAGCGCGTCGCGAGGTTCCTGTTCGACGGGAAGATTCCTCAAGGCGACAATCCGAAGGTCGAAAAAGAGGTCGATCTACCGCAACCTGTTCCGGTCTACATGACGTATCTGACGGTGCAGCCGACGGCTGACGGCGTTCAGTTCCTGGAAGATCACTACGGCCGCGACGCGCATCTCATGGAGCGGTACGGTTCGCAACTTATGGCGGCGGTGCGGGGTCAGTAGATCGTTGGTGTATTGACTGGATAATACAGCATGCGGTAGCTGCCACCGATGGTGTTGAGCCATTCCGTCAGTCTGCTCCAGGTGGCCGTGTTCTGGAGCATCAGCGCGCTTCTCGCCGGCGCGATTGGCTGGATCGCCCTTCGGAGACGTGAGGTGCGTGCGGCAAAGGCAAGACGGCTCGGCTCCGTCATTGGCATCGGCTTTCAAGGCGTTGGGTTCGCCGCGGCGTCCTTCGGCTTCGTCAAGCCGGTCCTCCCTTGGTGGGCACCCTTTTCAATCGTCTCGACAGTGCTCGTAGTCCTGCTCGGCGGAACGGCGATCATCCTCTTTCTCTCGGCCGCGTCGACGATGGGCGAAAACTGGAGCATCGTCGCTCGCACACGCACCGACCACCAGCTGGTGCGCACCGGGCCGTTCGCCATGGTGCGACACCCAATCTATCTTGCCCTGCTGCTTTACCTCATCAGCATCGCGGCCGCGCTAGGGCACTGGCGGCAGCTGATCGTCGCGGTGCCCCTTTATCTCATCGGAACGCTGATCCGCATCCGCGAGGAAGAGGCCTTGCTCCGAGCGCAATTCGGCGAGGAGCACGCACGCTATGTGCGCGAGGTCCCTGCCCTCTTCCCCCTACGCTGATGTGAGAGGCGGCGGTTACGCCGCGTCGCCGGCCTTGTCCTTGGCGGCATAGACGCGGACCGGCTCCTTGGTGCCCATGACCACGTCCTTGTCGATGTGGACCTCGTCGACGCCGTCCATCGAGGGCAGATCGAACATCGTGTCGAGCAATATGCCCTCGAGGATCGACCTCAGCCCGCGAGCGCCGGTCTTGCGCTCGATCGCCTTTTTCGCGATCGAGTGGAGCGCGTCATCGGTGAACTCGAGCTCGACATCTTCCATGTCGAACAGCTTGGCATACTGCTTCACCAGCGCGTTCTTCGGCTCGACCAGGATCTTGACCAGCGCCTCTTCGTCGAGATCCATGAGGGTCGCGATCACCGGCAGGCGCCCGATGAACTCGGGGATCAGACCGAACTTCAGCAGGTCTTCGGGCTCGCAATGCTTCAGCGTCTCGCCGGTCTTGCGCTCGTCGGGAGCGGCAACGTGAGCGCCGAAACCGATCGACTTGCCCTGCAGCCGGTCGGCGATGATCTTTTCGAGGCCGGCGAAGGCGCCGCCGCAGATGAACAGGATGTTGGTCGTGTCGACCTGCAGAAATTCCTGTTGCGGATGCTTGCGGCCGCCCTGCGGCGGAACGCTCGCCGTCGTGCCTTCCATGAGCTTGAGCAGCGCCTGCTGCACGCCCTCACCCGACACGTCGCGGGTGATCGAAGGATTGTCCGACTTGCGGCTGATCTTGTCGATCTCGTCGATGTAGACGATGCCGCGCTGCGCCTTCTCCACATTGTAGTCGGAGGCCTGCAGCAGCTTCAGGATGATGTTCTCGACGTCTTCGCCGACATAGCCTGCCTCGGTCAACGTAGTCGCGTCCGCCATCGTAAACGGCACATCGAGGATACGAGCCAGGGTCTGCGCCAAGAGCGTCTTGCCGCAACCCGTCGGACCGATCAGCAGGATGTTGGACTTGGCGAGCTCGACCTCGTTGCTGGCTTTCGAGCCGTGGGCGAGCCGCTTGTAATGGTTGTGCACCGCGACCGAGAGTACGCGTTTGGCCCTGTCCTGGCCGATCACATAATCGTCGAGAACCTTGCAGATCTCGGCAGGTGTCGGAACGCCGTCGCGGGTCTTGACCAGCGCAGACTTCGACTCTTCGCGGATGATGTCGTTGCAGAGCTCGACACACTCGTCGCAGATGAAGACAGTGGGGCCGGCAATGAGCTTGCGGACCTCATGCTGCGACTTACCGCAAAACGAGCAGTAGAGGGTGCTCTTGCCGTCGCCGCCGCCTGAAAGCTTAGTCATTCCCGTCCTTGCATCCCGGCCGCCAGGACCGTCCTCTAAAGGGGCATGCTACCCCAGTTTCTCGCACAATCAACTCTGCCGGAGTCTTAACGCGAGCCGCCGCCCGATTGCGCCTTTGATCTCAACAATATGGATGGAGGGTGTGTTCCTAGCAAGGGCGGACTCGCCGTGCGTTAAGGTTACTTTGTCCCAAGATCGGCCGAGGCACGGTGCCGGAACCATCCGCTTCGTTCGCAGAAGCGCGCTTTCTCAATTCGGCTCGACCAACGCTACAAGCGCATCGCGCATCGCCTCCTGAAATTCGGAACGGGCGTAAATGTCATTGTGGCCCGCTCCGGCGATCGTCGGGTCGAAGATCAGATTGCGCACATGGCTACGCAGTACCGCAGTTCGTTCCGGCCGCACGATCTCGTCCCGTTCCGCCGCGACAATCGCGATCGGCACGTCCGTCTTCTCGCAAGCCGAGGCAGCGTCGATCTGATGCTCGAACAAAGGCCCGATCGGAAGCCACGGATACATGGATTGGGCGACCGCCTTCAGGGAATCGAACGGGGTGACGAGGATCAGTCCGTCCAGGCGTCGCCGCGTCGCAAGCTGCGCGGCGATCCCGCTGCCAATGCTGAAACCGACGGCGATCGTCCGCTGCGGCTTCAGTCGCTCTACCGCCAGGTCATACACCAATGGGGCGTCGGCAATCAGTGCATCCGCCGAAGGCTCGCCGGTCGACGGCTTGTAGCCGCGATAGTGGAAGGCGACGACTTTAGCCTTCGGATAAAGCTCATGGAGATATTCGGCCACGTCCTGGCCGTTCCAAGCATTCCCGCCGAAGCCCAGAACAAGCATCCGCTCCTTCCGCGGCTCGTCTGCCGGAATGTGAATCCCGGAGAGCCGATTGCCATCCGGAGTTTCAATCGACAGCTCCTCCGCATTGCGCGGGACGGGTCCGGCGGGCGCGACGGCGTGCGTCGGAAAGATCAAATGGCTTTGAAATTCGAACATGGCGAGAATCAGGAGCGCGAATGTTGCCGCGGCTGCGGCAGCAGCGACCTTGAGCTTACGCGGCGAGGGCAGCCTCGATAGCAGGGGTGACGCGATCGACCGTATAGGGTTTCTCGATCACCGGCGCGTCGCTGAACTCCGGCGGCGGAGGATCGACGTGCCCGCCCGTCGCAATGACGAACGGCACGTTCTTCTCGCGCAGCTTGGTCGCAACCGGCCAAACGTTCTCACCCTTCAAATTGACGTCGAGGATGGCAAGGTCGAAGCCGCCCCTCTCCACCTCATCCAACGCGCACTGGACCGTCTCGCAAGTGCCACGGACTTTGTGGCCGAGCGAATCGAGGAAATCCTCCAGCATCATTGCAATCAGAGGCTCATCCTCGACAATCAGGATCGAACGGATACTTTCCATTGCGTTTCGCATAAGGTGCGTGAGCCAAACCGCAAAGCGCTTATTTACCCTCGTGTCTATTTGGGCCCGGCAGCATTGCGTGCCGCCTCGGCAAGCTCCGTTACCGAGAAGGGCTTCGGCAGGAAGTTCACATTTTCGATGTCGATCGACTTCCTGAGCTGCTCTTCGGCATAGCCTGACATGAACAGGATTTTGAGATCCGGTCGGCTCTTGCGCGCTTTGCGAACCATGGTCGGGCCGTCCATCCCGGGCATTACGACGTCGCTGATGAGAAGGTCGATGGCGTCGCCGCGCTCTACAATCTCGAGCGCGTCTTCGCCATTGTCCGCGGTGATGACCTGGTAGCCGTGGCGGGTCAGCGCCCGCTCAGCGACGCTGCGCACCATCGGCTCGTCCTCCACCAGCAGGACTGTGCCGCTGCCCCATAGCTCTCCTTGCTTGCTCTTATCCGCTATCCGCGACTTAGCTGCTCGGGCTTCTTCGCGATGAACAGGCAAATAAATGACGAAGCGAGTGCCCTCATCGACGCGCGAATCCGCGAAGATGAAGCCGCCGGACTGCTTGACGATGCCGTAAACGGTTGAGAGGCCGAGACCCGTCCCTTTCCCCACCTCCTTGGTCGTGAAGAACGGCTCGAAGATCTTGCCGAGGATGTTCGGCGGGATGCCGCACCCTGTATCCGTGACCGACAGCGCGCTGTAATCGGCAATCGGCAGGATGTCGGACCCGAGCTCCGC